>JBBQHA010000041.1:0-23792 GCA_038323475.1 Lysobacterales bacterium
ATACGCAACATCACCACGTCGGGCACGATCTCGAGCCGCCTGTTGTCAATGATGCGGCTCACAAGGTCGATCCGGTATGCGGCATGTCGGTTGATCCGACCGGAGCGGTGGTCAACGCAACGCATCATGGAACAACGTACCTGTTCTGCTCGGAGCGCTGCCGCGACACCTTCGTCGCCGATCCAGCGAAATACGCCGGTTCAGCGGGCTCGGTGTCCGTGCCTGATCCTGCTGTCGCGGCTGCTTCAGCGGGAGCGCAATGGACCTGCCCGATGCATCCGCAAATCGTTCGGGATGCGCCCGGTGCATGTCCGATCTGTGGCATGGCGCTCGAGCCAATGCAGCCCAGCACCGATGACAGCCACGCGCAGGCCGAGATCGCTGCGGTGCGCAACAAGCTCTGGATCAGCGCTGCGCTGACGTTGCCGGTTTTTCTGGTCGCGATGGGACCGCATCTGTTTCGCTGGCACACGCCGGTATGGACTGCGTGGCTTGAGTTCGTGCTCGGGTCGATCGTGGTGCTGTGGGGTGGCGCAAGCTTTTTCCAGCGTTTCTGGACCTCATTGCGCAACCTCTCGCCGAACATGTACACGCTGATTGGACTGGGGGTCGGCGTGTCCTGGGTCGACAGCGTGATCGCGCTGCTCGCGCCGTCGCTGTTTCCAGCAGCCTTCCGCGACGCGCACGGTCAGGTAGGCCTGTACTTCGAAGCGGCGGCGGTCATCGTGACCCTGGTACTGCTCGGCGAATGGCTGGAACTGCGTGCGCGCAACCGGACCAGCGATGCGGTGCGCGCCTTGCTGCGACTCGCACCGAAGAACGCGCGCAGGATTGCCGACGACGGCAGCGAGCAGGACGTGCCGCTGGAACAGGTCGCCCGGGGCGATCGCCTGCGCATCCGCCCCGGCGAAAAAGTGCCGGTCGACGGCGTCGTGCTGGAAGGCCGCAGCAGCATCGATGAGTCGATGCTCAGCGGTGAACCGATCCCGGTCGAGAAGCAGGCCGATGCGAAGGTGATCGCCGGCACGCTCAACCAGACCGGCGGCCTGGTCATGCGGGCGGAGAAAGTCGGTGCCGAAACCCTGCTCGCACAGATCGTGCAACTGGTCGCCAACGCGCAGCGCACGCGCGCCCCGCTGCAACGACTCGCCGATCGCGTCGCCGGATGGTTCGTGCCTGGCGTGGTCGTCTGCGCAGCACTGACGTTCGCCGCGTGGGCATGGTTCGGCCCGGACCCGAAGCTCGCATATGCGCTGATCAACGCGGTCGCGGTGCTGATCATCGCGTGCCCGTGCGCGCTGGGTCTGGCCACGCCGATCTCGATCATGGTCGCCACCGGTCGCGGAGCGCAGATGGGCGTGCTGTTTCGCGATGCCGAAGCGATCGAGACGCTGGAAAAAATCGATGTGCTGGTGGTCGACAAGACCGGCACCCTGACCGTCGGCAAGCCGGTTGTGACCGACGTCGTGGCTTTCGCCGGCGTCGATGGGCAGCGCGTACTTGCGCTGGCGGCGGCGCTCGAGCGCGGCAGCGAGCACCCGCTGGCTGCTGCGATTTTGGCTGGCGCCAAGGAGCGCGGTCTGGCCGAATTGCAGGTCGAGGACTTCCAGTCGCAGACCGGTCGCGGCGTCACCGGCAGCATCGAAAGCGATCGGGTCGCATTGGGCAACCGCGCGCTGATGGACGCCGAATCGGTCGCTGTCGATGCCGGAATGGCGCAGACAGAAACGCTGCGGCTGGACGGCAAGACCGTCATGTTCGTCGCCGTGAATGGCCAGCTCGCCGGGCTGGTCGCTGTTGCCGATCCGATCAAGCCCGGCTCCGTCGAGGCGTTGCGGGCCATGGGCGCGGCCGGGATCGAAGTCATCATGCTGACCGGCGACAACGCGACCACCGCGAAGGCGGTCGCAGCGAAGCTCGGCATCGCGCGGGTCGAGGCTGACGTGCAGCCGGCCGACAAGGCGCGCGTGGTTCGCGAGCTCAAGGCACAGGGCCGGCGAGTCGCGATGGCGGGCGATGGCGTCAACGACGCGCCCGCGCTGGCCTCGGCCGATGTCGGGATCGCGATGGGGCAAGGCACCGACATCGCGATGGAAAGCGCCAAGGTCACTTTGGTCAAGGGCGACCTGCGCGGCATCGTGCGCGCCAGAGCGCTGTCCCAGGCCACGGTGCGCAACATCCACCAGAATCTTTTCTTCGCTTTCTTCTACAACACCATCGGCATTCCGATCGCTGCCGGCATGTTGTACCCATGGACCGGATGGCTGCTCAGCCCGGCAATCGCCGCGCTAGCGATGAGTCTGAGTTCGGTGTCAGTGATCAGCAATGCGCTTAGGCTACGAAACGCAAAGGGGGCCGCTGATACCCCCATAGTGGAAGCGATGCAGGGCGCAGCCTGACAGCTTGGCAAGCCGCTCAACCAGTGCTTCGACGTTCTTCAATTCGATGCGGATCTGGCGAAACGCGATGCAGACCGATGGTGCGGCGTGCAGATCGTCTCGCAGATCTTCGACATCTGCTTCCTGCCGAACGTCCGCAACTCGATGATGGTCGGACTGCGCACTGAGCATCCCTGAAATCCGCGACCTGATCACATACGAAGCGGAACCAAAAAACTTGGCGACGCGGCGACGAGATTGGGGACTATTCATCGCCCGCGTTAGAGCCGTGCCTGCTCGCCAGGATACACGGCAAGCATCATTCGAACGCTGTTGATCCCGCAATCGTACTTGCCGGCGCCGACGTGGGCGCCGAGGTCTGGGCTGCATCCGGCTGCACCAGCACGTAGCCTTCCTGCATCAGCCACTCGATCTGGCGAGCTGGCTTGAAGATGTCCTGGACGGAGGCCGTGGTGAACACGACCGGATACTTGGCGGCGGCGGTATTGAACGCTGCCAGCCATGCCTTGCGCTCTTCGACGTCGCGATCCAGTCCCTGTTGCTGTGCGACGGCCGCCTGGGTGACGGCTGACCAGCAGGGACGGGTGATCGTGTGCGTGTTCACGTAGGCCTGCATCGTGGCGACATCGCCAAGGGCCCCATGCCTCGGCCATGGTGCGCGCGGAATCGGGCACTCCGTCGATGCCGGACAGGATCGATTGGAAACAGGCCGAATCGGCTTGCTGACTGGGTTCGAACGCGTGGGCTGCCGTCTTGGGATCGTTGACGGTCCAGTAGAACTGGGCATCGATGATCGGGATGCCGCTCTGCCTGGCATCGTGCTGGATCAGTTCGAGGGTGGACGAATCGACCGCCACGCCGAGTGCCCGAGCACGGCTTCGTAGAGTTTCCATGCCGCATACATGGGTCGCATGCGGTCGGCCTTGTCGGCGTGAGGCAGGTACTGGACCTTGAGCGCGTTCCAACGCTGCAGGTGGGATGGGGACAGGACATCCGCTAGCTGTTTCCCGTCCGGCAGGTACTTGGCTCCGCTGGCCGCGTGCCAGATCGGCAGGACGTTGAAGAGGTTGACGTTGGCTTCGAAATGGAACCAGGGTAGTCCGATGACGGCGCCCGATTGCGCGATGGATGCTGATAGGAACGAACGTAAGTCCTGCTGGCTCAGGGTAGACCGTCCCCCAACAGGAGCACCTTGCTGTTGCCTTTATTGGTACGTCCAGATTTGCGGTATGGGGGCCGACACCGTGATCGGCGGCAGGTCTTTCGCGTTCCCGGCAGGGGTCGCGGTGGCCGCGGCGGGAGCGGCCTGTTGCCCAGCGTTGGCGTCCGAGGCGGGTTGGTTCGGGGAGGCGCGGCCCTGCATGGGTAGCGCGAGTACTGCGAAGACGGCGAGTGCTGCAACAATCCTGGACATCATGTTCCTCGAAAGATGTTGTTGAAAAATGCTGCCATACGGCCCCGCTGGTTGGGCACGCAGTGCTGGAGTCAATCGGGCTGTGTCCTGGCCAGGTCCTGAAAAACTTTGGGCACGAATTGGGCACGACGCAATTCGCGGCGGATTCGGATGCTGGCGCCCCCGATGACCCCAAGCAAGTTAGTGCCAGGGTGCTTGGGCACAAAAAAACCCGCTTCGAGGGCGGGCTTGAGATCACAACATGCTGATTTACAAGACTAAATTGGTGGCTATAGGTGGACTCGAACCACCGACCTCGGCATTATGAGTGCCACGCTCTAACCAGCTGAGCTACATAGCCAAATTGTGTTGTTGCGGTGCTGCGACCCTAGCATTATGAGTGCCACGCTCTAACCAGCTGAGCTACGTAGCCATTTGCTGAATCTTGCCCTTTGGACCCGATGCGCGCCGTGTTCCTGCCGGCGGAGCTGCAATGGTCGTTCGGAGCCGGGCATTGTCCACGTCGCCGCGCCCCGCGTCAATTCACGACGCGCCCGGCTTGTGGCGCATCGGCAGGCTGTGGCAGAGTCGGGCCATTAGTATTTGGGAGTCCGTGCCGTGATCGATCCGGACGGTTACCGGCCCAATGTCGGCATCGTGTTGATGCGCGACGACGGGCAGGTGTTTTGGGCCAGGCGCGTGCATCGTGACGGCTGGCAGTTCCCGCAGGGCGGGATGAATACCGACGAGACCCCGCTCGAGGCGATGTATCGCGAGTTGCGCGAGGAAACCGGGCTGCTGCCAGGGCACGTCGAGGTGCTCGGCGCGACGCCTGGCTGGCTGCGCTACCGGCTGCCTTACCGCAGTACCCGCCGCGACGAGCGTCCGCAGTGCATCGGCCAGAAGCAGGTATGGTTCCTGCTGCGACTGCTCACGAGCGATGACGACGTCAAGCTCGACCTGACCGAGAAGCCAGAGTTCGACACCTGGCGCTGGGTCGATTTCTGGTATCCGGTCGAGCATGTCGTGACCTTCAAGCGCCGCGTGTATGCGCGGGCGCTGGTGCACCTGGCGCCGCAGGCGCAGGCGACGGCGGCGGGAGTCACCATCCTCGGCCTGCAGCCGGTCGTGCAGTTCGAGCGCGACGAGCGGCCGCCACGCAAGGTGGCCGGGCGCTGAATCCGGGTCAAGGGCGCGCGGCCGGGAGGCCGTCAGTGCAACAGCACGCGCAGTTCGGTTTCGGCGCGGCGGAATTCGCGGTTGAGTGCGGCCACGGCGCCGACCGCGTCGGCGAGCGAGCGGGCCCGCGCTCCATGTTCGATGTGTTTGGCCGCAGCCGAAACCTGCATGGCGCCGAGGTTCGCGCTGGATGACTTCAGCGCATGCGCGGGGTCGGCCATGCGCGCGATGTCGCCGACGACCGCGGCCGCTTCCAGCTTGGCCAGGTGCTTGGGAGCGTCATCGAGGAAGACATCCACCAGCGTCTTGAACTGGTCGCCCATCGCACTCCACAGTTCTTCGATGACTTCCGAATCCAGCGCCGGGCCTGCGGACTGGGCGGCGGGTGGGGGCGGCGCGGCGGCAGTGACTGTGGCGGGCGCAGGCGGAGCGGGTTCAGGCGGTGGCGCAGTTGGCGGGGTCGGGGCGACCGGGCTGACCGCGACCGATGCTGCCGCGAATGGCGCCGCGATTCCAAGGGCCGCGACGGCTTCCGGCGGGAATGGCGAGTTGGCGTCGTAGGGTTCCACGTCGACAGCAGAGACAGCGGCGACGGCGGACACGGCGGTTTCGATCGCCGGCGGTTGCGGAGCTTGCAGCGGGGTAGCGCGCCGCGCCCGGGCAGGCGCATCGAGCCAGCGCCGCAGGGTGTTTTCCAGGTGTTCGCGCGCAACCGGCTTGGACAGATAGTCGTCCATGCCCGCGTCGAGGCATTTCTGGCGGTCGCCGGCCATCGCGTTCGCGGTCATCGCGATGATCGGCATCGGCTGCAGCTGGTTGTCCGCTTCGTGCACGCGCCAGGCGCGGGTTGCGGTGTAGCCATCCATGACTGGCATCTGGCAGTCCATCAGGACGATGTCGTAGTTGCCCCGGTGGAGCTTTTCCAGCGCCTGCTCGCCGTTTTCGGCGGTGTCGCACTGCATGCCGGTCAGCGAGATCAGCCGTTGCGCGACCAGCAGGTTGACCGGGTTGTCCTCCACCAGCAGCAGTTTCCCCTTGATCGGCAGCGGGGCGATCGGCGGTCCGTCCGTTGCTTCCGATTGCATTGCCAGCTGTGGCTGGGCGGGCGCGATGCTGACTGCGGCGCGCGAATCGCGCCCGACCGCGCTGATCGCCTCGCCGGCCAGCATCTCGGTCAGCTTCGGCCGCAGGTCGCCGTCGGCCAGGGAGCGGGGGACCACGACCGCGTTTGGCAGCGCGCGGACGTCGGCTGGCACCGGATCACCGCCTTCCAGGAACAGCACGCGCAGCCGTTCGACGCCATCCATGTTCGCCAGGTTGCGGTGCAGCGCAACGACGGTGTGCCTGATCGAGGACAGGTCGACGATCAGCACGTCGAAGCCGCGGGTCGGCGAGGCCGCTGACGAGCGCAGCTGGTTCAGCGCGTCCTGGGTGGTTTCGACGAAAACCGGATTCATGCCGGCGTTCGACATGCTCGACGTGAGCCGGCGCTGCATCGCGGAGTCGGAAGTGAGCACCAGCGCGCGCGCGCTCTGCAGCCCAGTGCGTGGGCCGTCGATCTCGCTCGCGGCCTTGAGCATCGGGATCTCGAACCAGAACACCGATCCCTTGCCGAGTTCGGATTCCACGCCGATGCGGCCGCCCATCAGGTCGACGATGCGCTTGCAGATCGCCAGTCCCAGGCCGGTGCCGCCATAGACGCGGGTCGTGGAAGCATCGGCCTGCGAGAACGCGTTGAACAGTTTGCTTGCCGCTTCCGGAGAGATGCCCACGCCGGTATCGCGCACTTCGAAACGCAGCTGATGGTGGGTGCGGGTCTCGCGCAGGCGGCTGACATTGACGGTGATCGAGCCGCGTTCGGTGAACTTGAGCGCATTGCTGATCAGGTTGCTGATGATCTGCCGGATCCGCAGCGGATCGCCGCGGAAGGCCGCTTTCACTTCCGGGTCGATGTGCAGCGACAGCCGCAGGCCCTTGGCCTGGGCCTGGCGTTCGAGCAGGCGGATCACCGAGTCGAGCAGCTCGCGCAGGTTCATGCTGACGTTTTCGAGCTGCAGCGCATTCGCCTCGAGCTTGGAGTAATCGAGGATGTCGTCGACGATGCGCAGCAACTGGCGCGCCGACTGCAAGGCGGTGTTGAGCATCTCGCGCTGGTCGAGCGCGAGCTTGGAAGACTGCAGCAGGTCGAGCATCGGGATGATGCCGTTGAGCGGCGTGCGCACCTCGTGGCTCATCGTCGCGAGGAATTCGCCCTTGGCCAGCGTCGCCTGTTCCGCCGCCTGCTTGGCCGCGGTGAGTTCGGACTGGAGCCGTCGGTGTTCCTCGAGCTCATGCCGCAATGCCTCGACCTGGCCGACCTGCTCGTCGGCCTGGGTCGCAACGGCCTTGGCCGCCGTGGTCGCCTTGCTGGCGGCGTTGGAGGCGATCTGGATCTGGCTGCGCACCATCTGCAGCACGAGCAGGAAGCAGGCGAGTGCGACCGCTACCAGCGCGAGAGCGACCCCACGCCAGGGCACATGCATGCCCGCCACATCCAGGACGAGCGCAAGCAGCGCGCCGCCGAGCGCGATGGCAGTGGTCCAGCGCAGCGGATTGAGAAACGGATGCGATTCGGGCATAGGCGATCAGAGCACCGCGGCGTTGAAGTCGAAGTCGAGCGCGCCGGCGGCGCTTTGCACCAGGTTGCCCTGGATGAAATCGATGCCGCTCATCCACAGCGTCGCCGCGGTCTGCGCATCCTCGACCCGGTGGCCGATGACCTGGATGCCGAGCAGGTGCGCGCGGTCGATCAGCATGCGCAACTCGTCGCGCAGCGCCTGTGGCACATTCGCCGACACGTACTTGCCGGCGAGCTTGATGAAGGCGAGCGGGATCTGGTCGAGCAGGCGGTTGGCGTCGGCCGTGTGTTCGTACTGACCAAGGCAGAGCTGCACGCCGTCGTCGCGCATCGCGTTCGCAAACGTGACCAACGCAGGCGGATTGAGCAGCGCATCCTCGAGTCGGCATTCGAGCACCAGCGAAGAACCGGACAATTCGTGCGCGGCCAGTTCGGCCTTCAACCAGCCGCCCTGGTCCCTTGCGGCGAACGTCGTCATCGCCTGCGGCACGAACAAACGCACGCTGCGACCGCTGTCGCGTTGCTGACGCAACATGCTCAACGCGCGGGTCAGCACCCAGCGATCGATGTCGATCATCAGCTTGGCGCGTTCGGCGAGCGGCAGGATCTCGGCGGCCGAACGCAGCCGGCCGTTCGCGTCGCGCATCCGCAGCAGGGTCTGGTATTGCGCATCCTGGCCGCCCTGCACGGCGACGATCGGCTGGTAGATCAGCCCGAAGCCATCGGTGCCGATCGCTACGCGGATCTGCTCGATCAGCGCCGATTCCTGGTCCATCTCGGCCGGTTTCAGCGGCTGGTAGCGCTTGATGCCCTGGTCGCTGATGCGCGCTTCGCGGCAGGCGCGTTCGGCAGTGTTGAGCAGCGCGCTGGCATCGCCGAATCCGAAGCGCAGCGGGCAGATGCCGACCGACGCGCGCAGGCGCATGCCCTTGCCGGCGGCTTCGAACGGATGCTGCATCACCAGGTCGCGCAGGTGTTGGGCGAGCGCGTCCAGGGCGTTGTCGTCCAGTTCGGTCGCAAGGATCAGGAACGCGCCGTCGTTGATGCGCGCGCCGGTGTGCTGCTCGCCGATGGCTTCGGAGAGCACGCGTCCGGCCGCCACCAGCAGTTGTTCGAGGACGGCCAGGCCGAGCCGGTCGCGCAGGATCGCGGTGCCGTCGATTTCGAGATACAGGGCGCCGCCGCTGGCGGTGGCGCTCTGCTCGGAGCTCGTGCCGAGTGCGTCGTTGACCCTGTCGAGCACGTACGCGCGCCGATGCAGGCCGGTCGCTTCGTCGCGTGCGCCGAGCGCCGGTCCGCCCTGTTGCGCGAGGGTACGCATCCGGCGGACGCGGTTCTGCACCGCGGCGATGAGGTGCTTGGGACGGATCGGCTTGGACAGGAAATCGTCGCCGCCGGCATTGATCGCCTCGAAGCGCGCGTCCGGATCGTTCTCGCCGGACAGGAACACGATCGGCAGGCGCATGAAGGCCGGATGCTCGCGGATCAGCGCGGTCAGCTCCACGCCATTGGCGTGCGGCATGTGCAGGTCCATCAGCACCAGGTCCGGATGCAGCGACTCGAGCGCCTCCAGCACATGCATCGGATCCTGTTCGACCTGCGCGTGCATGCCGGCATTGGTCAGCACGCTCTGCGCGAACAGCGCCTGCGAGCGGTCGTCCTCGACGATCAGTACGCGCAGTTTTTCTTCGGCCGCGGGCGCCAGCAATGCCTGCAACTGGCGCAGCACCTCGGCGGCATTGAACGGCGGGAACAGCAATGCGTCCACGCCGGCGCGGCGTGCGTCGAGGCGGGACTGCAGGTTGTCCTGCGCGGCCATCGCGACCAGCTGGATACGCTGCTGCTGCCCATGCGCGCGCTGCTGGACATCGCGGCGGGCGGCGCCGACGGCGGTCAGGTCGGCCATGTGCGATGCGTCCACCAGCACCATCTGCGGCGCCAGGTTCGTCAGCAGCTCGGACAATTCCTCGACGTTCTCGACCGGCTCGACTTCGTAGCCGTCGGTTTCCAGCCGTTGGCCGAGTTCGAACGCGAGCGGATTGCCATCGCTCAGGTGGTAGATCCGGCGCGCAGTGGCGTCGGCTCCGGCGGCGGGCTTCGCGGCATCGGTCGTCGCGGGCATCGCCGGTGCGGTCGGCGCAAGGATCGGTGGCGGCAATGCGCCGGGCTCCGGCGCATCGGGCGCCCAGCGGCGCCAGTACTGTTCTGGAGCGATCTCGCTGTGCGCGGAATGCTGCTGGGCGTCGGGTCGCGCGACCAGCGAGGCGGTGACCGCCGTGGTCAACGCAAGCATGCGATCGCTTTGCTGGGGATCGGGCAGGCTCTTGCGCGCGATGTGCTCGCCGAGCATCTGTTCCAGCGTCAGCAGGTGCTGGCTGGGTTCGAGCAGGTCGTAACGGCCGCTCGCGCCGGCCAGGCGCTGCACATCGTCATTGAGCAGGGCCATCCCGCCGGCTTCCCAGCCCTCGCGCCGGTAGCGCTGGATGCGCTGTTCCACGGCCTCGATGCGCTTGGGCAGATGGCGCAGGAAAGCTTGCCGGTATTCTTCCTGCTGCGACGCGATGGTAGTGGTCTTCATCATGTATCTTTTCCCCCGACCGCATTATGCGCTGCCCCATCCATATCGTGTGTTGGGGCTCTCAGAACGGTTTGACGACCACGAGGCAAACGACGCCGATCAGCAGCAGCACCGGGATTTCGTTGAACCAGCGCAACCAGCGCGATGTCGGTACCGAGCGGCTGTGCCGGAAGTCCGCAGCGAGTTTCATGCACCAGCCGTGATAGCCCAGCAGCAGCGCGACCAGCCCGAGCTTCGCATGCAGCCAGCCCTGCTGCAGGAACGCCGGCACCTGCAACAGTAACGCGATGCCGAAGGCCAGCGCCAGCGCCGCGCCGATGTGGGTGATCGCGAGCAGGCGCCGTTCCATCGTCACGAAGCGCGCGCGCGAAACCGCATCGGTGGCGTCGTGGTGGTAGATGAACAGGCGCGGCACGTAGAACAGCCCGGCGAACCAGGTCACCACGAACACGATATGGAATGCCTTGATCCAGTCGTACATCAGGCCATCGCCTCCGGGCGGCGAAGCGGGATGCGGCGCAGCACCGCGCGGAACATCCACAGCACCGCCAGCGAACCCAGCAGCAGCGCGCCGACTGCGATCCCGAAGCCGAACCACGGATGCGCGACCAGCAGCGCGAGCGCGGTCAGCACCAGCAGGTCCTCGCCCAGCGACGCACTCCAGTTGCTCAGCGGCTCCGGCGAGGTGTTGATCAGGGCGCGGGTCGCGGTCTTGATCGCGTGGCTGCCCAGCGCGAGACCGCCGCCAGCAATCAGCGCGCGATCGTCGAGCTGGCCATCCGGCGACAGCGTCGCGGCAGCCAGGAAGGCGCCGACCGGGATGCGCAGCAGGGTATGCAGCAGGTCCCAGGCGGTATCCACGCCGGGGATCTTGTCGACCGCGAACTCGACCAGCGCGAGCGCCGCGCAGGTGCCGATCACCCACGGCGACGAGGTCGCCTGCAAGGCCGGCGGCAATGCGATCCAGCCCATCGCACCGGCCACGCCGATCCCGAACACGGTCAGGTACACGCGCACCCCGGCCAGCCATGCGAGCGCCAGGCCGAGCGCGAAAACGGATGGGTCGCCGATAGCCGAACCGAACATTGCCGTCGATCCGCAGGTCCAGGGCCACGCAGTATAGCGGGCGCGCGGCTTGACGCTGGCGCGCCGCGGCGGCTATACCGAAGCACATATGGACGTCTTCACCCTCGTGCGCCATCTCCGTCTTCCGCCACTGCGGCGGGGTACCCGCTGGCTGCTGTTCCTCGTGCTGTTGCTGTGGGCAGGCAGCATCGCGCTGACGTGGTGGGGCACGGCGCGCTGGGTCGCCCCGCACCTGTCCCGGTTGACCGCCGAGAACACCCAGTTGCGTGCGCAGGCCAAACAGTTCGGCGACCTGCAGCAGCGCGTCACCACGCTCAAGCGATCCGACGACATCAGCCGAGCCGCGAACCAGGAGCTGCAGTCCAGCCTGTCCGAGCGCGACGAAGAGGTTTCCGCGCTGCGCGCCGATGTCGCGTTCTACGAGCGCCTCGTCGGCACCAGCGGCCAGCGTCGCGGGTTGTCGGTGCACAGCGTGAAGGTGGACCAGGACGCGAACGGCAGCTGGCATTTTTCGACCACGCTTACCCAGAACCTCAACCGCGGCAAGATCAGCCAAGGCGACCTGACCCTGCAGATCGAGGGTGCGAAGGCCGGCAAGCTGCAGACCCTGCAATGGAACGACCTGCTGCAGAAGCCCGACGCTCCCGCGCAACCGTTCGAGTTCCGCTATTTCCAGAAGGTCGAGGGCAGCGTGATGCTGCCGCCCGGTTTCACCCCGCATCGGGTGCGCGTGTTCCTGCGTTCGGAAGGCACCACGATCCAGCAGGCTTTCCCGTGGAGCGATGCGCTGACCGGCGAGCCCGCTGCGCCCGGCGGTGGCAAGGTGCAGTGAAGCTGGGAATGGGAGCGGGGACGGGAATGGTGAAGCAGCCGGTACCCGGGGTGTGTGGGAGGGCCGTCCCGGCCCGAACGGCGCGCGATTGCGACGCGGGCATTCGCGGCCGGAGGCCGCTCCCAGCTTGATCTATCGCGGACGACCCCCCATCCTGAGTGCATGTCCGACCCACTCGCCATGCATCCGTCCGCCGCGCAGCAGAAGAACTACCAGCAGCTCGATGCGCCGCTCGTGTTCACCAGCGCGGCCGCGCACAAGGTCGCCGAACTGATCCGCGAGGAAGGCAACGCAGCGCTCAAGTTGCGCGTGTACATCAGCGGCGGCGGCTGTTCGGGGTTCCAGTACGGCTTCAGTTTCGACGAGGATCAGGCCGAGGACGACCTCGCGGTGCAGAAGGACGGCGTGATCCTGCTGGTCGATCCGCTCAGCCTGCAATACCTGATGGGCGCGGAAGTCGACTACAGCGAAAGCCTGAATGGCGCGCAGTTCTCGATCCGCAATCCGAACGCCAAGACCACCTGCGGCTGCGGCAGCTCGTTCTCGGCGTGAAGCGAGGGACCTTGGGCAAATCGCTGCCGCCGATCGCATTCACCGGCTGCCCGCTCGACCGCGCCGAACACCTGCGCAACGACCGCGAACGACTCGCGGCGCTGTGGCCTACCGCGCGCGTGCTGACCATGGACAGCGATGCCGATGCCGAGGCGAGCATCGAACGCGATGCGCTCGCCGTGCGGAGCGGCGCTGCGTTTCCCGAGGGCGCCATGGATGCAGCGCTGTTCCTCGGCATCGACGCCGACGGCGGCTGGTTCGTGCATCGCACCGATGCGCTGGACAATGCGCTCGACCTGCGCGCTGCCGCGGCGCGGCTGTCCGCGTTCGAGGCCGGCCTGTTCGCATACGCTCGGGCCCTGCTGTTGTGGCGCCAGCGCACGCGCTTTTGCACCCATTGCGGCGCATCGCTGCGGATGACGCACAGCGGCCACATCGCGCGTTGCGATGGTTGCGAAAGCGAGCACTATCCGCGCATCGACTCGGCGGTGATCATGCTGGTCAGCGACGGCGAACGCCTGCTGCTCGGCCGGCAGGCGAGCTGGCCGCCGGGTCGCTATTCGCTGCTGGCGGGGTTCGTCGAGCCGGGCGAGCGGCTGGAGGACACCGTCGCGCGCGAAGTCATGGAAGAAGCCGGCGTGCGCGTGTTGCACGCGGATTACGTGGCGTCGCAGCCGTGGCCGTTCCCGTCGGGACTCATGCTGGGTTTCTCGGCGCTGGCCGAACCCGACGTGCCGCGCTGCAACGACGAACTCGAGGACGCACGCTGGTTCACGCGCGGGGAACTTCTCGCCGAAGTCGCCAACGGGACGCTCGGACTGTCGCGCCCGGAATCGATTTCGCGCTGGCTGATCGATCGCTGGCTCGATGGCAGCGTTTGAGCGACGCCCGGGCATCGTGGGAGTGGGGGTAGAATCGATGCGTCCACGCAATTCTCCAGAGCATCGTCCATGTCCGCAGCCCTGATCGCCGTCATCGTCGTCCTGTTCGCAGGACATGCGGCGCGGTCGTTGGCCGCATTGCGGCGTTTCGACTGGCTGGTGGAATGGCGGCGCTACATCAACGGCATGTCCGACGCCGAAGGCGCATTGAACGGTCGCGTCGGTTTGTTGCTGATCGTCGGCCTGCCGGTGTTGCTGGTCGGCCTGCTGCAGCTCGCCCTGCGGCAGTCGCTGTGGGGCGTGCCCTGGTTCGTGTTCGCGGTGCTCGTGCTGTTCTATTGCTGGGGCCCGCGCGACCTTGATCTCGATGTCGAGGCGATCGTCGATGCGCCGGATGCCGAAGCCAAGCGCGACGCCGCCGCGAGCCTGCTGTCGACGGGTCCTGCACCCGACGGGCGCGGCCTCGACGGCCATGCGCTGGTCGAGGGCGTCTTCGCCAGTGCGATGCGGCGCTGGTTCGGACCCTTGTTCTGGTTCCTGCTGCTGGGTCCGGCCGGCGCATTGCTGTATCGCATCGCCGCCTTGCTCGGCAGCGACGCGGCGCACGCCGAAGCGCCCGAGGCGCAGCGCGAAGGCGTGCGCTGGCTGCTTGCGGTGCTCGAATGGCCGGTCGCGCAGTTGATGACGCTTGCGCTCGCCCTGGCAGCGAATTTCGATGCGGTCTTCGGCGCATGGCGCGACTGGCACGCTGGCGGCGCACGCCTGGACACCGGCTTTCTCGGTGCTGCCGCGCGCGCGAGCGTGGACATCGAGATCGCCGAAGACGACACCGACGTACCCGACGGCAACGCGATCGCCCCGACGCCGGCACTGCTCGAACTGCGCGACGCGATGAGCCTGGTCTGGCGCATGCTGCTGTTATGGCTGGCGGTGCTCGCGATCTTCGTGATCGCGCACTGGCTCTGAGGTTTCCCCCTCCTGATCGGGAGAGGGCCGGGCTCGTCTTCAGTTCAACAGAAGCGAAAGCGGATCTTGCGCGCGCCGCGCGTACGCACTTCGGCTCCGGACCAAGGGCGAACATGCGCACGACACCCGCAGCGGCTCCGGTTCCTGCTACGCAAAGTCTCCACGCAGTTCGCGCACGCGCGCTTCCAGGGACTCCGCGCTCGCCTGCGCGCCATCGACCGGCGTGCCGACGATCAGGTCGACGTGCGCGCGGAAGCGTCGCGGCACCCGCAGTTGACGCAGCTTGCTGTTGCGGTAGCTCCACATGCTGACCCACATCCCGCGCAGCGCGAGCGGAATGACTGGGACAGGCCGGCTCGCGAGGATGCGCTCGACCCCGCCCTTGAACGCCGCGATCTCGCCGTCCTTGGTCAGTGCGCCCTCGGGAAAGATGCAAACCAGCTCGCCGGCGGCGAGCGCCGCGTCGACGTCGTCGAAGGCTTTCTCCATCAATGCCGCATCCTCGCGCGCACCGGCGATCGGGATCGCGCGCGCGGCGCGGAAAACCCAGCCCGCGCCCGGCGTGTTGAAGATCCTGTAATACATCACGAAGCGCGCCGGCCGCGGCACCGCGCCGCCGATCAGCAGCGCATCCAGGTAACTGACGTGGTTGCACACCAGCAAGGCCGCACCCTCGTCCGGGATGTTCTCGATGCCCTGCACACGCAGCCGGTACATCGTCTTCATCAACGCCCAGCTCAGGAAACGCATCAGGAACTCGGGCACCAGGGTGAAGATGAAGATCGCCACGCCCGCGTTGAGGATGCCGAGCACGAGGAAGAATTTCGGGATGCTCCAGCCCAGCAGCTTCTGCGTCGCGATGCCGAACACCGCCGCCGTCACGATGAACACCGCATTGATGATGTTGTTGCCCGCGATGACCCGCGAGAGTTCCTGGCGCGGCGTGCGGTTCTGCACCAATGCGAACAGCGGCACCAGGAAGAAGCCGCCGAACACGCCGATCAGCATGAGGTCGAGCAGGATCCGCCAGCTTCCGTGCGCCTGCACGAATGCCATCACATCCAGTCCGATCACTGGCGCGGGCCCGGTGCGCGCGAAGTACAGGTCGATCGTGAACGCGCTGATGCCGAACGCGCCGAGCGGCACGAGCCCGATTTCCACCGAGCGCCCGGAAAGCCTTTCGCACAGCAGCGAGCCGATGCCGGTGCCGACCGAGAACACGCCCAGCGCGAGCAGGTACAGCGAACCCTCGCCGCCGAGGTTCGCCTTCGCGTAGACCTCCAGTTGAGCGGTCAGCGCGGTGCCGAAGAACCAGAACCACGAAATCCCGAGCACCGCGTTCAACACCGCACGCTGCTTCGCGCACAGGCGGACGATCCGCCAGCTCTCGACGAACGGATTCCACTCGATCTTCAACTGCGGCGATGTCGCCGGCGCGGGCGGGATCGCGTGCGACGTGGCGTAGCCCAGCAGCGCGATCGCGACCACCGCGAGCGAAGCCAGCGCCGGTCCATAGCCAGGGACGAGCATCAGGCTGCCGCCGAGCATCATGCCGAACAGGATCGCGAGCGCGGTCCCGGTCTCGACCAGTCCATTGCCGCCGACCAGCTCCTGCGGATGCAGCGCCTGCGGCAGGATCGAATACTTGATCGGCCCGAACACCGTCGAATGCAGTCCCATCAGGAACAGCACGACCAGCAGCAGGATCGCGTGGTGGGCGTAGAAGCCGTACGCGGCGATCGCCATCACCACGATCTCGAACACCTAGACCGCGCGGAGGATGCGGGTCTTCTCGTATTTCTCAGCAAGCTGCCCGGCGGTCGCGGAAAAAAAGAAGAACGGCAGGATGAACAGCGCCGGCGCGAGATTGGTATATAGCGACTGCTGCTCCAGGGTGAGGCCCATCAGCGACGTGATCAGCACCACCGTCGCGTTGCGGAACACGTTGTCGTTGAACGCGCCCAGCGACTGGGTCAGGAAGAACGGCGCGAAGCGGCGCTGCCTGAGCAACGCGAATTGGCTGTGGCCCGACATGGAAACTCCTGGATGCCGCCAAGAGTGTAGCCCGGGTGGACCCCCGGACTTGATCCGGTAGATACCCGAGGCTTCGACGTCTCGGTCCATGACGCCCAGGGTATCGCTACGCTCCACCCCGGCTAAGGACTATCCGTTCTCGCCGATCACCAGCGGCGGCAGCGCCCGCACGATCTTCATCGTCTCCAGGCTCACAGTGATCACCCGCAGGAACAGTTCCAGCGGGTAGCGCGGGTTGTGCATCGTCTCGGTCGCCCAGTCGTTGGCGTCGTTGACGATGCCGCTGTCCTTGTCGGTCTTCACGCACTGGCGCTCGACGACCCAGTCCAGCGCGGGCTTGCCGTTGACCACGTAGTCGTAGGCTTCGAGCGGAATGCCGGTGACGGTGATCCGGCGGTTGTAGATCAGGGTGGTGAGGTCCTTGCCCTTGCCGTTCCTGGCGTACTTCATCTTCTCGACGCGGTAGTCGGCGGCGGAGAGCTTGCCGTTGTCGCCTTCGACCCTGGCGCCGGCGTACATCGGCACGGTTTCGTAGTTCAGGTGCAACTCGGCGAGGTCGCGGCCAGCCTTGCTGAAGGACCAGAAGTCGGCGGCGGTCTTGACGCGGGGGATGCGTGGGAGTTCCTTGCTGAGGTTGTCGGCGTAGCGGGTGCGGTAGTCGGGCGCGTGCAGGAGGCCATAGACGTAGTAGAAGACGTCTTCTTTATTGAGCTGTTCTCCCAATAGGTTGGCTCGGAATAGAGCATGTCCTTCATCGGTAATGGCGTCGACGTCCCCCCGCTACTGAAAGCGGGGGGACGTCGCATGGAGTCGCCTTCGTCTGGAACGCGCGCAAGGCGCAAGCCAACCGGCAGAAACATGGGCTGGACTTCGAGCAGGCGACCCAGGCGTTTTTCGATCCGTTCCTGCGTGTGGTCGACGCCAGCCGCGGCGATGAAGCACGCGACAAGCTGATCGGCTACGACGCGGTCAACCGGTTGCTGGCCGTCGTGCACATCGTTCTGGAAGCGGACGCAATCCGCATCGTTTCCGCATGGCTGGCCACGTCGGCCGAAAGAGAACTCTATGATTCCTGACCATCTCAAGAAGCGTCTCGTCAAGGAACGACCGATGACGTCGATCACGGTGCGGATGCCAGTGGATGTCGTCGAATCGCTCAAGGCAATCGCACCGATCAGGGGCCTCGTGGGCTATCAGGCATTGCTCAAGTCCTACATCGGGGACGGTCTGCGACGCGATGAAGCCATGCTGGCCGACAACCCGGCTGCCCGGTTGGCCAGGGCGTTGAAGAAACGGGGTGTGGATGCACGCTTGATCGAGGATGCCGTTCGCGAGGCGTCGGCTGAATACGACGCTTCGCATTGATGGAGTGCCTGGCGGTCCAACACCTATCGTCTGCAGTTCGAAATGCTGTGTTACCCCCATGTCATGCCATGCGCAGACGCTGGCCTGTCGAGAGGGATGGAACTCAGCGCTTGCGCCCATAACGCTTGCGCGGTTCGTGCACTGCCCCGTCCGGTTCAAGCCGCAGGCGCGGGCGCAGCCATGCGGCCAAGTCGGCCTCCGGCAGCGATCCTTCGGCGAAGCCCAGGTAGACCGGATACAACTCGATGTCGCTGGCTTCCAGCGACGCGCCGTTGAGCAGCAGGAAAGTTTCGCAAGCCACCGCCGCGGTGCGTTTGTTGCCGTCGACGAAAGGATAATTTCGCGCCAGACAGAAGGCCAGGCTGGCGGCGAGGTCCGCCAGGTCGGGGGGCGGGTCGCCGTAGGCATGCAACTGCTGCGGTCGTGCGAGCGCCGATTCGAGCAGGGTCTCTTCGCGTACGCCGCTGCCACCGCCGTGCTCGGCGAGTTGGCGCTCGTGGATGGCGAGTGCGAATGTCCGTTCGATCCAGACGATCATCGTCTTCCCCTACTGCGCGAGTTTGCGCAGCAGGTCGCGGCGGTTGCGCATCACTTGCTCGGCCACTTCCATCTGCGCCGCGAGCTTCGGATCGTAGGCGGTCAGGCGAATGCCGTCCGGCGTTTCTATTGCGTACAACTCGTCGCCCTTGTCCACGCGCAGGCGGGCGAGCAGTTCCTTGGGCAGGATGACGCCGGCGGAATTGCCGATGGCGGTGATTTTCAGTTTCATGGCGACCTCGCTGGGTTATAACCAAAGTTATACCAGCGCGGGTCGCGACCGGCAACCTGGAATCAGCCGCGCTCGCGCTCGATCGCCCGCCAGCCGATATCGGTGCGGTGGAATTCGCCGTCCCAGGAGATCTTCGCGACCGCGGCATAAGCCTCGCGTTGCGCCTCTGCCACGCTGTCGCCGAGCGCGCAGACGCACAGCACGCGGCCGCCACTGGTGACGACGTTGCCGTCGGCATCGAGTTTGGTTCCGGCCTGGAAAACCTTGGCGTCGGGTGGTTGCACTGCGTCGAGTCCGTGGATGACGTCGCCAGACTTCGGCGTCTCCGGATAATGCGCAGCCGCCATCACCACGCCGAGCGACGGGCGCGGATTCCACTGCGCTTCGGTCGCGTGCAGCTTGCCGTCGATCGCGGCTTCGACGAGGTCGAGCAGGTCGGACTCAAGCCGCAGCATCACCGGCTGCGTTTCCGGATCGCCGAAGCGCACGTTGAACTCGATCACCTTCGGCATGCCGGCGGTATCGATCATCAGTCCGGCGTAGAGGAAACCGGTGAACGGCACGCCGTCGGCGATCATGCCGCGCACGGTCGGCTCGACGATCTCGCGCATCACCCGCGCATGCACCTCGGGCGTGACCACGGGCGCGGGCGAGTACGCGCCCATGCCGCCGGTGTTCGGGCCGGTGTCGCCGTCATGCACGCGCTTGTGGTCCTGCGACGTCGCCATCGGCAACGCGGTGACGCCATCGACCATCGAGATGAAGCTCGCCTCTTCGCCGTCCAGGAATTCCTCGATGACGACGCGAGCGCCGGCCACGCCGAACGCATTCCCGGCAAGCATGTCGCGCACCGCGTCTTCGGCCTCGGCCAGCGTCATGGCGACGATCACGCCCTTGCCGGCGGCGAGGCCGTCTGCCTTCACGACGATCGGCGCGCCGGTCGTTTGAAGGTGCGCGAGCGCGCCGTCGAGTTCGGTGAACACCGCGAAGTGCGCAGTCGGGATGCCATGGCGCGCGAGGAAATCCTTCGCGAACGCCTTGCTGCCTTCGAGCTGCGCGGCGGCGGCGGTCGGGCCGAAGATGCGCTGGCCCGCGGCGCGGAAGCGGTCGACGACGCCAGCGACCAGCGGTCCTTCGGGTCCGACGATCGTTACCGCGACCTCTTCGGACTTCACGAGTGCGAGCAGTCCGTCGATGTCGGTTGCCGCAACCGCGACATTGCGGCACTTCGCTTCGGTCGCGGTGCCGGCATTGCCGGGCGCGACGAGGACTTCGCCGATGCGCGGCGACTGCGCGAGCTTCCAGGCCAGCGCATGTTCGCGGCCGCCGGAGCCGATGACGAGGATTTTCATGTATGCGTAGCTCCTGGTTCGTCCGCAGGCTCGAGACATTCTTCCCGCATCAGCGCACCCGGAATCCGGTAGTGCCCACGGGCGGCATCGAAAGTCAGCTTCCATGCCCGCTTCGCGACATGGCCGCATTCCACGCCGCGTTCGCGAACCACAAGGGGATACAGCGTGCCGGGGCCCGCCGTGTCCACCGTCAGTTCGAACGTCAACTGGATGCGTTTCGCCTTGACGTCGTGCGGCGGATCGCCGTGGTCGGACGTCGCCGTGTTGTCCAGCCCTTTCCGGAACGTCGCGACCGCGGTAAGCGTCGCGCCGCGCGGCGCGAGCAACGATTGCGTTTCGATGACCTGACCCTGGCCAACCCAGCGTTCTTCGACGCGAAAGCCGGTGGTGCCGCGGCCCAGCGCCAGCACCGCCACCTTTCCCGGAACCCCCATGCTGCCACTGGCCGAATCCTTCAGCGAGGACTCGACCACGATGTGGCCCGCGTTCCCGCGCAATACATAGAAGTCGATCCCGCCCGGTTGTGCATGCGACGTGGGGTGGATCGTGGTGCAGACCGCCAGCCACGCATGCGAACCGGCGCGATGGCGTGCGCAGACCTCGCGATCGATGGCCGGCTGGCGCTTGCTTTCAGCCTGCACGACCCACGGCGACATGGATGATGCCCTGGGTCCGTAGGCAGCGTGCAGGAATCCATCCAGAACGGGATCGTCCGCCTGCCCTGCAGACGCTGCCACGTTCCCTGCGGCCACGATGCCGAGCACCAATGCTGCCAACACGATCACTGGACGAATCATTCGCGGCTCAGTGCCTGAAATGCCGCCGGCCGGTGAACACCATCGCGATATCGTGCTCGTCCGCCGCGGCGATGACTTCGTTGTCGCGCATCGAGCCGCCGGGCTGGATCACCGCGCGAATGCCGGCGGCGCCAGCGGCATCGAGGCCGTCGCGGAACGGGAAGAACGCGTCGCTCGCCATGACCGAACCCGGCACGGCCAGGCCCGCTTCATCGGCCTTGAGCGCGGCGATCTTCGCGCTGACGACGCGGCTCATCTGGCCGGCGCCGATGCCGATGGTGCGCGAGTCCTTCGCGTAGACGATCGCGTTGGACTTGACGTGCATCGCGACCCTCCAGGCGAACAGCAGGTCGGCGATTTCGCCGTCGTTCGGTGCGCGTTTGCTGACGATCTTCAGGTCGCCTGCGGTCAGCGCGTCGCTGTCCGCATCCTGCACGAGCAGGCCGCCGGCGATGCGCTTGAAGTCCTGTTGCGCCCGTTGTTGTTCGACGGGCTCACCACGAACGGACCGTGAGGAATCGAGGGCGCCGCAGGCCATGACGCGGACGTTCGGCTTTTTCGCGAACGCGGCGAGGGCGTCGGCGTCGATTTCCGGGGCGATCACGACTTCGACGAACTGGCGCTTCGCGATTTCTTTCGCGGTCGCCGCGTCGAGCGGACGGTTGAACGCGATGATCCCGCCGAACGCCGAGGTCGGATCGGTCGCATGCGCACGATCGTAGGCGTCGAGGATGTTCGCCGCGACGGCGACGCCGCAGGGGTTCGCGTGCTTGACGATCACGCAGGCCGGCGCCTCGAAGGCCTTGACGCACTCGAGCGCGGCGTCGGCATCGGCGAGGTTGTTGTAGCTCAGTTCCTTGCCCTGCAGGAAGCGCGCGGTCGCGACGATGCCTTGGGCCGGCGCATTTTTCTCGACGTACAGCGCGCCGGACTGGTGCGGGTTCTCGCCATAACGCAGCGCGGACGCCAGGTGCAACGACAGGTGCATCGTGCGCGGCCATGCTTCGGGCTGTTCAGGATCGGTCGCGCGCGGCGACAGCCATTGCGCGATGCGGCCGTCGTAGTGGGCGGTGTGCGCGTAGGCTTTCGCCGCGAACACGCGACGTTGCGCGTCGTCGGTGCCGCCTTGGGCGACGGCTTCGAGCAGCGTCGCATAGTCGGCCGGATCGACCACGACCGCGACGCGTGCATGGTTCTTCGCCGCCGCGCGCAGCATCGCCGGGCCGCCGATGTCGATGTTCTCGACCGCGTCCTCGTATGTGCAATCCGGTTTCGCGACGGTCGCCTCGAACGGATACAGGTTCACCACCAGCAGGTCGATCGGCGCAATGCCGTGTTCGGCCATCACCGCGTCGTCGGTGCCGTCGCGACCGAGCAGGCCGCCGTGGATCGACGGATGCAAGGTCTTGACGCGGCCGTCCATGATCTCGGGGAAGCCGGTCACGTCGCTGACGTCGCGCACCGCGATGCCCGCGTCGCGCAGGGCCTTGGCGGTGCCGCCGGTGGAGAGCAGTTCGACGCCATGCGCATGCAGCGCCCGCGCCAGCTCGATCACGCCGGTCTTGTCGGAAACGGAAAGCAGCGCGCGGCGCACTGCGTGGCGCGTCGCGGCTGGGCGCGGCGCGGAGGAGGAATCGGAAGAGGACATCGGCAACCCCGGAAGCGAGGCGCGGATTATAGCGGCTGGCGCGGCAGCGGCAGCGTGGGGATAGCGGTGTGGGAGCGGCGTCCCGTCGCGAACTTCTTGAAAGGCCACTTGTGGTGCAGGCTCAATTCGGGCCTGGAAGGTCCTCCCGCAACGTCGGCTCGCAAGCGGCTCGTGCTCGGCCTCAGAGGCCGTATTGCTTGAGCTTCTTGCGCAGCGTGCTGCGGTTGATGCCGAGTGCGTCGGCGGCGCGACTCTGGTTGCCGTCGCAATGGCGCAGGACTTCGGCGAACAGGGGCGCTTCGACCTCCTGCAGGACCAGCGCATGCAGGTCTTCGGCGGGATGGTCGCCGAGGTCCCTCAAATAGCGTCGCACGACATGGGAGACGCATTCGCGCAAAGACGGCTGGGCCGAGGCGGAGGCGGCGGAACCGCTCTCGCGCAATGCATGGACGGCGTTCACGTGGGACAGCACTCCGGGGGTAGCGCGGGTTTCGATGCAACGATTCTTGTTGGACCTGGCTTCCGTGCCGACTCCGTCATCGCGTCTTGCGGTGAGGCTTGCGACGGGATCTTGTTCGACAGGGGGAAGGAGTTTACTCCTGTTCGCCGATGCGAACGCAAGCATTTTTCCATGTGTCGCGCGTCACATTTTTCGCATCACGGCGTTCAGCGGAACTCGAAGTTGTACGCCACCGCTTCGCGCCCGGGATTGACGATCTCCAGTGTTGCACTCACCGACTGGTCGGCCGCGATGAACGGCGCTTTGGGTGCGCCGCCGAGATATTCCTGCGGGCGGAACCGGCGCATGCCGAGCTGCCGTCCGTTGACGTCGGAGAACGTCAGTTCCAGAAGTGGCCACGCCTGCGCGAACGCCGCCTTGTTGTGGAACGTGAACGTGATCAGCAGCGCGCCCTTCGCCGAGGGATGCGGGCCCACTTCGCGCGCGGTGACCTCGAATGCCTTCAGCTCGCTCCATGGCGGCAGCGCGCAGCCGATCGTGTTGCACAGGCCCTGCAAGGTCGGCCGCCATTGCGCATCGCGCGCGAGATCCTCGCGATCGGCGATCGGATAGATCGCGAGCAGCACGGCGAGCAGCACGCAGCTCGCCAGCCACCAGCGCCATTGCGACGGACCGGCGATGCGCGTGCGCTCGCGCGCGAAACGCGGTGCCGCGGCGGCGGGCCGTGGACGCTTGAACAGTTCGCCCTGGTCCTCGGGCGGCGTCGCGGCATGCGGCGGATCGGCGGCGGACGTGGCGATGGAGGAATTCGCGGCAGGCAGCGCGTCGGTCAGGTGCGCGTAGGCGTCGAACGTCGCACCACAGCTCGCGCAGTCGAACGCTCC
>JBBQHA010000042.1:0-23532 GCA_038323475.1 Lysobacterales bacterium
CCACTCGACCTTCCCGGCATGGGTTGTTTATGAACGGACCACTCAAACCATGCTGCGAGCACGAGCCGGTATTGATCTGGATCATCCCGCATTCAGTGCGAATAGTGCCTTCTGACGGCATGGCAGCTGGATGGCTGTCTCGCCCGGTGGAACGTGACAGCGCGTAACCGGGCTCATTTTTTCAGATCACTCACGGAGATGGCCATGAACATCGCAGGATCCAGGCAAAAACTGCTCGCGGCGGCGATCGCTGCATTCTTGTGCGTGGGAGCAACCGCCCCGACGTTCGCACAGGACCAGGAAGATACGCAGGCGAAGAAGGACCTGAAGCAGCAGAAGGCCGAGAAAAAGGCAGCTGCCGCCGATCAGAACCAGGCCAAGCCCGCGCAGGACAGGATCCAGCGGCAGCAGGATGCCGTGCAGGCTCGTGCAGAGCACCAACAGGCCATGCAGCAACAGCGCGGCGCCATGCAGGACGCGCAGAACGCGCAGAACGCGCACCAGCAGGCGGACCAGCGGGAGTCCATCAAGCAGGACGCGCAACAGCGCCAGGCCGAGCGCGCGCAGGCGCAGCAGGACAGGCTGAAGTCGCAGCAGCAGGATCGCGCGCAGCAGGCCGACCAGCGCCAGGCCCAGCAGGACAAGCTGAAAGCACAGCAGCAGGACCGCATGCAGCAGTCCGACCAGCGCCAGGCGCAACAGGACAAGCTGAAGGCACAGCAGCAGGACCGCATGCAGCAGTCCGACCAGCGCCAGGCGCAGCAGGACAAGCTGAAAGCGCAGCAGCAGGACCGTACCCAGGCTGCAGCGCAGCGCGAGCAGGCGCGGACGCAGCAGCAGGATCGTTTGCAGCAGGCGGCGCAGGATCGCAATGCGCAACAACAGGCCGCCCTGAGGGCGCAGGCAGACCAGCGCGCCGCCGCCGCGCAACGCGACGAGCGCAAGGATATCCGCCAGGAGCAGGCGCAGAACCAGCAGGAGCGCAAGCGCCTGTCGCAGGAGAAGCAGCAGGAAAACATCGCCCGCCAGAAGCAGCGCGTCGTCCAGTACGAGCGTCGCCTCGACCAGCAGCAGGCGGTCTCACGCTCGCTCGCGATGCAGTTGCAGCGCCAGCACCGCAACTCGCAGTACCAGTTCCAGCAGCGCTATTACGAGCGCCTGCAGCAGCAGCGGGTGACGTTGCGGAGCCGGAACTGGGATTACAACAACGACCCGTACTATTACACCGCCCCGAGCTACCGCTATTCGCGCGGCGGCACTTGGTACCAGGTGAACAATTACGGCGCCGATGCGCTGCGGCAGGCCGTCAATGCCGGCTACGGTGAAGGCTTTGCCGCCGGACAAGCCGATCGTCAGGATCGCTGGCGCTACGACTACCGCAATTCGTATGCCTACCAGGACGCGAGTTACGGCTACGAAGGTTCGTACGTGAGTTACGACGAGTACGCCTATTACTTCCGCAAGGGCTTCCAGCGCGGTTATGAGGACGGCTACTACACGCGCAGCCGCTACGGCAGGTACGACAACGGTCGTTACTCGGTCCAGGACGCGGTGTTGTCGATCGTCCTGAACCTGCAGGATCTGCACTGATCCACCGAAACACATGACACCGCGATGCCCGGCCGCCAGCCGCAACGACTGGCTCGCCGGGCATCGCTTTTTTGGGATTGCGTCGACGCACGATCGCAATGCACTCGCCTGCCACGGACAATGGTCTCGTGGTGATGAAAATACGGCGGCCGGGGACTATCCTCGCGGTTCGCTCCGACTCGAGGTGGCAACCATGCAGCGTCTGATTTGTGTCCTGATCGCGACAGCCCTTTGCAGCCCGGCATGGGCGGCGACACCGAAGGCTGCAGTGCAACCGCGTTCTGCGCCGATGGCTGAAGCCGCGGCGCAGAAGGCACCGGTCGGGGTGGATCTCGCCGGTATCGACCACTCGGTGAAACCCGGCGACGATTTCGATGGCTACGCCAATGGCGGCTGGCGCAAGGCGGCGACGATTCCCGACGACCGTTCGAGCACCGGGGTGTTCTTCGAGGTCTTCCAGAAAGCCGAGAAGCGCAACGCCGAACTGATCCGCGCCGCCGGCGACGCGCATGGCGCGAAAGGTTCCAGCGAACGCCTGATCGCCGACTACTACGCGGCCTTCATGGACCAGGACCGGATCGAGAAGAACGGGCTCGCGCCGATCCAGCCCACGCTCGCGAAGATCGATGCGATCGCCTCCAGGGCCGACCTCTCGCGCGTGCTGGGCGAAGGGCTGCGCGCCGACGTGGACCCGGTCAATGCGACCAACCTCGACACCGAACACCTGTTCGGCCTGTTCGTCGCGCAGGGACTGGAGGACACGTCGCACAACGTACCCTACCTGCTGCAAGGCGGCCTCGGCATGCCGAATCGCGACTACTACCTGGCGACCGACAAGGACATGGCGAACGCGCGCACGGCGTATGTCGCTTACGTCGCAACGGTGCTCAAGCTTTCCGGCGCACCGGATCCCGACGCGAAGGCGAAGACGATCTTCGACCTCGAAATGAAGATCGCGACCGCGCACGCGAGCATCGTCGACAGCGAGGACGTGCACAAGGCCAACAATCCGTGGCTGCTTGCGGACTTTGCGACGAAGGCGCCGGGGCTCGACTGGGCGGCGTACTTCGGCGCGGCCGGCCTCGACAACCAGAAGCAGGTCATCGTCTGGGAACCGGACGCCACGACGAAGCTGTCGGCGCTGGTCGCGAGCGAGCCGCTGGAGACATGGAAGGCCTACCTGCGCTTCCACGCGATCAATGCCGATGCGGGCTTGCTGCCGAAAGCGTTCGATGAGGCGAGCTTCGAGTTCTACGGCCATGTGTTGCAGGGCACGCCAAAACAGCGCGACCGCTGGAAGCGCGCGATCGCGCGCACCAATGGCGACCTCGGCGATGCGGTCGGACAGATCTACGTGAATCACTACTTCCCGGCTTCATCGAAGGCCGAGGTGAAGACCATGGTCGACAACCTCGTCGCGGCGTTCGTCGACCGCGTGGACAAGCTCGACTGGATGACCCCGGCGACGCGCGCGAAGGCCAAGGCGAAGCTCGCGACGCTGCGGGTCGGCGTCGGCTATCCGGAAACCTGGCGCGATTACTCCACCCTGGAAATCCGCGACGACGACGCACTCGGCAACCACGATCGCGCCGGCCTGTTCGAATACAGGCACCAGCTCGCCAAGCTCGACCAGCCGGTCGATCGCGGCGAATGGTGGATGACGCCGCAGACCGTCAACGCGGTGAACCTGCCGTTGCAAAACGCGCTGAATTTCCCGGCCGCGATCCTCGAGGCGCCGTTCTTCGACCCGCATGCGGACGCGGCATCGAACTATGGTTCGATCGGCGCCGTCATCGGCCACGAGATCAGCCACAGCTTCGACGACACCGGCGCCGATTTCGACGCATCGGGTCGCCTGGCGAACTGGTGGACGCCCGAGGACCAGGCGCATTTCAAGGCCGCCGGCCAACAGCTCGTCGCGCAGTACAACGCCTACGAGCCGTTGTCGGGCCTGCACATCAACGGGCAGCAGACGCTCAACGAAAACATCGCGGACGTATCCGGGCTGGCGATCGCGTATGCGGCGTACCACAAGTCGCTCGGTGGCAAGCCGGCACCGGTGATCGACGGCGTCAGTGGCGACCAACGCTTCTTCCTCGCGTTCGCGCAATCGTGGCGGGACAAGTCGCGCGATGCGGCACTGCGCGCGCAGGTCGTCGGGAACGGCCATGCACCGGCGCGTTACCGCGCGCAGACCGTGCGCAACATCGATGCCTGGTACGACGCTTTTTCGCCCAAGCCCGGCGAAGCGCTGTACCTCGATCCGAAGGCACGCGTGAGGATCTGGTAGGGATTCGTCGCTCCGGCGTTACGGCGCCTGCGTCATCGACGCTGGCGCCGTCCGTTGCCGCGACGGGGATGACGCAGCGGCCCTGCCCCGCCGTCAGCTCAGCAGCTTCGCCAGCGTGTCTGGATGCATCGCCCAGCCGAGCAGGCCCGCCAGGCCCATCACGACGCCGCCGGCGGTCGGCACCAGCGCGAGGAAGAACAGCCAGCGCTTGTGGGTCAGCGCGGTCAACGCGAGCAGCGAGATTGCGATCGCGAGCAGCGCATCCGACAGGTCGAACTGGTCGTCGTGGACGTTGAGCGCGTCGTAGGTCTTCTCATCGGCCTGCGCCTGCGCCATCACGGCCTGCTTCTTCTCGTCCTGCTCCTTCGCCAGAGTCGCGTATTTCGCGATCGCCGCGGCATAGTCGGCCTGTCGTCCGGCCGGGCGATCCGCTGCTTCCAGAGTCAATTGCGTGAGCGTCGCCCTGGCGACTTCCGCGCGCAGGTTGCGCGCCTGGTAATAGCCCCAATGGTCGATCTTGTCGGCCTGCGCCTGCTGCATCGCCTGGACGATGTTGCCGTCCTTGACCTGGCAGACGGCCATGAACGTCGCGAGGATCGCGACCGTCAGCGCGACCCACGAATTCAGCAGCGCGATCCGGCGATCGTTCCCGGCGGCTGCGTCTTCATTGACCGCGTCCACCGTTTCCAGCGGGTTGAGGTCCATCGCGTCGTCCCGGTCCGTGCGTTGCCCATGGTAATGCGGGCGCCGATGGTTCGCATGCTACGCGGCGGCTTGCGCGGGGAGAACGATGGACGCAACGCACGGCCTTGCGTGGCGGACTTCACTGCATCCGGCGTTCGAGGGCCACGCGGTCGAAGCCGCCAACCTTGAAACCCAACGCGACCGGACGGCCGTCCACGCTGGCGTCGATGGTGACCACGCGGACTTTGTCCAGGTGATCGCGGATCCCCTGCTCATCGTCGATGAAGAGCGCCTGCCTGTTCTGGTCGGTCTTGCTCGCCGCGAACGGTTGCGCAGGCTGGTCGTCGAAATGGACCTGCACCTTGCAACCGGGTGCGCAATCGAACTGGCCATGATCGAGGGCAAGGTAGACGCTGCGGCCCAGTTTCGGATGGCGCCGCAATACCAGCCGCGCGGGCGTCGATCCCAAAGGATCGTCGGAGCTGCTGTCGGCACCGATGGACGCGCTGGCGACGACACCGTCGATGTCGCGGCTGGGCGGTGCGATGTTGTAGGTCCACAGCGCGGCGAGACTTTGCTTGTCGCGGACCTGGTCGGCATGGATGTTGGTATCCACCAGGGTCGCCTGGATCCTGCGCGCCGAGAGGCTGTCGGGCGCCATCCGCTGCAGTTTGTCGGCATAGGACAGGGCGAGGTCCCATTGGCGGGCTTCGCGAGCCTGCTCGTAGTTGTGCATCAGCGCGATGATCGCGGCATTGCGCTCGAGCTGGCCAGCCGCGGCCTTCGCTGCCACGTCGAGTTCGGGTTGGTTCCTGCAGCCGGCCAAAGCGAGCGCGAACAACGTTGCAGCGATAACGAGGGCGCGCACTTTCATTCGGGATTCCCGTAAGCGTTATGGACCAGCATGGCGTATTTGAGCATCCGCATGCCGATGCTTCCGTCGATCGCGTCACTTCTTTTTTTTGTTCGCCATTGCGGTTCAGTTTCGGGCGCAGCCCGGTTGCCGATTCACGGCGCGCGCAGTCCATCCCGCCATGGCTCGCCGATGATCAGCGCCTCATGGCAATCGCGCAGCAGCTGAACGCGATGCGTCGGGCCGGATGCCTCGACGCCGCCCCGCTCCCCGGCGAAAAACGGAAACCCGGCGGATCTGGGGCCGTCGGGTTCCCTCCTCCCCACTCACCAGGTGTAGCGCAAACCGATCTGACCACCGACGAAGCCCTTCAACGCTCCGCCGTCCTGCCAGTTCACGCCGCCAAACACCGACAGCTTGCCGGTACGCACAGTCAATCCGCCCTGGACCAGCGCACTCGTTCCCTTCGTGCTGGTCGCCCCCGAGAAGTTCCCGTCGATCGTGTAAGCGTTCCTGCCGTCGAACTCGCGCACCGCATTGACCGACGCATACGGCGTCCACACCGTGCTGCCCGACGCCGCGAAGTCCCTGCCGAGCAGCACGCCCACCCGAGCGCGCGAGGAATCGCCGGCTGCCGGCTTGAAGCCCGCCAGTGCGCCCGACAGCATGTCGATATGGTCGACCGTGGCCCGCGTGTACTGGAATTGCGGCTGGATCTTCAGGCCGTCGCCGAGCGTGAAGTCCCGTCCGAGTTCCACGTTGAACGCACCGGCCTTGCCATGCGTGCGTGTTTCGCCGACCGCGGAATCCAGGCGCGCATCGAAACGCATCCAGCGATACGACGCATCCAGGTAGAAGCCGCTCGACGCGAGCCATGTGCCATACACGCCGCGCGTATCGCCGCTGATCCTGCTCCTGCCGCTGGCGGCGCTATCCAGATGCTGGCTTGCCTGCGCCTTGCCGAGCATCACGCCGGCGCTGAATGCGTCGGAGATGCCGACGTCCACGCCGAGTTCCTGGCCGGAGTTGTCCTGGTCGAACGCGACGTGGCCGCCTTGGCCGAAGTTGCTGGCGACATGGCCCGGATTCACCCTGCCGCTGTCCTGGAATCCCCTGGCCCACGCGCTTGCACGGCCCTTGCTGTTCCCGTCGATCACACCCATGCGCTCGCGCCAGCTGCCGACCTCGCTGCCCAGCAGGCTTTGCACGCCCGGAGCGAACGATGCCGCGAGTGAGCCCGAGTCGGTCAGGCCGGTCACCGCGAGTCCGACCGAGAACACATCCGGATGCGTGTTCGTTGCATCGATGCTGGCGGTCAGGCTGACGGCTTCGACGACCAGGAAACTCTTGTCCTGGTCGAAGTGCACGTCGCCGAGCACGAACGCTCCCGCGGTGGAATCGCCGGTCACGTCGACCACAGCGACCGAACTGTGCGCGGCGGTCGGCCGGCCCAGCAGGTTCACGTCGAGTACGGTCGCGCTGCCGCCAACAACACTGCCGTCGACGTGCAGGAAGTCGCCGGCGCCGTGCGACTCGCTCACGTCCACGCCCAGCGTGCCGTTGCCGGAAAAATCGCCGGCAAGGGTGAGCGAGTCGCCGACCGTGCCATTGCGGAAATCGATGATCCCGATGTTGACGAACGGATTCGGGTTGGCTGCGCCCATGTCGATCCGGCTGCCGCCCTGCACCGCAAGCAAGCCGCTGTTGGTGAAGAAGTTGCCGAGCTGATCGGAGCCGAGGCCGATCGTCGCGCCGTGCAGGTTGATGGTTCCCGCATTGACGATGGTATCGTCGCCGGCTCCGAAATCGGTCGATGCGCCGACCACGTTCCAGATCCCGCCAACGTTGTTGGTCAGGGTGTCGTCGCCACCGCCGGTGACCAATGCGCCGGTGAGAGTGCCGGTGTTGCCGATCGCGTCGGTCGAATCGCCGGTGCGCACCGCGATGCTGCCGTCCGCAACCGAAACGGCCGCGATCAAACCGCTGTTCACCAGCGTGGTGGAGCCTGTCGCATCCATGTGGATCGCGGTGGCGGTACTGCCGGGCGCATCGCTGGCCGTCGCGATGATGTCGCCTGCGTTCGTCACCGTCGCATCGCCGTGGATGGCGAATGCATCGATGCCCGTGGCGGTGGCGATGCCGTCGCCGGCCGCCGCATGGGCGGCGATGGAGCCGTCGTTGGCGACATCGACGCCATGTTCACCGACGACGATCGCCCCGTTCGCCTGCGAGTCGCCCACGGACCTCGTCAGCGCGGTCGCGGCGAGATCGCCGGAATTCGACAGCTCGGCGTGCCCGGCCGGATAGCTGGGAAGGCCGAACCCTTGTGCGCGGGTGGTGCTGCCTGTGGCCACGGCATGTCCGTTATCGCCACCGTTGGCGTAGGCACTGATATCGCCAAGGTTAGCGAGCGTCACGTCGCCGTAGTACGACCATGTGAACGCTCCCATTGCGGATGCGTCGCCGCCACCGGCATGCGCGCTGGCCGAAATGCCGCCTGCGTTCCAGGTGAGCGCACCCGCGTCCACGGAACCTTCGACCCGCGAGCCGATGGCCACCGCGACGCCGCCTTCGGCAAAGGCGGCCGCATCGATCGACCCGTTGTTGTGCAACGTCGGTGAACCGGCGCCATCGAAGTAGCCGTGCGCGCCGGGGGTCTGGGTGATGCTGCCTGTTGCCATGGCGTGGCCGAAGTCGCCGTGGACTTCGGAGCGGATGCTGCCGTCGTTGACCGTGCTGGCGCCGTATTTGCTGAACACCTGCGCACCGATCGCAGATGCATCGCCTGCGTCGGCGCTCGCGACCGCTGCAATATCGCCGCTGTTGGCAAGCGACACCGCGGCGTACTTGCCCTGCTGCGAAACGCCCTGGGCGAATGCGCTGCCATGCGCGGCCACGGCGGCGGCGGAAACCGAGCCGCTGTTGTCGAGATCGGCTGCGTACTGGCCATGCAACTGGACGCCCATGGCGCGGGCGCTTCCGGCATACCCGCCGTCGAACGCAGCTGCTGCGTAGGCTGCGATGTGGCCGGAATTCGACAGCGTGGCGCCGCCATAGATGCTGTAGCCCAGCAGCCCCTTCGCCGCACTCGACCCGCCGCTGCCGGCAAATGCACTTGCGGAGATGCCGCCGCGATTGACGCTGTCGGAGCCGTATTTTCCGAACGCGCTGGAGCCGGTGGCAGCGGCATTGCCGAAGGAACCATCGGCACGCGCCACCGCGCTGATGCTGCCGTAGTTGCCGAGCGTGGACTGGATGACGTTGGCATCCGTGCCGGTCGCGGCGGCGTAACCGACATAGGCATCGCTGGTGGCGATCGCGCTGATGTCGCCATGGTTCACGAGCGCCATCGTCGGCGCGTTGTATTTGCCATAGGCCAATGGCGTCGAGACGCCAGTCGCGATCGCGGAACCATAGCTGCCGCCATGCACCGAGGCCGCGGCGCTGATGGCGCCGTCGTTCTGGACCAACCCGTCGCCAGAGTAGAAGCTGGAAGCGATGCCGGTCGCATTCGCCGAGCCCGTCCCCGCATCAGCGGTGGCGGAGATCGACCCGCTGTTGTGCACGATCGGTCCGCTCAGGTAGCCGCTGGCCTGCACGCCGGTGGCCTGCGTCGTGCCCGCGCCATGGACGTTGGCCGTGGCGCCGATGCCGCCGGCATTCACGACAGTGACATCGCCGTAGTCGGAGACGGCCCGCAAACCCGTCGCGTCGGCTGCGCCGGCTTCGGCGTTCGCGATCGCATGGACACCGCCACCGTTGCAGGCATACGCGTCGACGTTGTGCGTGGAACTGTAGAAATAGCTCACGGAGTTCGCATAGCTCGCGAAGTCGCCGGAAACAGTCGCACCAGTCGCGCTGGCATGGCTGTCGCCGGTCGTCGTCGCAGTCGCGCCGATGTCGCCCTTGTTGACCAGGCTCGCGTAGCTGCCGAGGGTGACGCTGCCGACCGAGAACGCGTGTCCGGACTGGTCTCCGGATGCGATCGCCGAGGCACTGATCACGCCATCCGCGCCGTTGTAGGTCTTGCCATTTTCGCTGCCGAGGACCAGGCTGCCATAGGCATACGCCCTGCCTGTCGCGCTCGCGTCGCCTGCGTCGGCATGCGCAACGATGCTGCCTGTGTTGACCAGCGTCGCGTCGTTGTAAAACGCATACGTCCTGCTGCCGGTCGCGACTGCAAGGCCATGCGTGGCGTACGCGGCGGCGCTGATGGTGCCGTCGTTGTCCGTCGCGCCCGCGACGATGCCAAGGACATTCGCGCCCGTCGCATGCGCAGCTCCTGCATAAGCTTCCGCGATGGCCCCGATGTCGCCATGATTGGCAAGCGACGCAACGCCATGGATGCCCCAGGTGCCGGTACCGCTGCCGAACGCGGTGGCGCTGCCGAAGTCCCCGTAAGCAGTGCCGTGGATGCTGCCGTCGTTGATGGTGATCGCGTCGTCGCGACTGTTGACCTCGGAACCGATCGCGAGGGACTGGTAGCTGCTCGCGCTGGCGGTCGCGCTGATCGCGCCATCGTTCACCAGGGTGGAGCCGAGATCTCCTTCCAGGCCAACGCCGATCGCATGTGCGATACCGAACGGCGCGTTGGCGATTGCCGCGATCGAGCCGCTGTTATGGACGTGGGTGTTGTACTTGCCGGACGAATGGGTCCCGTACGCGTACGCGAATCCGCCATAGGTCGTCGCGGCATCGCCGGCTGCGTTCGCGGTCGCGCTGATATCGCCTGTATTGCTGGTGACGACATCGCCGCGGTAGCTGGTGTCGAACAGGCCATGTGCGTTCGCAAAGCCCTGGTTGGAGGACACCGACGCCGAAATGGTGCCTTCGTTGCTGTCGCTGACGCCGTACTTGCCGCTCGTGTACGAGCCGAACGCGTACACCACGCCGTTGTAGCCGACGCTTGCCGTCGCGCTGATGCTGCCGCGGTTGTCCTGCGATGCGCGGTTCGCACTGGTCTGCGCGCCGATCGCGCGCGCGAAGCCGCGATCGCCATCGGCTGCCGCGGAAGCGCTGACATCGCCGTTGTTGACCAGGCTGGCGTCGTAGAGGCCGACCGTGCTGGCGCCGACGCTGATGGCAGTGCCGTAGGCGGCGGTGACATCGGCGCTGGCGTTGATCTCGCCATCGTTGCGGGTCGCGGCGGACGCACCGTAGTAGTTGCTGGCGGAACTGCCGTGCGCGTACGCAGCGCCCTTGTCGGCATGCGACGACGCGGAGATCGAACCCTTGTTCGTGAGCGACATCGCATTGCCGGACAACTTCGCGCCGTAGGCCCTGGCAAGACCGAAACCGGCGGATGCATCGGCGCTGATGCTCGCGCCCTCGCCGTTGTACAGCGTGGAAGCGCCGACGCTGGCATTCCTGACGCCGAACGCTCCCGCATAACCGGTATCGGCATGGAAATCGCCGTGGACGATGCCCTTGTTGATCGTCGTAGCGGCATAACCGGCGAGATGCGCTCCCACCGCGACGCCGAGTCCGTACACCGTGGAGCCGTGCGCCTCGATGCTGCCGTCGTTGGCGAGGCTGGCGCTGTAGCCGCGCACGATCACGCCATAGGCCGCCGCATTGCCATAGCCGTTGCTGGCGGAGGCGCTGACGTCGCCATGGTTGTCGATGCTGGCGTTCCCGTACGTCGTGACCGCAACGATGCCGGCGACGTTGCTGCCCTTGGCGGACAGCACGGTCCCGTCGTTGCCGACATGGACGTCGCCACGGATGCTGTAGGCGTCGATGCCGTCCGCATAGGTCGTCGACACGAAGCCGCTGTTGTCGACGTTCACCGCCCCATTCGGCGCGAAGACCACGATGCCCGCGCCGTGCGACGTGAAGATGTCGGCAGCCGATGTCAACGTGAGCGTGCCGTTGGGCGCATACAGGGCGATGCCGGGAAAACCGCCCGGCGGCACGATCTCGGTATGGAAGTCGCCGCCGACGGTGAGGTTGAGGTCGTCGATCGAATAACCGACCGTGTGATGGATGAAACCCTCGCAGATCGCGTTCGCCGGATCGGTGACATCGCAGCCGCCAGCGAATGCCGTGCTGCTGGCCGCCAGCACCAGCCCGAGCGCGATCGCATGACGGATCGCGTGGGTGGTTGGCTTGAGCGAGAACCTGCGGTTGCCGTGGAATCGAATGCCGTGTCGTGCCCGGGACTTGCTGGTCATGTTGAAGGAGTCCTGTGAGGACTCACATTGTTTCAACCCCGCACAGCGGCAGTACCCCCCGGGCTGGGGGGGTGATGAGCCACTGCTTGCGAGATGCCAGTGGCATCTCGCGTGGTGAAGAACGCCCGGAAGGGCTGGGTGATGAAGGCCGTTTGCGAGCCACTTGCTCGCGGCCTGAAAATCGCCCGACGCCTATGCCGGCGAGCCGGATGATGAGCTGCATCTCACGAGATGCCGTTGGCATCTCGTGCGAGGACGAACGCACGGCAGCTATGCCGGCAGGCTGGGTGATGAGGACCGCCTGCGAGCCACTGGCTCGCGGCCTGAAGAAAGCCAGACAGCTATGCCATCGGGCCGGATCATGAGCTACACGCAACAGCGCCCAGTTCAGCCAGCGCAACGCGCATCGAGGCGCGTATCAGTGTTTTCCCGGCTGCATCGTCTCGGCTCCAGGGAATGAGCTGTTCGATTTGTGAGCCACCCGATCCATCGCTTCCTGGCTCGCCACCTCGCGGGCCTTGCGCATTGCCAAGGTCATGCAAGTGACATGGAACTGATGACTGCCCGTCGTCGCCTCGCGCTCGCAGGTCATCCGGCTGTCGGCGGGGGCATGGGTCACGATCGTGATGACGATCTCCTGGTCGTTGAACATGTCCATGCGATCCTGGTCGTTGAACTGGCCCGTACCCGCTGCCTTGTCATAAAGCGCGTCCATGCGATCGAGCGTCGCCAGCACGGTCCGCCTGTCTTCCAGCTTGATTTCGCCGCGCGTATCGGCCTCCAACTGGCTGAGCACGCGCGTTTTGACAGATTCGAACTTCGCCCTGCTTGCAGCCACCGGCAGCTCCATCTCGCTCGCCAGGACGGTGGTGGCCAGCGCGAACATCAAGATCGCTGCGAGGACATGGAGCTTGGTCATGACGACTCCTCCAAGGTAGAGGGGCACGGTATCGGAGGCCCGATGACACCTTACGCCTCGACCGACAGGGCGACAACGTCGCAACGGTCTTCCATGTGCACGATCCTGAACGGACGATTTCACCTTGCATCCGCCCCGCCGTTCGCGACCGAGCCAGGCACTGCAACCAGCGGTCAGCAGACGGAGGCCGGCTGGAGGTCGGTCGTCCACGGCGCCCGCGTCGCGACCGCCGGCATTCAGCAACGCCGCAATCGAATTGCGGCATCCGACCTCACTGGCAGGTCGAGCACGTCTGGGTCTTGGCGTGGTCCAGGCGGCTCATCGCGTCGTATCCCGTCCGCTCGCGTTCATTGCGCATCGCCAAGGTCATGCAGGTCAGGTGGACCAGGTGCGAACCGGTCGTCGAATTGCGTTCGCAGATCAGGCGGCTGTCGATCGCGGCGTGGGTGATGATCGTGTTGATGATTTCCTGGTCGTTGAAACTTTCCACGCGATCCTGGTCGCTCATCTGGTCGGCCGCCGACTTGCGGCAGCACGAATCGATCCGGTCGAGCGCCCGGAGCACGGCCTCCTTGTCCTCGGCCTTGATGCTGCTGTAACGGTCGGTGACGAGCGCAAAGGTCAGCTGGACCTTGACGGTTTCGAACTCGGCCTTGCTGGCAGCCATCGGCAGGTCCATTTCGCGCGCCAGCGCGGTGCCGGCCAGGGCGAACATCAGGGCGGCGGCGATCACGCGAAGTGCGCTCATTGCAGTCTCCTTCTCGGGTTGATGGGCGACTTGACGCTGTTTCCAACCCCACGTCCTGGCTGGGCTACCCGCAACGCGATCGCACGCGTGTAAGGAAATCCGTTGAGGCCCGGTCTATCTCCCGCCGGAACTGATCCGGCTCCCTTTCCTGGAGATACCTCATGAATTCCAATATCGCGCTCAAGTCCGCCCTGTTGACCCTGCTCGCATCCACCGCCCTAGGCGGCGCAGCCAGCGCCGTTGCAGGCGACAAGCCCATGGCCATGGCCGCGGACGCCTCCGAGAAGTGCTACGGGATCAATGCCGCGCACAAGAACGACTGCAAGGCGGGTACGCATTCCTGCGCCGGCCAGTCCGCGAAGGCGCGCGATCCGATGTCGTTCGTGGAAGTGCCGGCCGGCCTGTGCCAGAAGCTCGACGGCGGTTCGATGGCGCCGAAGAAAGGCTGATCGCAATGCTGCGACCGCGCGCATATCGCGTCGACCCGATCCCGGCTGCTGCCGGGATCGGCTTGCGAGCGCCGCATGTCGACGACGTCCTGCAACGGCGCCCCGCGGTGCCGTTTTTCGAACTGCACAGCGAAAACCTGTTCTGCGCCGGTGGCCCGATGTGGGACGCATTCGTGCGGATTCGCCGCGATTATCCGATCAGCCTGCATGGCGTCGGCATGTCGCTCGGGTCGGCCGACGGCATCGATGAGAACCATCTGCGCACGTTGCGCCAGGTGGTCGATCGCGCCGAACCCATGCTTGTTTCGGAGCACATCTGCTGGGGCGCGATCGGCGGTCGCCACTTCAACGACCTGCTGCCGCTGCCGTACACCGAGGAAGCGCTGGCGGTGATGGTCGCGCATGTCGCCCGCATGCAGGAAGCCCTGAACCGGCGCGTGCTGCTGGAGAACGTTTCGAGCTACATCCACTACACGCATTCGACGATGCCGGAGTGCGAATTCCTGAATACCCTCGCACGGCGCAGCGGTTGCGGACTGCTGGTGGACGTCAACAACATCTACGTCAACAGCATCAACCACGGCATCGATGCACAGCGCTGCATCGCCGGCATCCAACCCGAACTCGTGGGCGAGATCCACCTCGGCGGATTCACCCGCAAGGAAGGCCTTGGCGGCCCTCTGCTGATCGACACCCACGACCATCGCGTCGCCGCCGAAGTCTGGCAGCTGTACGCCGATGCGATCGTACATTTCGGCCCCAGGCCCACCCTGATCGAATGGGACCAGGACCTGCCCGCCTTCGAGGTGCTTCAGGACGAAGCCCGCATCGCCACCGAGGTCCTGCATGCGCGCACCGCCGAGCTTGTCTGAACTGCAATCCGCTTTCGCGCGGTCGATCGTCGACGGCGCGTCCCCGATGCTGTTGCCCTGGATCGCGGCTCGCGGCATCGACCCGGCCGGGCGCCTGCGGATCTATCGCAACGCCGTGCTGGCGACCCAGGTCGAAACCCTGACAAGCGGTTTTCCCGCCGTGCAGCGCCTGCTCGGCGACGCCTGCTTCGATGGCTGGGCTACGCGTTACGCCGCGTGGCACGGCAGCCGCAGCGGCAACCTGCAGCAGCTCGGGCGCGATTTCGCCGGGTTCCTCGAAGTCCAGCCGGAACTCACAATGCTGGGATGGCTCGGCGACCTCGCGCGACTGGAATGGCTGCGCCAGTGCACGATCCTCGCCGCCGATGCGCCTGCGCTCGACCTGGCGGCGCTGCAATCGAACCTTCTGGCGGCTGGTGACGATCCCGTCCTGCAGCCGCTGCCCTGCGTCCACGCGATCGCCTGCACGATGCCGATCCTCGACCTTTGGAGATTCAGCCAGTCGCCCGACGCGATCGCCGTCGATCTCGACGCGGGCGCGCAGGGAATCCTGCTGTGGCGCGATGGCGGACAGGTCGCGATGCAGGCCTGCACTCCTGCCGCTGCGGCCTTCGTCGAGGCGCTGATCGGCGGAGCCACGCTGTCGCATGCCGCCATCGCGGCAATGCGTGTCGACGCCGACGTGGAACTCGACGCATTGCTCGCTCCGCTGCTCGCGAACGCGCTCGTCCACAAGGTGCTTTCAGCCCATTACCCAGCCACGAGTGACAGACCATGACCATTGCAAGCATGACGAACGCATCGAACCCAGCCGTGCGTTACTGGCAAGGCTCGACGCTAGCGCTCGGCGCGCTGCAGCCGTTGGCCTTGCTGCTGTTCCGGGTGTTCGTCGCAGTCGCGTTCTGGCGCGCGGGCGTGGTGAAACTTGCCGACCCGGCGGGAACGCTTGCCCTGTTCACGCACGAGTATCACGTGCCGCTGTTCTCGCCGCATTTCGCTGCGGTACTCGGCACCTGGGTTGAATTGATCCTTCCCTGGTTCCTTGCCTTCGGCGTCGCCGGACGCCCGGTCGCGCTCGTGCTGTTCGTCTACAACATCGTCGCGGTGATCTCGTACCCGGACCTGTGGCCGGAGGGCCTGTGGAACGGACTGATCGGCGACGATTTCAACGACCACAAGGCCTGGGGAATGATGCTGCTGGCCGTGGTCGCGTGGGGACCAGGGTTGTTGTCGATCGATGGAATTGTTGCGTGGTTCCTACGCATGCGCAGCGCACGCAATGCCTGAGTGAACTGAATCGCCAAGGCAGAAGCGAAGCTTTCACGTGCAGCAAATGGAAGCTTTGCTTCTTCTTCGGAAGACAACAGCAGATCCTTCGCTTTCGCCCAGGATGACAATCGAACGGCAGCGTCAGGTAGCGTGCGCTTGAAGTGCCGCTCGGGAAGGCGGCAGATCCATCGCGCAACCTGTCCTGAGCTTTCCGAAGGACTCGGGATGGCACCGAAAGAAAGGCAACTCCGGCGCGCTTCACCCACGCGTCAGAGCTGTGCGACGCGCTGCTCCGCAGGCCCATCGATCGCCGCGCGCCAGCCCTGCTCGATCGCATCGAATCCATTCGAGCCGGGGCGATCGGTCAGCATGACCAGGGTTCCTTCCGCGAGCGGCACTTCACGTCCGTGCCAACCCTGCCTCGTGAAATCCTTGCGTTCTGCCTGCGCGTGCGGGAAGTAGAGCACCGCGACCGATGCATCGCCGACACGGCTGACCAGGTGCACGGTCCGGTACTCGCCGACGCGGCAGGCATGCACATAGGTCGTGTCGCGCGGCAGCGATCCCTTCAGCGCGATATGCCGTTTGGCGAAGCCATCGACGACCGACTGGCCGGCGACCGGTTGGGTCAATGCGAGTGAATCGATTTCCTCCGGCATGTGTTCGACCGCGAGCGCTGGCAGCGAGCGCGCATCCACCCGCTGCCAGGCGAATCGACCGATCCCGACGGCGCACAGCAGCGAAGCTGCGATCGCCAGGACGACGCGGCGCCGATGCACGAACTGGCGGCGCACTCCGGTCGCCTGTGCGAGCAGGACGCGCTCGGCGAGGTTGGCGGGAACTTCCACCGCCAGCGCATTCTGCAGGTCGTGTTCGAAACGCTGCGCGCGTGCGTGGGCGGCGGCGCAGGCCGTGCAGCCTTCGCGGTGCGCGCGCATCCCCGGATCGATCGCGTGTGGATCGCTGCCGAGCCGGCGGCGGTATTCAAGGCAGTCCATGCTGCTTCTCCGGTCGTTCGCCCTGCAGGATGGATTTCAGCTTCTGTCGCGCGCGGAACAACTGCGTCATCACCGCACCCGATTGCTGCCGCAGTTCCGCGGCGATCTCGTCGCAACTCATGCCGCCGAGCACCTGCATCAGCAGCGGCTCGCGGTACTTCAGGGGCAGCCGCATCATCGCATCGCGGAGTTCCGCGGTTGCGCCGTGCCGCTCCGGCGACGACCAGGACGTGTCGTCGGTGATGCCTTCGTCGAGCTCGACGATGTCCAGCTGCTTGCGTTCGTGCAGCCGCGCGTGCTCATTCCGCAGGATGGTCAGCAACCACGGCTTGACGGCATCGGTTTCGCGCAACGCATCGAGGTTTTTCCAGGCCCGCAGCATGGTGTCCTGCACGAGGTCCTGGGCCTGCGCGTCCTGGCCACACAACCAATAGGCGAAACGATACAGGTCGCCGACATGCGCCCGCGTCAACGCCTCGAATTGTCGCTGTTGTGCACTCACGACAGACAAGACCGGCCAAGTGCGCTTCATCTTTCAGCCGATTGCGGGATGTCGCACATCGCACGCCTCCGCACGGTTTGTCCGTGAATCCCTGCCCCGGAATCGTCGCCTGCAGGACCGACGGCGCCTGGCTCCGTCGTGCTGCTCCCCGGCGGCGATTATAGGCAGGCTCGCGCATTCGTCCAGAACCGCAGCGAGGGCGGCACTATTCGACCAGGCCTACTTCGAGCGGCCGCTGGTCGCTGCGGCCATGGTCGTCGACCACGCGCACGTCGTAGTGGCCGGCATTGACCGGCTCCCAGAACAGCGAATCGCCGGGCGCGCTGCGGCCGATGTAGGCGTCGTTGACGAACCAGTACAACGCGTGGGTGTCCGCATCGGCGGTCGCGTTGAATGAAATGCGCTCCTGCCCCGGCTGGTTCAGCCGCATCGCATAGCTGCTGCCCCGCAACGGCGAGGTGATACGCGGCGCATCGCCGGCCGGCTGGCCAGCGCTCCCGCAATCGGGATTCTGCGGCGGCGGCCGGCGCGGCATGCCGGCCTGCGCGAACACCTGTTGCAGATCGGACGGCCAGTATTCGTACACTTCGACATGGGTGTGTCCGGCATACGGCGGGCATGCGGGCCTGCCGGTCGCATCATCGATCACTACCGGCCGATGCACGTTGCTGACCTTGATCGGGGACTTGCCGGGAATGAACCAGGTCGATCCTGCCTGCGGACACCATTCATTCGGCAGTTCGCCGCTCGCCAGGCAGACTTGCACGCGCTTGACGTTCGCGGGAATGCCACGAGGCGGCTCCTGCAGTTGCGCATGTTCCGCGCCGAGCGCATCGATGATCTGGAAGAACAGCGGCGCGGCCGCATCGATGCCGACGAAGGCCGGATTGCCGGTATTGTCGAAGTTGCCGACCCACACCACGAGCACGTACGGGCCGAAACTGCCTGCCGTCCACGCGTCCCGGAACGCCCACGAAGTGCCGGTCTTCCAGTACACCCGGAACGACGCCGGTTGCGCGCCCGTGCTCTCGTCCGGCCGCGTGTTCTGGCGCAGGATGTCCATCACCATGAAGCTCGCTTCGTCGCTGAGCATGCGCGTGCCCGGCACCTGCCGGTCGTCCGCACGCAGGCGCAGCGGCTGCAGGACGCCACGATTGGCCAGCATCGCGTAAAGACCGGCGAGTTCCTGCGGGGTCACTTCGCCGCCACCGAGCACGAGGGCGAGACCGTAGTGTTCCGCGCTGGCCATGCGGCCGATGCCGGCTTCGCGCAGGAAGTCGTACAGGCTCGGCTTGCCGAGTTGCGCGGCGACCCATACCGCCGGGATGTTGCGGCTGCGGATCAGCGCTTGCGTCGCGGTCACCGGGCCGAGGAAATGGCCGTCGAAATTCTCCGGCGTATACGGCCCGAACGACGTCGGCACGTCGCGCAGCACGGTCTGCGGATGCAGGATGCCCTGGTCGAAACCCAGTGCGTAGATGAAAGGCTTCAGGGTGGAACCGGGCGAGCGTTTCGCGAGCGTGCCGTTGACCTGGCCCTGGATCGACGCGTCGAAATAATCGGCCGAACCGATCATCGCCTTGATGCCCATGTCGCGGGTGTCGACCAGGATCGCCGAGGCGTTGCGGATGCCGCGCGCGCCGTTGCGCTCGACATAGTGCGCGACCTGCCGCTCGATGCCGTGCTGCAGGTCGAGGTCGATCGTCGTCTCGATGCGCGCGGGATCGCCGCCGCCGCTGATGCGTTGCGCGGCCAGCACCTGCTCGACCGCGTGCGGCGCCTCGAATGGAAGCTGCGACAACGGACGCAGGTTCAGCGGCAAATCGAACAGCGGTTTCTGCGCCGCGTCCCGCGAATGCCCGCGCAGCCATTGCACGTAGAGTTCATTGCGTGCAGCGGCAAGGGCGGGATTGATCACCGCGGCGTTGCCAGCCTGCAGGCGGCGGGTGGGGTCCTGCGGAATCACCGCGAGCGTCAACGCTTCGGGCAAGGTCAACTGGCGGACGGGTTTCGCGAAATACACCAGGCTCGCCGCACCGACGCCCTGCACGTTGCGGCCATACGGCGCGACGTTGAGGTAGGCCTCGAGGATTTGCTGCTTCGAATAGAACAGCTCGAGCTGTTCCGCGCGCGCGAGCTGGCGCAGCTTGCCCGACGGCGTGCGCGTGTCGAGCCGCCACAACATGCGCGCGAGTTGCATCGTGATCGTGGAACCGCCCTGCGGATGCCGATGGCGCACATAGGTCACCCATGCGCCGCGCAGCAATCCCCACGGGTTGAAGCCCGGATGCCAGTGGTACCAGCGATCCTCGTGCAGTTGCACGCCTTCGACGAGTTGCGGCGCGATCTCCTGCAACGGCACCCACAAGCGGTATTGGTCGTCGCTGGCAAGAGTCAGGCGCAGCAAACGGCCATGGTCGTCGTAGACCGCGGTCGAAGTCGGCATCCAGTCGCGCAATGGCGGATGCGGCCACAACCGGAATCCGACCAGCACGGCCGCGACCAGGGCGACGCCGACCAGCCAGTTCTGCCAGCGCTGGATCCAGCGTGCGAGCGCGCGCATCACGATTCGGAAAGCGCTCATTGAAGATTGCTGCGATGGGCGCATGCACGCGGCGCATCCCCCGATCGGGAAGATGCGCCGACGTGGCGACTCACGGCGCGTGCACCACCGTGAGCGATCCGCTGCCGGGCGAACGCGCCTGGATCCGGCGGTCGTACATCGATTCGCCATACGCCGGCGGTACCGCGAACGTGCCGGCGTTGGTGGCCTTGATGCGATAGACGAACTCGCGCACGTCCGGCGTGGCAGTGCCATAGATGACCACGCGATCCTCGCGGATGTCGGCGTACTCGGGCTGCCAGGTCGAACCCGACACCCCGATCGGGGAACGCCATGCAACGGGTTGCATCGTATCGCTGCCGTCGGTCGCATCGGCATCGCTGCCATCCGATGTCGCGGCGGGCTCCGGCGGCGGCTCGATCACCGGCTCGAAGCCGCCCGGCAGCAGATCGACGATGGCGACGTTGCCAACGCCCTGGGCGCCGGTCGCGCGGATCTTCACGTGCACGTCGATTTCCGCGCCGACCGCGATCTGCGTGAGCGGCTTGCCTGCGGAATCGGTGTAGTCGCGCACGATCTCGATGCCGTCCTTGATCGCCTTGTCCGGCGGCAGGCGATCGTAGCCGCCCTGACTCGCCACGTGCCACGCCGGCACCACGCTGCGATTGACGAAGCGCAGCTTGCGCGCCTTCGCATCCCAGCTGCCTGCCTGCAGCAGGTTGCCCTGGATGGTCGCGATCGACCTTGCGCTGCCATCGGCGTAGACCGCGTTGATCGCGAGCTTGCCGAGTTCGTCCGACGTCTGCGTCGCGTAGCTGTCGAGTGCGAGGATCGTCATCGCCGCGGACGTCGTGTTGTACTCGTCGTGCTCCAGCGGCCATGCGATGTTCTCGAACACCCGCGGCGGCAGTGCGTTGGCCCGCTCCGGGAAATGCTTGGCGAGCAGGTACAGCACGCTCGCGTCGCGGGTCAGCGGATCGTAGTAATAGCCGTACAGGAAAGGCTCGTCCGCGAGCTTGCGCGTGAGGTCGGCCTGCGGCCCGGCGATCAGCGCGTTCGCCTGCTTGTCCTGCTTGAGCAGCTTGTACGAGGCGGCAAGCCACGCGGCGGCGAGGTCGTGCTCCCATACCTTCGGATACGCATCCTCGAGGCGCTTCTGCACTGCGGCGAGGTTGTTGGTCGTGACATTGCCCTGGCGAGTCAGCAGGTACACCGCATAGGCGCGCTGGCGCAGCTTGTCCAGCGAATCCATGCCGTTGTCGGACGCGAGCTGCAACAGGTACTTGTCGCCGGCATCGATCATGTCCGGCGGCACGCGGATGCCGCGGTCGCGCGCTTCGAGCAGGAAATTCATCGCATACACCGACACGAACGGCTCCGCCTCGGGCGTCGCCGACCAGAGGCCGAAGCCGCCTTCGCTGTTCTGCCGTGAGTGCAGCACGTCGACGAGGTTCGCGATCGTCGCGTCGTTGCCGATCGTCCGGTCGCCGACGGCCGGCTGCAGCGCATGCGTGAACACCGGAACCACCGGCCACTTCGCGACCACCAGTCGCGGCATCGCCATGCTGACGACCTGCTCGCTGCAGTAGTTCTGGTAGTTCACCAGGTAACTCGTCAGGCCTTGCGCGAGCACCAGCGGCAGGTTGGAGATCGCGGTGTCGCGCGAGGCGTAGGCGTCGTACATCGGACGCAGGTTGGACTGGTCCACCTGCCTGCCCGGGTCGACCCGGCCCACATCGACCTGGGTGCGATAGGCGGCGGCCGGGCGCACCGACAGATCGATGCTCTGCTTGGCCGATTTGCCGCCATACGCGGCGACGAAGGTGAGGTTGCCCGAGCCGAGGCGGTCCGTCGCCTTGACGCGGAACAGCGCGACGCCCTCGCGCATGGACGCAAGGTTCACGCTCTGCGTCGCACTGCCCAGCACCTGCAACTGCGGACCCGTCTTAAGCACGACCGTAACCGGAACGGGTTTCACGCCGATGCCGGTGAGGTTGTTCGCGACGCCGACGCTGATTTCCGCCTCGTCGCCCGGCGCGAGCGTGGTCGGCACGTTCGGCGACATCACGAAATCACCGCGCACAGTCGTCCCGCTCTCGATCGTGCCGATGCGGTCGGCCGATACCGCCACGGCCATCACGCGCAGCTTGCCGTTGAAATAATCGGGCACGGCATAGCTGAAATCCTTCTCGCCGTTCACGTCGACGATGCCGGACCAGAACACCACCGGCTTGTCGCGCTTGCGCTTGAACGGATTGAGCTGGCGTCCGATCGCGGAGTCCGCATCGCCGCCGGGGGCCGCAGTCATCGCCATCAGCTTTTCGAAGTCCGGCAGGATCAGGTCGAGGATCTGCGCGGTCTTCACCTGCAGCATCCGCTTGCGGAAGAAGAACTTCAGCGGATCCTCGAGCTTGTAGCGCGCGACCTGCAGAATGCCCTCGTCCACTGCGAACAGCACCGCCCGCGTGGGCTGCGCGGAATGCAGCCTGAAGGTCACCGTGTCGCCGGGTTTCACCAGTGCGGGCACGTCGACGGTCAGCTGGTCGCGGCGCGCGTCGAGGTTCACCGAGAACGGCACCACGCCGTAGCTGAGCGGACTCATGAAGATTTCGTCGGACGATGGATCGCGAATGAACTGCACGTTGATATAGCCGTTGCCCTCGAAATCCTTCGGCACCACGATGCGTTGCACCGAACTCGTCGTGGTCGCCTTGAACCATGCGTGCGCATAGACCTTGTCGCGCTCGATGGTGATCAGGCCGCTGCCCGCATACGGCGCGTGGATCGCGATCTGCACCGCTTCGCCGGGCTTGTAATCCTTCTTGTCGAGGTTCATCTGCAACTCGGCGTTGCGATCGAGCGAGCGCGACACATTGGCCGCACCGGCGACGGTCCAGGCGACGCGGTTGACTTCCTTGTCGTCGCTGCCGCGCAGCACGAGCAAGGCATAGTCGCCCGGTTTGTCGGTCGGCAGCGGGTAGTCGAGTCCGGTTGCCGGGATCGTCAGCGGCTTGTCGCCGATCGGGATTTCCTTGAGCTTGGATTCGTACTTGTAGACGCCCGAATCCTGCTTGGTCAGCACGGACACATAGCGACGCTCGATCAACCGCGCCTTCAGGCCGGTGAGCTCGATCGCCTTCGCCTGCGGATCGATCGCGACCAGGCGCGCCGTGCGCACGGCGCCGCGGTTGATGTAGTCGAGATCGTCGACGGCCTTGTAGCCGACCAGCCACTCGTTGCTCGACACCATCGTCTGCGCCGCGGCGGCGACGCTGCGGCCACCTTCGGCTTCGTGCGCCTTGGCGAGGAAGTACAACTGATACGTCGCCTCGGCGTATTTCTTCAGGTGCAGGTCGAATTCGGCGTGGCCGTTGTCGTCGGTCTTGCCGTCCTGCAGGGTTTCCTCGAAACCGTCCTTGGCGCGGCGAATGTCGTAGAAGTGGAAATCGGGCCAGCTGTGGAATGCGGGCCATGCCGGACGCAGGGTCAGGGTCGCTTCGACGCGACGGTTCGCGGCCGGCGTGCCGAACAGGTTCTGCGCATCGACCAGGCCCTTGAGCGCCTCCGGTTTCACCCAGCCTTCGGCGACCTGTTCGGACAGCTTCGCGGCGACCTTCATGCG
>JBBQHA010000043.1:0-23383 GCA_038323475.1 Lysobacterales bacterium
CGCCCAATGCCACGGCTGCGACGTGCTCGTGCACGAGGTCTATTCGGTCGCCGGCTTCAAGCGCAAGCCGCCCGACTGGCAGAAGTACCACGCGCATTCGCACACCTCGACCGCGCAACTCGCGCAGATCGCGAAGCAGGCGCAGCCGAAGCTGCTGGTGCTCTACCACCAGCTTTTTTGGGGCAGCACGGACGACGACCTGCTGCGCGAGATCAGGGATGCGGGTTACACCGGCAAGGTGGTGTCGGCGCGGGACCTGGACGTTTATTGACGCGAAGTCGGCACGCTCTATCGATTGTTCAATGCAGTGCTTTCAATCGACGATGAATAACTTCGCGCCGGTAGCGGTCGACGACCGGTGCGGCTCCGCATTGTCCGCGACCTGGTAGCTCATCCCTGGCCTGAGCGTAAACGTGCGGCCGTCCTCGAGTTCGGTCTGCAACTCGCCTTCCATGCACAGCAGGATATGGCCTTTCACGCACCAATGGTCGGCGACGTAGCCGGGCGTGTACTCGACCATGCGTATGCGGACGTCTCCGAAGCATTGCGTGCGCCAATACGCGAGGCCGGTTGCGCCCGCGTGTTCGGACGGTTCGATGCGCGACCAGTCGGTCGTGCCGAAAGGGATATTGGAAAGCTCCATCGTGGATCCTCAGCTTGCTGCAAGTGCGAATTCGGCGGCCTTGCGGGCGTGGATGCCGGTCGTGTCGAACAGGGGAACCGCGGAGTCCTGCTGGTCGACCAGCAGGGAGATTTCCGTGCAGCCGAGGATGACGGCCTCCGCGCCTTGCGCGACGAGTCCGGCAATGATGCGTCGGTAATCCGCGCGCGACCCGGGCCGGATCGTTCCGAGGCAGAGTTCGTCGTAGATCACGCGATGAACGATGTCGCGGTCGTGCTGATCCGGGACCAGCACCTCGAGTCCATGGCGTTCGCGCAGGCGGTCGCGGTAGAACGCCTGCTCCATCGTGAAGCGCGTGCCCAGCAAACCGACCTTCGAGTAACCCGCGCGCCGGATCGCCTCGGCGGTCGGGTCGGCGATATGGAACAGCGGGATGCCAACGGCGGCCTCGATCGCCGGTGCGACCTTGTGCATCGTGTTCGTGCACAGCACGAGGAAGTCCGCACCTGCCGCCTCGAGCGAACGCGCGGCCCCGGCCAGCAGCGCGCCCGCTGCGTCCCAGTCGCCGGAATGCTGCAGTCGCTCGATCTCGTGGAAGTCGACGCTGTAGAGGATCGCTTTCGCGGAGTGCAGTCCGCCCAGGCGTTCCTTGATCGTCTCGTTGATGAGGCGGTAATAGGGAATCGTGGATTCCCAGCTCATGCCCCCGATCAGGCCGATGGTCTTCAAGCGGATTCTCCGATGGACTGACAGCGCGGTGCGTGCAAGCGATGCTTCATGGACGAGCAAGTCGCCGTGCGAAAAGCAACAGGACACGAGGTCGTCGATCGAGCAGCGACGAATTCGCGGCATTGACGATGGCGTCGACTGCCAACGTGGTGATGTCGGCTAGCAGCGCGCCCAGTGATGCCGGCATGGCGCGTGGCATGGCCAATGACTCCCGGCCGGCGATGTCTTCGGGCTAGTTGATGTGATAACCGGCGAGCAGCGCCTTGCCATCTTCGATGCGATAGACGAACTCTTCCTTCGCGTTGCCGCCGGCATAGACCGTGTCGTACGTGAGGGTCACGAAGCTGCCCGAGGTATTGAAGTTGACGAACCACTTTTTCTCGTTCGACGACTTCGTGTTGCCCATCTTGCGATGCACCTCGCCGAGGAAGCCCGCAAAGCGTTCGTGGCTCGTCGTTTTCCGCAGGTCGGTGGACGCCGCGGCATAGATGGCATCGATCTGGCCCGCATCCAGCTTCTGGTGGAAGTCGGTGACGGCCTGCTCCGCCACCTTGGTGTCGGCCGACATCGAGCAGCCAGCCAGCGCGGCGGCTGCGGCGACCACGAGGATGCGCATCCGGGGAATGGCCATCACTTGAACTCCGCGGTCAGTTCGACCTCAACGACGAAGGAAGGACTGTACAACCGTTCCACCTGCATCCAGGTGGCGGCGGGAAAATCCTTGCCGCAGTACTCCTTCCGGACATCCTTGTTGCCGATGAAGGCGTCGAGGTTGGTGGTGTCGATGTTATCCCTGACCACGTCGCGGAAGTCGAGTCCGTTGGCCCGCAGGTTGCCTTGGGTTCGTCGCAGACCAGCGCAGCCGCGTGGGCAGTCGCGCATGACGCCGATGCGCATGCAGCGGCGAAGATGCCGAAAGCTCTGGCGAATCGCATGGACGTTCTCCCGGATGCGGAGATTCTGCTCCGATCGTTCACTCGCGGACAAGGATCGGTGGCGAACCCGCACCCGGCATGCGCGCGAGCCATTCGCAGAGGACAGCGTGCGCTGCGCTGGCGGGATCGAGGAAGTCCATGTGGCCGGAGCCCGGCAATTCGATGAGTTCGATGCGGTCCCCGGCTGCGCTTGCCGCTTGCGCATACGCACGCGAGATTCCGACCGGAACGATGTCGTCGTCGGTGGCATGGATGAGCAGTTGCGGCACGCCCAGCGGAAGCATCACAGCCGGCGACGCCTCCCTGTAGCACGCTTCCTGTTCGGTCGGCGTGCCGTCGAGCAGTTCGGCAACGGCGCTCCCGCCGACTCCGAGTGCGTGCGCGCGCACGAGATCGGCAACCGGCGCCAGCCCGGCCGCGGCCGTGATCCGCACCTGCGTCGCCGCGCCGTGCGTCGCACGATCGCGATCGCGCGCCGCAGCCCACAAGGCGAGATGGCCTCCCGCCGAATGGCCGACGACGGCGACGTGGGCGAGATCGAGGTCGATCCCGCCGGCAACCAGGCGCGCAAGGTGATCGATGCCGGCAAGCACATCGTCGAAGCTGCCTGGCCATCCGCCGGTCGGCGTTCCAAGTCGGCGGTAGCCGATGTTCCAGACCGCGAAACCACGCGTCGCGAGATCGCGGGCGATCGCATCCATCTGGTCGCGGCCGTGCGGCATGCGCCAGAACCCGCCGTGCAGGAGGCAGACCACGCGTGGACGTGGAATCGCCGGAAGATGCAGGTCGCCGACCTGGTCCTCGAGCGGGCCATAGTGTTCGGTTGTGGGCGCGTTGGACGATGCCCATCCGGCATCGTTTGTCTTGCCGGGACACTGGTCGATCGGAGACGTCATGGCTGCGCGTTCCGCGATGGTGTTGGGATGCCAACGACCGGCATCCGCGTTCAGCGCAGACGCGGTCGCACGCGTGCGGAGAAAATGTACGCGCAGAACAGGCCGGGCAGGAGGATGCGCGGCAGCAGGTGGTCGATATTCGCGCCGACCTCGGCCAGCGACCAGGCGACCATCAGCACGAAGGTGGCGAGGAACGCCCAGGCGCCGACCATTTTTCCCATCGCGATCAGCACGCCGGAAGCGAGGATTCCCAGCCCGGCGACGAGGAAATAGGGGCTGTCGCCCTGCTGCATCAGGCTGATCCCGCCCACGGCGAGCGCCACGCCGAGCAGCGCGAGCAGCGATCCCAGAACGCGTGGTGGTTGCTCGTCCGATGTCATGTCGTTGCCTGGTCGTTGGCGATTGCGCTGCCGTGCGGGACGCGTGGATCGATCGCAGGGCCGCAGACTATGTTCCCGACCGCATCGAAGGCAAGCGCCGTCACGCTGGAGGCCGCTTCAGCGGGCATCGCCGATGGCGCGGGCGATGTCCAGCGGGCCGTGGATGAGGATTGGCTCACCGAGCGCGGAACGCAGGTCGGCCGGCATCGCATCGCCAGCGCGCGGATCGCGCGCCAGCGGGGCAGTGCCTTCCGGGACATGGAACACCGCGCCTTCGAGTCCGAGCAATGCCCAGATCGCAGCGTGCAGGCAGCCATCCATGCAGGGACGATCGATCGAAAGACTGTGGATCAGAGTCGCGTCGCCAGCAAGTGGATTGAGGAACAGGTCGCACGCGATCCCGTCGCCGTAGCGGGCCTGCCAATAGTCTTCCTCGATCTCGACCAGATGCGGCGCGAATGCAGCGCGGATGGCAGCGGGCGGCATGCCGGCGGCTTCTCCGTTGCGGAACATCTGCACGTAGACCTGGAAACTCATCCCATGCGCCCGGTCGATGGAAGGATCACGCGCGTGCTCATGGCCGCAGGTCCACCGCCTGCAACGAGACGCGCTTGCTGCCGCCGGCGACGGATTGCGTGCCGACTTCGACGAAGCCGTAGTGTTCGTGGAAACGGCGCGACGCCTCGTTCGGCGGATCGACGTCGTATTCGCAGGCGACGCGCTCGGCTCCGCTTTGCCGCGCGAAGGAAAACAGGTCGTCGTACAGCCGCCTGCCGAGCCGCTGGCCCTGGCACGCGGCGGACACGACGATGCGGTCGACGTACAGGAAGTTGTCGTAGTGCCTGGCGAACCACAGGAAATTCGGGCTGTCGTAGTCGGCGCCTTCGCGGAAGGAGAGCAGGAAAGCCACGACGCGACCGTCCTGTTCGAGCACGCGATGGTAGGCGGCTTCGCCATGGAGGGCGTCGAGCCGCGCCGGTGCGAGCGGGCTCAGGAAGTGCACGGACTCCTCGTTCAATGCGAGGAGCTGCGCGAAGTCGGAGTGGCGGGCGTTGCGGATGGTCATGGTCTCGCCGGCCTGGCTATCGCTTCGATTCCGCGTCCCAATGCTCGGCGATCTTGCCGCCTTCGATGCGGAACATGTCGAATGCCGTCGTCGTGTACGTCTTCGCCGGATCCTTTGGATCGGGCCGTTCGTCGACGAAGCTGAGCACCACCAGGTCGCCTTCGGCGACGATCCCAACGAGCGGCGCCTTGACGTGCGCATCGATCGGCTTTGGTTTGGCGAATTGCGAGAAGAACTTGACGAAGCCAGCGCGCCCGGTCGGCACGCTCGGATTGTGCTGGATGTACGTCTCGGCGAGATATTTGTCGGCGAGTTCGAGATGGCCGGCTTCGAGCACCTCGCGCCAGAAGTCGTAGGCCAGGCGCTTGTTCGCCGCAAGGCGCGCGTCCGTGCTGGCGAGCAGTTGCGCATGGTCCGGATTGGCCTGCACCGCGACCTGCGCGTGCAACGGGGAGGATGCCGCGAGTGCGCAGGCGAGCAGCAGGATGGAGAGCGGCTTGTTCAAGCAAATTCCCGTTGGATGGACAGGTTGCGGGCGGCGCCTTGCGCCGGAGTGGCCGGCCGGCCGGAGGGCGGCGACGAACCCGCTGGCTGGTCGGAGTCGCCATGAAGCAGGTGATGTTCGCCGATGACGATCCCGGCGCACAGGATGACGAAGATCACGAGTTTGGTCGAACCCCAGAAGTCATCCATGTACTCCCCACGGAACAGCGAGATCACGTCGGGCGTGAGCCAGTAGCGCACGCACCGGAAGAAATCGTCCCAGTCGTCGAAGAACACCCACCGCCCCAATCCCAGATACACCGGAATATTGAGGAGCGCGAGCACGACCCAGTGCGATGTCTGCGCGGTCATCGATCGTTTCCGCCGGTGGATCCGCTGCGCGCCGGTCGTCGAGGCTGGAGCGGATGCGGCCCGCCTTCCTCAGCGGACACGCTTGAAATATTCCCGGTACTGCTGGATCGGAAGCGCCTTGTCCGCACCGACCGATTTGATCCACATCGTGTCGTTGCTGTCGAAACTGTAGGTCCGTTCGGTTGCCTTTCCAGTGGCCTGGTCCACGCTCGACACCGAGATTTCATGTCCGCCGACGGACGTCACGGTGTAGGGGGCGACTTCGTGGAAACCGGCCATGCGGTAGGTCTTGCCCTGGATGTGGGCGGTCCAGTCGGGCATGTCGGCGCTGACGCGATCCGCGGTGAACGTCAGGGTCAGGCGTCCCATGATCTCGTCGAGGAACGCGTCGGCCTGCTTCTCCGGCTTGATGTTGTCCCTGATGTATTTCATCGTCAGGGTGTGATCCGACCGCCATTCCCCGACCAGCGACGCGGGCGTCACCGATGGCGTGCAGGATGCAGCGACGAAGCAGAAGGACAACAGCGCCAGGCTTGCAGCGGCATTTTTCACGGAGGGCCATCGGGGAGCATCCCGGGAGTCGGGACATGTAGCGCATGGTCATCGGCGTGGATGCATGCGTCAAGCGGATTCCGGCGGGCGGAATCGCCTGCCCGTCAGCGCAGCCGCTGCGGATGCGCGTACACCGTCATCGCGTCGCCGCGCGCGAACGCGATCAGGGTGATGCCGGCTTCGTCGGCGAGGCGGATCGCGAGGTCGGTGGGTGCGGACATCGCGGCGATCACGGCGATGCCGACGGCGGCGGACTTGTGCACGATCTCGTAGGACGCGCGCGAGGTGATGACGAGGAAACCTTCGCGGTGCCCCGATGCCGCGAGCGCGCCGGCGAGCTTGTCGAGCGCATTGTGGCGGCCGACGTCCTCGCGCACCACGATGCCGTCGGCGAGCACGTAGCCGGCCGCATGCGCGCCGCTGCATCGATGGTTCAAGGGTTGTCGTGCGGAGAGTCGCTGCAGGCCATCTGCGATCATCGTGGCAGTCAAGGTCATCCCTGATACGACCTTGTTCACCGGACGGATCGCCGCTTCGAGCGATTCGGTTCCGCACAATCCGCAGCCGCTGCGGCCGGTGAGGTTGCGGTCGCGCGGATCGAGCGCGTCGAAGCGCGCCTGCGGGATCGCCGCGTGCAACGCGATGCCGCGTTCGCCGCGCACGCAATCCACGAGCTGGAATTCGTCGGGGCCCGCGACGATACGCTCGGTCAATGCGAAGCCGAGCGCGAAGTCGGGCAGGTCGGTCGGCGTCGCCATCATCACCGCGTAGGAGCGACCGTTGTAAAGCAGGGCGACCGGGACTTCCTCGATCACCTCGTCGTCGAACGCCTCCCGCCGCGAACGGTCGATCCGAAGCGCGGCAGCGGGTTTCAGGCCGATGATTGGCTCGGATGTCGGCTTGGTGCGTGCAGGTTCGCCGTTCATGCGGCATCGCCCGGCGCGGCGCAACGGACCAGCCTGACCGGTATCGACTTCGAGGTCGGCGTGCGCGCGCGTTCGGCGAAACTGTCGAGCGGGACCAGTCCATTGGTCTCCGGGTAATAGCTCGCGAGGCAACCGGGAGGGATGTCGTATTCGACCAGCAGGAATGCGTCCGCGCGGCGCTCTCCGTCGTGCCAGACCGAGACGATGTCCACCCATTCGCCCGCCGCGAATCCGAGCTTGTCCAGATCCGTGCGCGAGATGAAGCACACGCGCCGATAACCGTGCACGCCGCGATAGCGGTCGTCGAGTCCGTAGATCGTGGTGTTGTACTGGTCGTGCGAGCGCAGCGTGGTCAGTCGCAGCGTCGGCATGCCGGCTGCCGCGGCCACGGCTTCATCCAGCGCATGGGAATGGAAACCGGCCTTGCCGTCGTGGGTGGCGAACGCGCGTTCGCGTACCGGATGGTGCAGGTGGAAGCCGCCGCGCACGCGCACGCGATTGTTGAAATCCTCGAAACCGTCGACGACATCGGCGATGCGATCGCGGATGCGGTCGTAATCCGCGACCAGCGACAGCCACGGCGTCTTGCTGCGCGGCAACGTGGCCGCGGCGAGGCGCGCGACGATCGCCGGTTCGGACAGCAGGTGTTCCGATGCGGGCGGATTCATGCCGGCCGACAGGTGCACCATGCTCATCGAATCCTCGACGGTGACCGCCTGCGGTCCCGCTTCCTGCAAGTCGATCTCGGTGCGGCCAAGGCAGGGCAGGATCAGCGCGGCCTGGCCGAGCACGAGGTGCGAGCGGTTGAGCTTGGTCGCGACATGGACGGTCAATGCGCAGTTGCGCAGCGCCTGTTGCGTGCGTGCGCTGTCGGGCGTGGCGACCGCGAAGTTGCCGCCCATCGCGAAGAACACCTTGGCGCGACGATCTTCCATGGCTTCGATCGCGGCGATGGTGTCGTAGCCGTGCGCGCGCGGCGGGACGAAATCGAATGCAGCGCCAAGCTTGTCGAGGAACGTGTCGGACGGTTGCTCGCAGATGCCCATCGTGCGATCGCCCTGCACGTTGGAATGCCCACGCACCGGGCACGGCCCCGCGCCGCGCTTGCCGATATTCCCGCGCAGCAGCAGCACGTCGATCAGCATCTGGATCGTGGCGACGCTGCGCCGGTGCTGGGTGATGCCCATGCCCCAGCAGAAGATCGTGGCATTGCTCTCGCGGTACACGCGCGCTGCTTCTTCGATCTGCGCGCGCGGCAAACCGGATTCGCGCTCGATCGCTTCCCAGGTCGTCGTGCGCAGGTCGGCGGCGAATGCGTCGAAGCCGCTGGTGTATCGCGCAATGAAGTCGTGATCCAGCGCATCGGCTTCCACGACCGACTTCGCGACGCCCTTGATCGCGGCGAGGTCGCCGCCGATCTTCGGCTGGTAGTACTGCGACGCGATTTGCGTGCTGCCACCGGTGAGCATTTCGGCCGGGCGCTGCGGATTGGTGAAGCGCTCCAGTCCGCGCTCACGCAGGGGATTGAAGGCGACGATCCGGCAACCGCGCCTCGCGGCGTTGCGCAGTTCGCCGAGCATGCGCGGATGGTTGGTGCCGGGATTCTGGCCGAAGATGAAGATCGCATCGGCGTGCTCGAAATCCTCCAGCAGCACCGAACCCTTGCCGCTGCCGATCTGCTCGTTCATCGCCACGCCGGACGGTTCGTGGCACATGTTCGAACAGTCCGGCAGGTTGTTGGTGCCGAACTCGCGCACGAACAACTGATACAGGAATGCCGCCTCGTTCGAGGTGCGGCCCGAGGTGTAGAAGATCGCCTCGTCGGGCGAGGCCAGACCCTGCAGCGCTTTCGCGATTTGCGCGAACGCCTCGCCCCAGGCGACCGCAACGTAGTGGTCGCTCGCCGCGTCGTACGCCATCGGCTCGGTCAGCCGGCCTTGTGCTTCGAGGAAACGGTCGTCGTGCGCAGCAAGCGCGGACACGCTGTGTCCGGCGAAGAATTCGCGGGTGACGCGCTTCGCGGTCGCCTCGTGCGCGACCGCCTTCGCGCCGTTCTCGCAGAACTCGAACGTCGAATTCGGATTGCGGTCCGGCCACGCGCATCCCGGGCAATCGAAGCCGGCGTCCTGGTTCGTCCGCAGCAGCGTGCGTGCGCCGCGCAGCGGGATGCCTTCGCCGGTGATCGCGCGCAGCGAGCGCTTGAGCGAATCCCAGCCGCCGGCCGGCTTCGCATACGGCTCGACGGACTTTTCGTCGCTCATGCGCGTTCGGCGTTGCGGGTCATCGGATCGGATGGTCGAACATCAGTTCCTCGACGTAGCGCGCCGGCGGCGAACCGTAAGACAGCACGGCGTCGTGGTAGCGCTTGAGGTCGAAGTCCTTGCCCCAGAGTTTTTCCGCTTCGCGGCGCATGCCAAGGTGCTCCTGCACGCCGACGAAATAGGTCGGCAACTGGGTCGAACCCAACTGCGCGCGCACCCATTTTCCGGCGGCTTCGCGTTCTTCCTGGAATGTGGTCTGCGTCATCAGCTTCATCGCGTCCTCGCGCGACATGCCGTCGACGTGGATCGCCTGGTCGAGGATCGCGTTCGCGGTCGCGCGCAGATACCACTTCAATTGCACGAGCCGGTACAGAGGGTCGCGGTCGAGGAATCCCTGTTCGGCCATCATGCCTTCGGCGTAGACCGCCCAGCCTTCGATGAACGAGCCCGATCCCAGCACTGCACGCAGCGTGGACGGGTGCTTGTTCGAATGCCAGATCTGCACGTAGTGGCCCGGCATCGCCTCGTGCACGCCGAGTTCGGCGATCGAGCGGCGGTTGTATTCGCGCAGGAACGATGTGGTTTGCTCGGCGGTCCAGTCGTCGGGGATCGGCGAGACCGCGTAGAACGTGTCCAGCTTGTTGTCGAGCGCGCCGGGCGAATCGCAGTACGCCACGGTCACGCCGCGCTGGAACTCGGGCATCAGGATCACCTGCACCGGCGCATCGGGCAGGGTGATGAGGTTCTTCGCGCGCACGAACGCGGTCGCCTGCGCGAGCTCTTCCTTCGCGGCCGCGACGGTCTGGTCGCGCGCGGGCCGGTCTTCGGCGGCGATGTCGAGCGCGGCCTTGATCGCCGCCTGCTGCTGAGCGTCCGTTGGCTTGTCGGGGGTCGGCGGTGCGCCGGTCTTGCCGGCGAGCGCCTCTTTCGCGATGGCGTACATCTGCGCACGCACGCGCACGATCTCGGCTTCGGCGCGCTGGCGGATGTCGGCGCGCGTCATCGGCGAATCCAGCGCGAATGCGAGTTTCTCGTCGTAGAGCTTCCTGCCGATGCGGAAGTCGCCCTTCGCGTTCGGGACCAGGGTCTTGTCGAGCCATGTCTGCTGGTCGGCGACGGCCTTGCGCAGGTTCGCAACCGCGGTGTCGAAGCGCTTGCGGTCGACGTCGGGCAATTCCTTCGCGTGCGGCATCAGCATGTCGTCGACGATGCTGATCACGCCCGCGTTCTGTTTCGCGACGGTCTGCGCGTGGATCAGCGGCACGCGCGCCGGGTCGAGGCTGGCGCGCGCCTGCGCAAACAGTTCCGGCAACTTTTCCATCCGCGCGGTCGCGCTGCGCAAACGATCCGGCCATGGCGCGAAATCGCGCGCGGCCAGCGTGTACAGCGCGCCGCCGGCGATCCCGTTGTAGATCTGCGGGTCCCAGGCCCAGCTTTGCAGTTGTTCGGAAGTCCAGATGTCGTAGCGCAGCTGGTTGTGCAGCACGGCCGCATCGACCTGGTTGTCGCGGGAGAGCTTGCCGCGGTCGATCCCTTCCAGTGCGGCGAGCATCTCCTTCGAGAACGCCAGCGCCTTCGCGCGGCCCGCCGCGCTCATGTCGTCGAGTTCGGAATCGAAGCGATGGTCGCCGGTCTGGGTCGCGCCGACCGGGCTGAGCCGCATCGAGCCGTCGAGCCAGCGCCTGGAGAGGTCTGCGAATTGCATGTCGGCGCTCTGGGTGAGGGAGACTGGTTGCGCAACCCTGGCGGTGGGCGATGGGGGGGCGGCGGTCGTCGCACCGACGGCGAGGAAGAACGACATCACGAACGCTGCAATCGGAGTCAATCGCATGGAGGCTTCCAGGTCTGTTGTGGATACGGCGGGTGCGGCCAAGGATAACGCCGTTCGAGCGGGGCGGCCTCAATGCACCATGATTCGCATGCAACGACCGCTGGTGTCGGAGCGGTTCCTCGGCGTCGCGCAACCTGGCGGCCCCAACGCAGCCTTGACCAGCGTCCTGGATCAACGGCGATGGTCGAAGCGCATGCCCGTCGCGATATCGCCGCCCGCCATCGTGAATCCGCTCGCTGCCGCTGCCGCGGTTCCGTGCCGCAACAACGCACTGCGCGCCAGCGCGGTATCGGCCGGCGACATGTCCTCGAGCAATGCGACCTCGCCGGCGACCAGGGTCGCGATCGGCACGCCGTCGCGGTAGAGGATGCGCGAGCCGGTGATAGCGGGAACGCGCGCGCCGGGAACGATGCTGCCGACCAGGTTCAACGGATCGGCTCCGCTCACGCAGACCAGGGTGCCGACATGTCCGCGCTGGCGGACCTGGCGCAGCAGGCCGATCGCTTCGGGCAGCGCGAACTGTTCGCCCGAGAGACCGGCGATGAAACGGCCGCCGCGGATTTCACCGCGCGCCTCGAGCCGGTGGAAGATGCGCAGCAACTCGCGCCATGGCGGCAACCACGCGGCCTCGCGTTCGAGCAGCCGCCAGCACATCACGCCGTAGCGGCGCAGCAGGGTGCGCGCGATGTGCTCGAGGTCCGCCGCGCGGTCGCGGGCCGTGTCCGCGCTGCCGCGACGGATCAGCGTCCAGCGTCCCGCGTCGGCGATGGCGGACGCGCTGCGCCGCGACCGGCGCGGCGAGCCCGCGCGCGGCCGTTTCGACGCGGGCACCACCAGCGCGCGCAGGCCGGCGAAACTGTCCGCGTTGACCATGCCTTGCGCGACGAGTTCGCCGAGCGCGTCCTCGAGTTCGATCTGCAGCAGGTGCGTGCCCGCGACGAGCTCGTCGAAGAACGAAGCGCCATGTGCGGCCAGGTAGTCCGCGACGATGCGTGCGCGCGACGACATCGCGACAGCGTCGTCGGCGGATGGCGTCGCGAGTGCGGCCCAGATCGGCAACTCGCGACGCGGCAACAGTACGATCGGCGAACTGCGCACCGGCCCTGCGCGCGTTGGCGAGGCGCCGCCCTCGATCGGACGCGTGGGAACAGCCTCCGGTCGCGACCGGGCTGCGCCGGACTTCCCGCGCAGGCGCGTCCACACCACGCGTCCGGTCTGGCATTGCGCATCGAGCCAGTCGGGGTCGTAGTCGGCGATGCGGCCCGGCAGCAGTTCCTTTTCCCATGCGCCAGCGGCGGCTTCGAAACCTTCGAGCTGCGCGAGCGCGCCCGCCAGCGCCGCGGCGCCCTTCATGCGCGTGTCCGGGGCGACGCGCTGCCAGTCGAACGCGAAACGCATGTAGTCGCGCACTGCGACCGGCTCGATCTCGCGGCGCAGGCGGCCGATCGTGTAGCGATGGATGCGCGCAAGCAGGTGCCGCTCGCACCACTGCATTGGCGATGCCAACCCAGTGGGCCTGGTCGATGCCGGCGAATCGGGCCCCAGGTCGCGATCGTCTGGCAAGCGGTCGCGGCCGCGCCGCGCTGCGCTTGCCGAATCGGTCGTTGCGACCGATTCGGAGGCAGATCCCTGTGCCGAATCAGAACCGGACCGATCCATGTTCGGATCGAAATGTCCGCGCATGACATAGCCTTCGCCTTCGAGCCGCAGCAGGGCGGCGTCGATGCCGGACTGCGGCAGCGCGAACGACGTGGCGAGCACGGCTGCAGTCGCCGGACCAAGCCCGGTCAGGCGCGCACGGACGAGGTCGACCAGCGCGTCCTCGGGCGTCCATGCGACCGCCGCGAATTCCTCCGGCGCTTCGATGGCGGGCGCGACAGCGGCATCCGGATGCACGGCGCGCAATTGCGGAAGGCGTTCGGCGGCGATCCAGAGAGCTGCTGTGCCCCGATCCATGCGCGTGGCGCGGCCGTCGGCTGCAAGTTCGGCGAGCAGCTTCGGCCAGTCGGCATTCGCGCGCGCCTCGTCGACGCCGATCGCGCCCAGGCCGATCAAGGCCTCGTGCATCTCGTCGGCATTGCGCGCTTCCGGCCACGCTTCCGCACGCACCGCAGCGATCGCTTCCGGATCGAGCCGGCCGAGGTCGTCCGCGCTTTCCGGATCGGCCCAGCGCCGGTTCTGCACGGCGTGGGTGCGGCGTTCCTCGAGCGGCGCATCGTCGAGGAAGGTGTAGGGTTTGGAACCCAGGATCTCCGCGGCGAGCGGCGAGGGCGCGATGAGGTCGCGCGCGACGATGCGGACCGCGCCGGATTCGAGCGCGCGCAGCAGGTCGAGCCAGCCGTCGGTGTCCATCGCCTCGTGCAGGCAGTCGTGCATCGTCTGCGCGACAAGCGGATGGTCGGGGACCTGGCGCTCGCCGACGATGTTCTCCAGGCACGCGACCTGGTCCGGGAAGACCGCCGCGAGCAGGTCCTCGCTCTTCATGCGCTGCAATTGCGGAGCGACTTTGCTGCCGCCGATGAAGCGCGGCAGCGCGAGCGCGGTCGTCGCGTTCCAGCGCCAGCGCACCGGGAACAACGGCGCGTCGAGCAGCGCCTGGATCAGCACGTCCTTCGCCGTCGCCGAGTGCAGGAAGTGGGCGACATCCTCGAGCGGGAAGCTGTGGCTCGTGGACAGCGACAGCACGATCGCGTCCTCGGTCGCCGCGGCCTGCAGCTCGAAGTTGAAGCTGCGGCAGAAGCGCTTGCGCAGCGCGAGTCCCCACGCGCGGTTGATGCGGCTGCCGTACGGCGAATGGATGATCAGCTGAGTGCCGCCGGATTCGTCGAAGAAGCGTTCCATCGCCAGTTCGGTGCGCGTCGGCAGCATGCCGAACGCCGACAGCGCGTGCGCGAGGTAGTCGACGACCTGGCGCGCGGGCGCTTCGGCGATGCCGACATCACCGATCAGCCATTGCAACGCCGCATCGGTGGACGATTGCAGTCGTTGCGCGATCTCCTCGCGCAGCCGCGACACACCGATCGACAGCGCATCGCTGCGGCCTGGCGCTTCGCCGAGCCAGAACGGGATCGTCGGCGGCAAGCCCTGCGCATCTTCGACGCGCACGCGGTCGCGCTCGACGCGCAGGATGCGATAGGACACGTTGCCGAGCTGGAAGATGTCGCCGGCGATGCTCTCGATCGCGAAATCCTCGTTGACGCTGCCGATCATCTGCGACTGCGGCTCCAGCACGACCGCGTAGTCGGCGTTGTCGGGAATCGTGCCGCCGGACGTGACCGCGGTCAGCCGCCCGCCCGCGTGGCCGCGCAGCTTGCGGTTCACCGCGTCGCGATGGATGTGCGCCGAGCGCGTGCCGCGCCGCGTAGTGAAACCGTCGGCGACCATGCGCACGACGTCGGCGTAGTCCTTGCGTTCGAGTTGCGCGTAGGGATATGCGCAGCGGACCAGGTCGTAGAGTTCGTCCTCGCCGCATTCGCGGCTGCCGACTTCGGCGACGATCTGCTGCGCGAGCACGTCGAGCGGCGCGCGCGGGATCTGCAGGGTGTCGAGTTCGCCGCGGCGCACGCAGTCGAGCAGGGCCGCGCATTCGATCAGGTCGTCGCGCGAGGACGGGAACAGGCGTCCCTTCGGCGTATCGCCGACCGCATGGCCGGAGCGGCCGACGCGTTGCAGGAACGCAGCGATCGACCGCGGCGAACCGAGCTGGCAGACGAGTTCGACATCGCCGATGTCGATGCCCAGTTCCAGCGATGCGGTCGCGACGAGCACGCGCAGGTCGCCGCGCTTGAGCCGCTGTTCCGCATCGAGGCGGTGCTCGCGCGCGAGGCTGCCATGGTGCGCGGCGACCGCTTCGCGGCCGAGCAGTTCGCTGAGGTGGCGCGCAGCGCGTTCGGCCATGCGCCGGGTGTTCACGAAGATCAGGGTGGTGCGATGTTCCTGCGCGAGCTCGGCCAGCCGCGCATAGACGAGATCCCACACGTCGTTCCCCATCACCGCCGACAGCGGCACCGCTGGCACCTCGATCGCGAGGTCGCGCGCGCGGCCGTGGCCGATGTCGACGATCGCGCAGTCCGGCGTGCCATCGGCCGCGATGTCGCGGCTGCCGACCAGGAATCGCCCGACTTCGTCGATCGGTTTCTGCGTCGCCGACAGGCCGATGCGGGTGAGCCGGCGCCCGCACAGCGCTTCGAGCCGCTGCAGCGAAAGCGCGAGATGGCTGCCCCGCTTGCTCGCGGCGACCGCGTGGATTTCGTCGACGATCACCGTGCGCGCCGTCGCGAGGCCGCGCCGGCCGGATTCCGAACCGAGCAGCACGTACAGCGATTCAGGCGTGGTCACCAGGATGTGCGGCGGCGTGCGGCGCATCGCCGTGCGTTCGGCCTGCGGGGTGTCGCCGGTGCGCACCGCGGTGCGGATCGCGACATCCGGGTAGCCGAGCCGCTGCAGGCGTTCGCGGATGCCGGCGAGCGGCGCCTCCAGGTTCAGCTGGATGTCGTTCGACAGCGCCTTCAATGGCGACACGTACACCACGTCGGTTTCGTCGGGCAGGCTGCCTGCCTCCGCGCCGACCCGCACCAGCGCGTCGATCGCGGCGAGGAAGGCCGCGAGCGTCTTGCCCGAACCGGTGGGCGCCGCGATCAGTGCATGCCGGCCGGACTGGATCGCCGGCCATGCCGCGACCTGCGCGAGCGTCGGCGCGGCGAAGGTTTCCGCGAACCAGGCCGCGACCGCCGGATGGAAGGCGCGCAGGGCATCCGGAACGTCCGCGTACGGCCGGCCGAACGACAGCTGCATGCTGGCCGGCTCGGCGACGGACGAACGTCCCATCGGCTTGGCGCGCGCTCTGGACATGGTGGACATCATGGGGGCGCAGGGCGCGATGACCAAGTCTGCGCCGGTGGAGTTCTCATCGGGTGAGACGCATGGACGATCAGGGCGATCGGCCCGGGATGCTGAACTGCCCGGATCATCGAAGCATCACCTTGCTGCAACAATCGTCATCGACCATGGCCTGCGCTCCACAACCCCAGGACGAGACCCACGCCATGACCCGACCCACGCTTCTTTCGCTGGCGATCGCATCGCTGCTCGCCGCAACCTCGGCGCATGCATCCATCGACCTGATCGCCATCGACGGCCTCAGCGGCAACTCCACGGATCGCTCCGTCGAAACCGCGGCGTCACTCGAGAACGGCGCCCCCGGCAACCTTCTCGGCGGCCTCGGCTCCGGTCTCGCCTACGCGGGCGGCAACACTTTCCTCGCCCTGCCGGATCGCGGTCCGAACGCGATCGCGTACAACAGCGCGGTGAGCGACACGACGTCCTACATCGACCGCTTCCAGACGATCACGATGAAGCTCGCGCCCAGCGCACCGGGATCGGCGTTGCCGTTCGCGCTGGTGCCGACCCTGACCCGCACCACGCTGCTGCATGCGGCAACGCCGCTGGCCTATGGCAATGGCGTCAATGCCGGGCTGGCTGGCGGCGAGCCAGCGCTCAACCGACTGCGCCATACCCGCTATTTCACCGGCCGCTCGGACGGCTTCGCGCCGGATGCCAGTTCGACGAGCCCGCTCGATGCGCGCCTCGATCCGGAAGGCATCCGCGTCGGCAGCGATGGCGCGCAGGTGTTCGTCAGCGACGAGTACGGGCCGTACGTCTATCGCTTCAGTCGCAACAGCGGCGAGCGCACCGGCATCTACAAACTCCCGGATGCATTCGCAGTGAATTTCCTCAGCCCCGTCGGCAACGACGAGATCGCCCACAACAGCGCGGGCCGCGTCGCCAACAAGGGCATGGAAGGGCTGGCGATCACGCCCGATGGAAAAGCCCTGTACGGCGCAATGCAGAGCCCCTTGCTGCAGGACGGCGGCACCGCGGGCGCGTACACCCGCATCGTCAGGATCGACCTGCAGACCGGCGCGACCCGCCAGTACGCCTACCAGCTCACCAATATCGGCACCGACGCGAAACCGAAATACCCGACCATCAGCGACATCGTTGCGATCAACGACCACGAATTCCTGGTCGACGAACGCGATGGCAAGGGCCTGGGCGACGGTTCGGTCGCGGCTTACAAGCGCCTGTACCGCATCGACCTCGCCGGCGCGCCGGATGCGGGCAACGCGAGCGGCGCAGCCAACCTGGCTCCGCTCGCGGTCGGCAAGACGTTGTTCCTCGACCTCGTGCAGGCGCTCGGCGCGCATGGCATCCCCGCAACCGAGATTCCCGCCAAGCTCGAGGGTCTCGCGTTCGGTCCCGATGTCGTCGTGGATCGGGTGCGCAAACACACGCTGTTCGTCTCCAACGACAACGATTTCGTCGGCACGGTGACCGACGGCCTGCATCCGGGCGGCGTCGCCAACCCGAACCTGTTCTTCGTGTTCTCGGTGGATGCGGCCGACCTGCCGACATACGTCGCGCAACGCATCGTGAGCCACTGAAAAATCGCCGATCCGGGCGGTCGCATGAAGGGCCGCCGCGCGCGGCCCTGCTTCGTTGCGCGCGCGAAAATCAAGGCTGCGGTCGCGCGCCCTCCACGCAATTGCGTCCGTTGCGCTTGGCCCGGTACAACGCGTCGTCGGCGGCCTTGAGCAGGGTGCCTGCATTGCCTTCCGAGCCGATATCGAGAGTGCCCACGCCGAAGCTCGCAGTCGTCGACAGCGAGCGATCGCCGAGGACATGTTCGAATGCCTCGATTTTCTGGCGCAGGAATTCGGCGAGCGTGATGCCGCCGTCCAGGGTCGTGCCGGGCAGCACGATGCAGAATTCCTCGCCGCCATAGCGCCCGGCGACATCGACGTGACGATGGTCTTCGCGCAGGAGTGCGCCGACGTTGCGCAGCACGGCGTCGCCCGTCGCATGGCCGTGGCCGTCGTTGATCGCTTTGAAGTGGTCGATGTCCATCATCACGACCGACAGTGGCGTTGCGAAACGGCGCGCGCGTTCCACCTCGTCGTCGAGCCGTTCCATCAGCACGCGGCGGTTGCACAGGCCAGTCAGTTCGTCGATGGTCGCCAGCCGCTCCATCGTCGACAGCGCATCCGCGAGCGAGCGCTGGTGGAAACGCAGCTCGATCAGCGCCATCACCTGGCGCGACAGGCGCAACAGCAGGCGCATCTGCTGGCTGGTCAGGGCACGCGGCCGATCATCGAGGACGCACAGCGAGCCGATCCGGTGGCCGTCCGACGTCTGCAGGTTCGCGCCGGTGTACATGCGGTAGCCCGGCGGGCCGACCGTCATCGAGATGCCGGCGGTGCGCGGATCCATGGTCAGGTCCGGGATGCTCAGCGACACATCCTCGAGGATCGCCCAGGAACAGTAGTCGTCGTCGCGTGGGCGCGATTGCGCGCTCATCCCGAAATACGACTTGATCCAGACCCGATCCCGGTCCACCAGCGACACGAAGGCGAACGGCGCGCCGCAGACCTGCGCGGCGAGCTCGGTGAGGAAATCGAAATCGTCCTCCGCCGGCGTATCCAGCAGCTGGTAGCGATGCAGCGCGGACAGGCGCGACTCCTCGTCGGGTGGGCGAGGGACATTGACCGCGTGGATGCCGGGGGACGTCATCTTGCCGAGTCCGGAAATCCGGGCGAAGCGCCTGGTACTCCGACCCTTTTCCTCTTTTTCGCACGTCCGCGCCAGAGGCCGCGCTAGCGGTCGTCGTACCAGTAGCGGTGCACGAAATCGTCGCGCAGCTGCGGATTGCGCAACAGGCGCCAGCCGATGCGCGGCATCCGGGTGAAGAAGTGCCAGTCGCCGTAGGTGTCGAACTTGCGCGTCGAGGAGATCGCCTTGGCCTGCGTCGCGCGCGTGAGCCGTTGCCCGCTCGGCCTGCCGAGCCTGCGCAGCCGCCTCAGGAAATCCAGGTCCTCGGCGATCAGGCGCTCCTCATCGTAGCCGCCGATGGCGTCGAAATCAGCGCGCCGGCAGAACACCACGCCGGTATCCATGCCGGTGATCCAGACGAACGGGATCATCGCGATCCACGTCGCGACGATCCCGGGCGACCAGCGTTCCATGGTGACCCCGGTCGCGCCAGCGACTACGCGCGCATCGGCGAGGGCATCGGCGATGACGTTGAACGTCTCCGGATGCACGCGCATGTCGGCGTCCACGAAACAGAGCATCGTGCCGCGCGCCACCGCCGCGCCGCCGTTGCGTGCGGCCGCGATGCAGCGCTTCACGACCGGCGCCACGACGCAGCCGCGAGCGCGGGCGATTTCCGCCGTCGCATCGGTGGATGCGTTGTCGGCGACAATGATTTCCACCGCCTCGCTGCCGTCGCGAAACCGTGTGCGCGCCGCATCGATCGAATCGAGCAGGCGCGGCAACAGCGCCGCTTCGTTGAATGCGGGGATGACCAGCGAGAACTGCAGAGATTGCGCGGCTTGCTGCTGGGTCAAGTGCGTTCCATGGCGGGGCGATGCCTACTCGAGTTGCCGCAACCAGGCCAGGCCTTCGTCCTCGGTCGTGAAGACGTCGGTCTTCATGCCGAAATTGGCGGCCATGGTCACCCCGAACTTGTGCGGATCGATGAATTCGGGACGGCAGATCATCACCGCGCGGACAAAACCGCCGGCTGCGTCGGCCCATTCGCGCATCATGCCGAGCCGCATCGACAGGCTGGGCACCTCGTACCCGGTCGTTTCGGTAATGACGACCATCAGCTTCGAGATGCGGCGTTCATGCGCCTGCGCGATCGCCCTGCGGATCAACTGGACGCCTCCGGGAATCGTGTGCATGCCGGCGAGCCGGAAGACGGCGATGTCGTCCAGGTGGTCGAACGCGATCGGTTCCTGTGCATCCATGTCGCATCCCCATGCGAGCGGCGTCGGCGCGAAGCTGCCTCGACCCATCTTACCGAAGCGGGCAGCCTGTGGAACACCGCGTGGCAGATCCCTCTGCGCGGACCGATCCGGCAGCGGACAACAAACGGTTCACGAAGCGATTGCTAGGCTCGGCTTTCCCGCCATGCCTGATGCACAGGCCTGCACGGATTCATTCCACCCCGTTCGAAAGGAGTCGACGATGAAGATCCTCATGGTGCTGACCTCGCACGACCAACTCGGCGATACCGGCAAGAAGACCGGTTTCTGGCTCGAGGAATTCGCAGCGCCTTACTACGTTTTCAAGGACGCGGGTGCGCAGATCGTGCTGGCCTCGCCCAAGGGCGGCCAGCCGCCGCTCGATCCGAAAAGCGATGCGCCCGATGCGCAGACTGCCGCGACCGCGCGCTTCCGCGCCGATCCTGCGGCCACCGCGACGCTTGCCGACACGCGCAGGCTCGCGGGAGTCGTCGACGAGGAGTTCGACGCGGTGTTCTATCCGGGCGGCCATGGCCCACTGTGGGACCTGGCGGAAGATCGCGATTCGATCAGCCTGATCGAGGCGACATACGCGGCCGGCAAACCGGTCGCCGCGGTCTGCCACGCTCCAGGCGTGTTCCGGCATGCGCGCGGGCCGTTCGGACTGCCGCTGGTGCGCGGCAAGACCGTCACCGGTTTCAGCAACACCGAGGAAGCTGCGGTCGGGCTGACCGATGTCGTCCCGTTCCTGGTCGAGGACATGCTCAGGGACAGCGGCGGCGTGTATTCGAAGAAGGACGACTGGCAGCCCCATGTGCTGGCCGACCGCAACCTCGTCACCGGGCAGAACCCGGCGTCGTCGGAGGAAGCGGCGCGGAAGGTGCTGGAACTCCTGCAGGCGCTCCCGCTGGCAGAGCCTGCTGTGGGCTAACGCGTCATCGGCACATCGATGAAGCTGTCGGCATACCAGCGCAGCCGCAGCGGCTTTTTCCCGTCGGAGATCGTCTCGTCGCTGACGTCCTTGCCGGTGCCGTAGTTGACCTGCAGGTCGGGCTGCTTCGGTACGCTCACGACGACGACCAGGCGGCTGCCCTTCTGCAACTGGCGGCTGGTGAGACGGCCGCTGTGGAACGCGAGTTGCTGCCGACGCTCCGGCCACAGCAGCTTGCGCTGGCTGCGGTCGTCGATGTAGCTGGCGCGCGCGATGAACATCGACAGCTGGAAATAGTTGCCGTCCGGCATCTGTTCGTAGAGCGCGATGTTGAGGTCGAAGTCCTGCTTGTTGACGACGAGGTCGAGCCGCCCGGAGAACAGGCCGCTGATTTCGGTCGCCTGCAGCAGCGGCTCGCTCGTGAACACCACCGCGTTGCGGGTGTCCATCGACTTGTCGACGATCAGTCCCGATGCGGTCGCATCGGCATCCTTGCGATCGGAGAAATCGACGGTCTGGGCGACGTATGCCTCCGGATCGGCCGACTGTGCGGCAAGGCGATACGCGTCGCCGTCGCGATTGGCGTCGAGGTAGAAACGCGTCGGTGTCCCCATCGCTTCCAGCGACGGCGCGTGCTTCCAGACGTTCGCGCCCATCACCTCGTAGTTCACGCGGTCCTTCAGCAACGCAGGCAGCGGCGCGCCCCTGAATACATGGTCGAACCACTGGTAGCGCAGTTGCAGGATGTCGATGCGCGCGACCGGATCGATCGCATAGCCATCGAGCATGTCGACCGATCCGCGTTGCGCGCCGACATGGTCGTACGGGCCGATCAAAAGGTAGTGCTCGGCGCGCGGGTTGTAGCGGCGATGTTCGCTGAAGTAGTACAGCGCGCCGATCTGGCCCGGGTCGTAATAGCCGGTCGTGGTCAGCACCGGGATATCGATCTTCGCGAACTCGTCGCGATACGGAATCATCGCCTGCCAGTAAGCGTCGTAGGACGGATGCTCCAGCCAGCGCAGGTAGAACGGATTCGGCTTGCCATCGATGTCCGGCAGGGCGCGATAGGCCTTGCCGCTGCGATACCAGGACTTGTACAGCGCATCCCAGTGCGCGTTGTCGTTGTAGCCCGCGTCGTCCATCCCCGGCCCGTTCGTGGTGTACAGCGGCCAGCGATAGAAGAAGGTTGCGAAGACATTGCCTTCCATCGGCACGTCGATGCCGGGCGCCGCGGTCACCGACGGCATCATCGCCTTCAGCGCGGCCGGCAGGTGCTTGGCCGCGGCCCACTGCGCGAAGCCGTCGTAGCTGCCGCCGTACATGCCGACGCGGCCATCGCTCCAGTCCTGTTTCGCGATCCAGTCGATGACCGCATCGGCATCGTCGCCGTCGTGCTCGAATGCGACCGGCTGATCCGGGCTGTGGCCCTTGCCGCGGCTGAAGGCGAACACGCCGACGTAACCGTTCGCGGCGCTGAGCCTGGTCTCCACGAGCGCGTTGTCGGGATTGGCGTAGATGCTGAATTCGAGCAGCGCCGGCAGTTTGCGCGTCGCCGAACGCGGCCGCATCACCGTCGCCGTCACGGTCGCGCCATCGGCGGTCCGGATCGGCACGTCCTGGCGGACGTCGTAGCGGCGCGCGTCGTCCTGTTTCGTCAGCCCATCGACGAGCGGCCCGATCTCGCGATACATCCGCGCGGCCGCGTCCTTGCGCAGCAGGTCGATCGCCTCGGCCATGGTCAATGCGGTGGCGGTCGCGTGCGACTGCAGCGCGTCGCGCAGGTCGTCCTCCAGCCAGTGCGGGGCGGTGCCGAGCGAATACAGCACCTGGTAAGCGGTGCCGTCGTCGAGTTGGGCCATCCGCTCGCCGAAGGCCGCGCGGTAGGCGTCCCCGAAGGGCGCATGGCTGGCGTCTTCGCGCAGTTTCGCGTCGGCGTAGATCTCGTAGCGGATATTCGCGATCAGTCGCGCCGGAGCCGTCTTCGCGCGCAGGATGCGCAGGGCGGCGAGCGTGGCGCGCGCTTCCGCAGGGCGGCCGGCGGCCAGCTGCATCCTGAACAGGTTGTCGAGGTATTTGTCGCGATCCGGCTCGGAATAGGACGTGATCGCACGCTGCGCAAGGTCGGGCATCGCCTTGTCCAGGGCAGCCGGGTTGCCGGCGGCGACGCCGGGAAAGGCGAGCTGCTGGGCGAATGCGGGCGCCGCCGCGAGCAGGCACAGCAGTACCAGGCACATCATCCGGGTCATCGAAAGGGCTCCTTTCCAATCTCGTGGTATTCGCGCGACGGGGCAACCTATCACACCGCCGCCGCCGGCAATCGCCAGCAGGGCGGAACCCCGGGCGACCGGAAAGGGCCGCGCATGCAGTGTTAGAATCGCCGCGGCGGTTTCCCTGCCGTTCGCCGATTCAACCGAATCCGGCCCTTTTGGCCCATGCACTTAGACGCTGCTTAACGGCATGCTAGTTATGATCGTCGGTACGCACGCAGGAGCCCACCCATGAAGCCATCGCGTTTGACCCACGGAACCGCACTGCGCGCGGGCTATCGTTCATGAGGTTGTTCGACGCACCCATGAACGCGATCCGGCGGAT
>JBBQHA010000044.1:0-21546 GCA_038323475.1 Lysobacterales bacterium
CGAGCGCTTGATGAACATCACCAACTGGCGTGCGGTTTCGATCGCGACACGGTGGCCATGGTCCTGTTCGATCAATGCGAGGGTGAGGTCGATGCCCGCGCTGACGCCGGCGGACGTCCACACCGATCCGTCCTGGATGAAGATCCGGTCCGCATCGACCTGGATCGCCGGATGCAGTTTTTCCAGCCGCGCGACCCAGTCCCAATGCGTCGCGACGCGCCGACCATCGAGGCTGCCGGCGGCGGCGAGCAGGAACGCGCCGGTGCAGACCGAACACAGCCGCCGCACATCCGGCGCGCGTCGCGCGATCCACGCGACCAGTTGCGGCGGCGCGTGCATCTCGTCGTCCTTGCTGCCGCCCGGCGCGATCAGGGTATCGATCGCGATGCCATCGAGCGCGGACAACGGCACCGTCATGATCGGCAGGCCCGCGCTGGTCGCGACAAGTCCGCCGTCGACGGACGCGATGATGGTGGCGTACAGCGCCGGCCCGTTGCCGGAGAAGCGCTTGCTCGCTGTCGACAGCGCCTGCAACGGGCCGGCGAGGTCGAGCAGGTTCATCTGGTCGTGCGCGAGCAGGACGACGCGGCGGGTGCTCCTTGCGGTCATCGCACTCATTTGTCGAAGCCCGGATATTCGAAGTCGATCGCGACGCCGTACGCAGTCGAACGACCAAAGCTCTCCGCGATGCCAGCCAGCGCCTTGTCGAGCGAGCGTGCCGGGGGCGTGGCATCGAATGCGGGCAAGCTGCGGTCGACCGGATCCGCGCCGCCGATCACGCGGTCCGGCAGCACGGTCAATCCATGCAGCGTCCGTACCGGCGCATCGGATGCGGATAGCGCGTAGGCATGGCTGCGACCGGTGCGCGAGTATGCGTCGGCGGTGAACGCAAGCGCGATTTCGCCGACCCCCGGCGCGACCGGCACGCCGATGCGCTGCATCGCATGCAGGCGCGCATTGGTGTAGGTCGTCCGCATGAGAGCCATCAGGTTGACGCCGAAGCGCGGCCGGAACATGTCGCTATTGTGCGCCGTGCCCCAATCTGCGACGCCGAGTTCACCCGCGAGCACCGCAGCTCGATCATGACCGGCGATCGCTTCGACGAGCGCTATCGATGTCGGGATCGAGGCGCTGATGCCGGCGCTGGAGACGATCCTGCCATCGGCGACATAGCGGATGTTCTTCACCCACTTGATGCCGGAATAGGCTTTCGCGCGCAGACCCTGCGTGGCCCAGTGCGCGGTCGCGCGATGGCCGTTCATCAGGCCGCTGTTGGCGACCACGAGCGCGCCGTCGCAGATGCTCACGACGGTGCCGCCCTTGCCGCCCTGCGCGGCGATCCACGCGAGCAGCGCCGGATCGTTGCGCTTGACCACCGCCGGCACGATCACATAGTCGGCGCCATCGGGGTAGCGCGCATCGAATTCCGCAATCGTCGCCTGCGGCTGGATGCGCAACGCCGGCCTCATCGTGATCGGGCCTGGCTGGGTCGCGACGGCGATCGTGTCGGCGACGCCGGACTGGGCGAGTACGCCGTAGGGAATCACGTAATCGGTGAGTTCGGTGCCGCTGTTCTCGGCGACGATCGCGATCACCGGGCGACTGCGGCTGAACCGTGCATGGTACGGATCGATCCTTCCATGTTGCCCGTCGGCCGCGAGCGGCGCTCCGGAAAGAAATTGCGGAATGGCGCCTTGCCTGGCAGCGAGCGCTGCCATCGCGCCGGACGCAACGATCGCGACGACGGCAGCGGTGAGGGTGGAACGGAGAGGTCGGTGCATGATGATTCCCGCGTCGAACGGCGGATGCCGGGGAATCATTGTTGAAAAGCGCCGCGTGGCAGGAACGACAGAAGGCGTGCATTTGCTGCCATGTTGCGGGCTTCAGAAGCTTCAAAACAGCCAGGGGAGCAGGCGCTTGGTGCGCGCGCAGTACACACGATACGGTTCGCCGAACGCCGCCAGCATCGCCGCATCTTCCTCATGGATCCGGTACAGGTAGATGCAGGGCGTGATGGCCATGATCACCGCCATGCCCAGCCAGTTGCCCAGCGCGATTGAGAAGCCGAGGTAGGCGATCAGCGCACCGAGGTAACTCGGATGCCGCACGAACCGGTAGAGACCGGTCTGTTTCAGCTGATGGTCCGCGCGGACCGCGACGTTCGGCGTATGGAAACGGCCGAGCTGCGCGATCGCGGTGCTGCGTACGGCGATGCCGATCCCCATCACGGCCAGGCCCGCACCCTGCACGGCCGCGGAATGCATCGCCCCGACCGTGCCGAACGCGAGGCCAATGCCGATCCACAACGCCAGCAGGCTGCCGACCATCAGCACTTTCAGCGAGAAGCGATCGCGGTTCTCGGCCGCCCCGGTCGCATGGCGGAAGACCATCATGCTGTCGATGAAGATCCACAGGAAGAAAACCGCGATCGCGATGTTGCGCAGGATGGTCATGGCGGTGGCTGGTGTCCCGTTTGCAGTGCAGCGCTCACATCTGCCGAAACAGGTGCAGATAGCTGCGGCTCACCGGCAACACGTCGGCGCGGCCCTTCAGGTGGATGTCGGCGGTCTCGTTTTCGCTGCGGGTGACGTGGCTGATCGCGCGCAGGTTCACCACGACGGAACGGTGCACCTGCACGAACTGGGCGGCGTCGAGTTGTGCCACCAGTTCCTTCAGCGGCGTGCGGATCAGCGCTTCGCCGGGCTTGCCTGCATCGCCGCGCCATGCGATCAGCGTGTACTTCTCGTCGGAGCGCAGGAAATCGATCTCGTCGACCGGGATCAGCCGCAGCGCCTGCCCCACCGATGCGCGGATCCATTGCAGCGGCGCCGGGCCCGCTTTCTTGTGCAGGCGCACGGCGAGTTGTTCCAGCAGCGCATCGGTATCGGGCGCCGGCTGGGCGGCGCGCAAACGCTCCTGCAGGCGCGCGACCGTGTCGGCGAGGCGCGCGGGTTCCACCGGCTTCACCAGGTAATCCAGCGCGCCATGTTCGAAGGCCTGCACCGCGTACTGGTCGAACGCGGTGATGAACACGAGGTGCGCGCGGCGACCGATGCAGCGCGCCGCCTCCACCCCGGAAAGCCCCGGCATGTGCACATCGAGGAAGCAGATGTCGGGTTGCTGCGCCTCGAACTGCTCGACCGCCTCGCGCCCGTTGCGCGCCTGGGCGATCACCTGCAACTCGGGCCAGGCCTGCGCGAGCATGCGCGCGAGGGCCTTGCGCAGCAGCGGCTCGTCGTCGGCGATCAATGCGGTGGGCTTCTGGCTGGTCATGGCGAGGCCCGCTGCGCCGGAAAATCCACTTCCGCACAGACGCCATGCGGCTGCAATGGAGACAGCCGCAACTGCGCATCGCCGCCGAAAGCCAGCTGCAGGCGTTCGCGCAGGTTGGTCAGCCCGGTACCCAGGCCGGTACCGGCATGATCGCCAAGGCCCATGCCGGTATCGATGACCTCGGCGCGGCAACGCTCCTGCTGCAGGCGCACGCGGACCTCGATGCGGCCGCCCTCCTCGCTGGGATCGATGCCGTGGCGCACGGCGTTCTCGACCAGGGTCAACAACGTCATCGGCGGGCAAGTCATCGCAAGCGCCGCGTCGTCGGCGTGCAAGGTGAACTGGAGGCGGTCGGGCATGCGCATGTGCATCACCTCAAGGTACGCGCGTACCAGTTCGATTTCCTGTCCCAGCGTGGTCGCCGTCTCGTGCAGGCGCGGCACCGCCGCGCGCAGGTAGGCGATCAGGTTGCCCAGCACGGCGGAGGCCTGCGGCGATCCGGAGTCCACCAGCTCGCGCACGTTCGCGAGCGTGTTGAACAGGAAGTGCGGCTCGACCTGCGCCTGCAGCAATCGCATGCGGGCATCCAGCGCCTTGCGTTCGAATTCGCTGCGCTCCAGGTCGAATGCGAGGGCCTGCCGCTGCGCCGTGCCGCTGATCTGGCGGAACAGCGCCGCAACCGACATCCACGGCCCGATCAGCAAGCCGAGGAAGCACATCGTGCCGAAGCCGATCATCCGCTCCTTGTCGTGGAACCACGCCGGCTGCAAGCCGATCGTCGTCACCGCATAGGCGATCGCGGCCGAGAACGGCATCACCATCGCCACGGCGACGACCTGCAACACCCAGCGTGCGACCCACGCCGGCAGGCGCGCCGGCCATCGCTCCAGCAGGCCGAAGGCGAGCACCGCAACCAGCGCGATGAACAGCAGGCGGAACAGCAGGACCGCGTACGACACCGTCCAGCCCGGGGCCATCATCAGGAACAGCACCGTGCACGCGATCAACGGAGGCTTCACGCGCCGCCATCCCAGCATCGGGGCTAACACCTGGGGTCTGGGATCCGGCGGCTCGGCATGCATGGCGTGACGATAGTAGCGATTTCGCCTTCGCGCGCGCTGCTGCGATGCGAAGGAACGATTGGACCGTGGCGTGCAGTGTGGCTTGCAATGCGCCGCTGCCGAAGATGGATCGGACCAGTCACGCAGGCGAGGGTCTGGATCACGCTCGGGAACGACGGGTTGCGGGCACAGCGACTGAGCCCCTCTCCCTCGATCCCTCTCCCACCAGCGGAGAGGGAAGACACGCTGACGACTTCGTTGGCTTCACGCCCGCAACATTGTCCGTTCCGATGTGCTGATCCGGTTTCAGCACACCTGCGCCTGAGCCCCTCTCCCCTTGCGGGAGAGGGGTTGGGGAGAGGGGTGACTGTGTTCGCCACGTCGTCGCCCCGGGCGCAGCCGCGCGCATGGCGGCGCCGCGTCGACCGCAATCCGTCCCGCAACACCGCCGTTCAACCTCGCCTTCGCGTAGCTGGTCGCAAACGGCTCGCCCGCGCCTTGCGGTGCGGACACAGTCTGTTCGCGATCAACCTCGCCGGACTACGAGAACGCATATGAGCGCAGTCGTATTGACCAATCGCATCGACCTCGATTCCATCGCGGCCGCCGCTCTGAAGACCGCCGTACGGACGTGGTTCGTCGTGACCGTTATCGGCCAATGGGTGTTCGCATTCGCGGTGGCGTCCTTCTACGGACTGACCGCGCTGCGCGGGGACTACCACGGCTGGGGCAAGTTCATCACCCATGGCCACGTCGCTGGCGATACGGCGGGCAATGTCGCCGTCGCCATGCATGTCGCATCGGCGGTCGTGCTCATGCTCGGCGGAGCGCTGCAGCTGGTGCCGCAGGTCCGCGCGCGCTTCCCGGTTTTCCATCGCTGGAACGGGCGCGTCTATGTGCTCTCCGCGTTCGCCATCAGCGCGGCCGGCCTTTACATGACCTGGGTCCGCGGAAGCGTCGGCGATGCTTCCCAGCACTGGGGTTCCACCTTCGGCGCGGTGCTGATCTGGCTCTGCGCCGGCATGGCGGTGCGCCATGCGATCGCCCGCGATTTCAGGACGCATCGCCGCTGGGCGCTGCGGTTGTTCCTGGCGGCAGGCTCGGCGTATTTCTACCGCCTCGTTTTCTTCCTGTCCTTCCTCGTGTTCAAGGGTCCGGTCGGCTTCGATCCGACCACGTTCAGCGGCCCCTTCCTCACGTTCATGGCGTACGCGCAATTCCTGGTGCCGCTCGCCATCCTCGAGATCTACCTGCACGCGCAGGACAGCGGCAGCGCGATCGGGCGCATCGCCACCGCCGGCCTGCTTGCCGCGATCACGGTCGCGATGGCGGCCGGAATCTTCGCGGTCTCGATGGCGGTGTGGGTGCCGGACGTCAAGGCCGGCTTCGATCCGCGCAGGTCGATCGCGGCAACGCTATCGGACACCATCCAGGCCCGCGGCATCGACCAGGCCGTCGCGCATTATCGCCACCTGAAGACGGCCGAACCTGCCACCTACAACTTCGACGAAGGCGAACTCAACACGCTGGGGTACCAGCTCATCAAGAAGAACAAGTCCAGCGAAGCCGTGCGCATGTTCCAGCTCAATGTCGAAGCCTATCCGCAATCGAGCAATGCCTACGACAGCCTGGGCGAGGCCAGGATGGACGGCGGCGACAAGGCGCAGGCCATCGTCGATTACCGGAGAGCCGTCGAGCTGAATCCGCACAACGGCAATGCCGCCGCGATGCTGCAGAAGCTCGGCGACCACTGAGCAAGGACCAGTTCCTGAAACACCAGGAGAGCTCCCGCTCGCCATCCCGGGCGCAACAGCTTCCATGAGGGCACCGGGACGATTGAGGACTCCGGATCGACCGGAGTCGAGCGCGGCTCGTCGCATGAATCACGATCGCATAGGATGATCGCCTTGCCTGAAACGCCTGCTGCGGAGACATCCCATCGTCACGACGAACGTCATCCTGCATGTCGGCGCCGGCGCAATCGGCTTGACGATCGGTCTGGTGCCGCTGCTCAGCATCAAGGGCGGTGCTGCGCATCGGCGTTGGGGGCGGAGTTTCGCGTGGCTGGCCGCGCTCGTCGTCGGCACGGCGTGCTTCGCCGTCCTGTTCGGGTCGCCGCCCGGCGCGCTCGTTGCGGTGACGGTGTCCGCGGGCTACCAGCTGATCGGCGGCTTGCGCGCGCTGCAACTGCGGGACCGCGCCCCGAATGGATGGGACGCGGCGCTGGCGATCGGCGCATTGCTGCTGATCGCCCGCATGTTGCTCACGATGGGTCCGGGCACCGCGTCGTTCACTCCCGCCATCGGCTACGCGACGCTGGGCTACGTGGCGGCAATCGCGCTCTACGACCTGTCCCGGCACGCCTGGGGTTCGCTGTGGAGCCGCGCGATCCGGCCGCTCGATCACGGCATGAAGATGACCGGCGTCTATTTCGCGATGCTGTCCGCCGGCGCCGGCAACCTGCTGCCGGGCTTGCAACCATGGAGCCAGCTCGTTCCCAGCACGCTCGGAATGATGGCGATGCTGATCCTGACGCTCGTCCATTTCCGCACGAAAGCGCAGGCCCGACAACCGATTTCAGCTTGAGCGACTGAACCGGCCATGGCCGGGTCCCACACCCTGCCATGCTTGCGCCCGGTCCATCATCCTCGCCACGCCGGCTACTGCTGCGACACTGCCTTGGCGGGATCGGGGGTTGCGAGCGCATCCAGCTTTCCCTGCCACTCCGCTGCCTTCGCGTCGTAGCCCTTGGCTGGCTCGACCTTGTTCCACGAGATGTACAGCGCAACGATCGCGCGCGTGCAATCGCGGAGGTCATCGGCGTGGGTGACGTTGTGGGTCTGCTCGAGGATGGCCTGCGCGTCGAGCAGTTCGACTTCCGCGGCGGCATGGTTGCCCAGCCCCGTGCGTGCGCGACCGAGTTGGATCAGGAACGTCGCGCGCAGGAACAGGTTGCTGCCGGTGAACACCTTGCGCGTCGCGGCGTCCATGGGAGCGAGCAACGCCTCGGCCTCGGTGTGCTCGCCTTTCTTTTCCAGCACCATGCCGGTCAGGATGACTGCGACCAGGGTGACCGGATGGTCCTCGCCCAGCGCGTGGCGGGCCTTCGCCAGCGCTTCGCGCTCGTACGCCTCGGCCTGGTCGAGCTTGCCTTCGCGCTCGAGCACGTATCCGTAGTTGCAGATCGCCATCAACGTATTCGGGTGGTCGTCGCCCAGGGCGCGACGCATCTTCTGCGATGCTTCGCGCAGGAAGGGATCGGCCTGGTCCAGCTTGTTCTGGTACATCAGCAGCAGGCCGATGTTGTGGATCTGCGCGAGCGTGTCCGGATTGTCGTTGCCCAGCACCCGGCGCTGGATCGCCAACGCTTCGCGGTAGGACGTCTCGGCCTCGCCTAGCCTGCCGTCGTTGTAGAGGATGAGGCCGAGCAGGGAGAGCGCCTGCAGGGTGCGCGGATCGTCTTCGCCGAACATGAGGCGCAGCTTGTCCGCTGCCAGGCGAACGTAGGGCTCGCCTTCCGCAGGTCGGCCCAGGTCGTTCAGCAACGAGCCCATCCCGAGCATCGAGCCCAGCGTAATGACGTTGTCGTCGCCGAATACGCGTCGGCGCGTCGCCAGTGCGCTTTTCTGCAGCGGCATCGCGGCGTCGAACAACGCCATGCCGACATAGCGGTCGGCAACCGTCTGCCGCAGATACGCATCCACCATCGGCTGGTCCTTGAACTGCTGGTCGATCGCCGCCACCGCAGGCTTCAGGATCGTGCCGTCGATCAGGTCGCGAGCCGCATCGGTGGCATTGACGTGCTGCCATAGCTTGGCGACAGCAGCCATCTGCGCGACGCGTTCGGCCTCGGGAGCGCCGGCCTTGACCAGCGAAGCCGCGAACTTCGCCTGCACATCGTCCGACAGCAACTTGCCGGCCTGGGTCGGATCCATCTGGCCGATCATGGTCGCCTCGAATTTCGCGACCTGCTCCAGTTCGTCGGCGCGCTGCTGCGCGAGTTGGGTCTGCTGCTTTGCGAGTTGGGTCTGCTCCTGCGCAAGGCGCGCCTGTTGCTGGGCGATGCGCGCCTGCCATGCAAACCCGACCAGACCCACCAGCAGCGACGCCGCGATCAGCAAGCCCGCCGCGACCGTGCCCTTGTTCCGGCGGACGAATTTCTGCAGCCGGTAAACGACGCTGGCCGGCGCGGCGAGCACCGGATCGCCGGTCAGGTACCGGCGCACGTCCATCGCCAGCGCACTGGCGGTCTCGTAACGGCGCGCGCGATCCTTGTCGATCGCCTTCATGACGATCCAGTCGAGTTCGCCGCTCACCATGCGGGTCAGCTTGTGCGATTCGCTGCGCGGCTTCGCTTCCGCACCCAGCCTGGTGGTGATGGACTTCGACAGGCGCGCACTGGGACGCAGCGGCTCGACATCGCGGATGATCCGCTGGATCTCCGCATAGCCCGCGGCGCGCAGCGAGTCGGAATCGATCGGCGTGGTGTCGGTCAGCAATTCGTACAGGATCACGCCGAGCGCATAGATGTCCGTGCGCGTGTCGATGTCGGAGCTGCCCGCGGCCTGTTCCGGGCTCATGTACAGCGGCGTTCCCATCATCAGGAACTGTTCGGTGAACAGGGTCTTGTCGGTCAGGCGGCCGCTGGTCGCCTTGGCGATGCCGAAGTCGATGACCTTCGCGAACGGTTGCTCGTCCTGGGTGCTGACCAGCACGTTGTTCGGTTTCAGGTCGCGGTGGATGATCCCCTTGGTGTGCGCGTGCTGCACGGCCGAGCACACCTGCTCGAACAGTTGCAGGCGCTGGACGAGCGACAGGTCGCGCTTGCTGCAATAGCCGGAAATCGGCTCGCCCCTGACGAGTTCCATCACGAAGTAAGGGCGCCCGCTCTCGGTCGCCCCGGCATCGAGCACGCGCGCGATATGCGGATGGTCCATCATCGCCAGCGCCTGGCGTTCCGCCTCGAAACGCGCGATCACCTCGCGTGTGTCCATTCCGAGCTTGATGACCTTGAGCGCGACCCGGCGCTTGACCGGATGCTCCTGTTCGGCTTCGAACACCGAGCCGAATCCGCCCTCGCCGATCTGTTGCAGGATCTTGAACGGACCGATGCGGCCGCCCGATCCCTCGCTCTCGGGGATCGCAAGGGTCTGGTCGTCAGGCTGACTCGGATCGTTCATGACGATCCCATTGTGTCATCCGGGAAGAACATTTGAGGCGATGGCATCGCGCATGCATCGGCAGCGCGCCGCGATCGACTTCCGGCTTTGCAAGCCGTCGTGCATTCCGGGCAAGAGAAAGGGGCCTCGCGGCCCCTTCCTTGTTGCCCCCGTGGTTCTCGCGGCTCACGCGGAGCACTTGCAACCGTCGCACTTGCAGCAGCGGCATTCGACGCACTTGCACTCGTTGCACTTGCAGCACGCACAGGCTTTCTTCTCGGTGTTGGCAGCGTTCATGACATCCTCCGGTGATCACGGCGATAGTGCCGTTGCGTGAAGGCTGAGCCTTGACCCTGTTGGAAGGTCAACAGCGCCCCAAAAATTGCTTTTCAACGCGCGGCCCTTGACCTTGCCATGGCGGCAAGGTTCAGGATCGACGAATAGTGGCAACGGCTGCCGCCACCAAGGAGTCGACGACATGGGCAGGCAGGCGCTGCGACCCGAACTGGCCGATGCGAAACAGCAGGGCTTCCACGACATCGGCGATGCGTCGGCCGCGACCGGCGTCAGCGCGAAGATGATCCGCCATTACGAGGGCGTCGGCCTGATCCCCAAGGCCAGCCGCACGTTCGCGGGCTACCGGCTGTACGCCGACGCCGACCTGCACCGCCTGCGTTTCATCAAGCGCTCGCGCAACCTCGGCTTTTCCATGAAGCAGATCGAGACCTTGCTCGGCCTGTGGAACGACCAGCACCGCGCAAGTTCCGAAGTGAAGAAGCTCGCGCAGGCGCACGCGGCCGAGCTCGGCGCGAAGATCCTCGAGATGCAGGCGATGCAGCGCACCCTGATCGACCTGTCGAAGCACTGCCGCGGCAACCAGCGGCCGGATTGTCCGATCCTCGACGACCTGGCGGGTTGACCCGGGCGACGCGCTCTGCCGGAAGACGATGGCGCGGCGGCGCTGTCAGCCACCGGCCTTCGGACAGCCCTCCGGCTTGCGTTCGCTGCCGGGATCGAAAGTCACCGGAACGCGGACGGCACCCGCGACTGCGACTCCGTTCCGCAGCGCGGGAGTGAACTTCCATCCCTTGGCGGCGTCGACCGCTGCGCGATCCAGCGCACGATTCGCGCTCGTTTTCTCGACCGTCACCCTGACCGGCTTGCCCTGCGCATCCAAGACCACCAGAAGCAGGACGCTGCCACCCACGCCATGGCAGAGCTCGGCCCTGGGATAGAACGGCGGGCCATTCGAGCCGCTCGCATCGGCTCCCTGCAGTTTCGGGGCGGTGTCCTTCTCGCAGCCCGCTGATGCGCCTTGCGGAGCGAACGTGACCGGCACGTTCACCACGCTGACGACCGCCACGCCATGACGCAACTCCGGATTGAACGTCCAGTCGCGCGCCGCATCCAGCGCCGCGCGATCCAGCGCCCGGGTCCCGCTCGATTTTCCGACGCGCACGCCGGATGGCTTGCCAGTTGCATCCACAGTCACCAGCAGGGCGACGGTGCCACCATTGCCATCGCACAACTCCCCGGGCGGGTACGCCGGCGCAGGATGCGACTTGAATGTGGTCGGGGTATCCGGCTTGCCCGGGTCGATGGAAGAAGCGGGACGCACAGCCTGCGCCGACGAGGTCTCGTGCGATGGCGTGGTCACCGCGCCGCTGGCATCGGAACGCCCGGGCGATGCAAGCAGCATCGCGGCCAGGACCAGCATCGGACCAGCCTTCGTGTTCATTGTCATTTTCGCATTCCCCTCATGTCGCAAATTGTCGCACCGAAAATGCAACCAGCACGGCAGCCATGTGGTCCTGCGGATGCCCAATCTAAGCCGGCACCAGATTCGCATACGCCATCACCAGCCACTTCGGGCCCGCCGCTTCGAAGTTGACCTGCACGCGTGCGTGCGTGCCGCTGCCTTCGGCGTCCATCACCACGCCGATGCCGAAGCTCGGATGGGCGACGCGCAGGCCGAGGCGCAGCGCGGGCGCCGACGATTGCGCGGGTTCGCTGATGCGTCCGCCGTAGACGGGCCGGCTCAACTGGATCTTCGGGCGCACTTCATGCAACAGCTCGGCCGGGATCTCGCGCAGGAAGCGCGATGGCTGGCCGTAGTTGTCCTGGCCGTGGATGCGGCGCACTTCGGCGTAGCTGAGGACCAATTTCTGCCGCGCGCGAGTGATGCCGACGTAGGCGAGGCGACGTTCCTCGGCGAGGCGTCCGGCTTCCTCCAGCGAGCGGCTGCTCGGGAACAATCCTTCCTCGAGTCCGGCGAGGAACACCAGCGGAAACTCGAGCCCCTTGGCGCTGTGCAAGGTCATCATCTGCACTGCGTCCTCGCCGACCTCGGCCTGGCCTTCGCCGGCTTCGAGCGAGGCGTAGGCGAGGAAGGCGACGAGATCGGACATGCCCGCATTTTCCTCGTCCTCGCGACGCGTGAAGCGCGATGCGACGGACACGAGTTCATCGAGGTTGTCGGTGCGCGATTCGACCGTGCCGCGCGATTCGGCCGCGTAATGCTCGCGCAGGCCAGTGCGCAGCAGCACGTGGTCGACCTGTTCCTTGAGGTCCATGTCGCGCAGTTCGCGAGCCAGCGCGTCGATGAGCTCGACGAAGACGCGCAACGCATTGCGCGCGCGCCCCGCGAGCGGACCTGCGCCGGACAGCACGATCGACGCCTCGAACATCGATGCGGCGTTCTCGCGCGCGAACTTGCGCACCTCGTCGAGCGTGCGTCCGCCGATACCGCGTACGGGCGTGTTCACCGCGCGCTCGAACGCTGCATCGTCGGATCGGTTCGCGACCAGCCGCAAATACGCGAGCGTGTCCTTGATCTCGGCGCGCTCGAAGAAGCGCGCGCCACCGTAGACGCGGTACGCGATGTTCTCGCGACGCAGCTCTTCCTCGAACGTGCGCGACTGCGCGTTGCTGCGGTACAGGATCGCGGCATCGCTGCAGCTGCCGCCGTCGCGCGTCCATTGCCGGATGCGACCGACCACGAAGCGCGCCTCGTCGATCTCGTTGTAGGCCGCATACAGGTCGACCGGATCGCCATCGCCGCTGTCGGTCCACAACTGCTTGCCGAGGCGATCGGAGTTGTTGCGGATCACAGCGTTCGCGGCGCCGAGGATCGTCGCGCTGGACCGGTAGTTCTGTTCGAGCTTGATCGTCGTCACATGCGGGAAGTCGCGCAGGAAATGCTGCACGTTCTCGACCTTCGCGCCGCGCCAGCCGTAGATCGCCTGGTCGTCGTCGCCGACCACGAACACCTTGCCGGAGTCGCCTGCGAGCATGCGCACGAACGCGTACTGGATGCTGTTGGTGTCCTGGAATTCATCGACGAGCAGTTGCCCGAAACGCTGTCGGTAGTGAGCGAGCAGCGCGGGGTGTTCGAGCCAAAGTTCGTGCGCGCGCAGCAGGATCTCGGCGAAGTCCACGAGTCCTGCGCGCTGGCAGCGCTGCTGGTACGCGTCGTACATCGCGAGCATCGTCTGCGCGTAATAATCGCCGCCGGGCTGGATGTGTCCTGGGCGCCGGCCCTCGTCCTTCTGCGCATTGATCCAGTGCGCGACCTGGCGCGGCGTGAAGCGCGCCTCGTCGACGTTGAGCTCGGTAATCAGCCGCTTGATCAGCCGCAACTGGTCGTCGGAATCGAGCACCTGGAAAGTTTCCGGCAGCGCGGCTTCCTGGTAGTGCAGCCGCAGCAGCCGGTGCGCGAGGCCATGGAACGTGCCGATCCACATCCCGCGACTGCCGCCGGGCAGCATGGCGCCCGCGCGATGGCGCATCTCGCCCGCGGCCTTGTTGGTGAACGTGACCGCGAGGATCCCGTGCACTGGCACGCCATGCACTTCGTGCAGCCACGCGATGCGGTGGATCAGCACGCGCGTCTTGCCGGACCCCGCCCCGGCCAGCACCAGATAATGTCCCGGCGGTGCGCTGACAGCCTCGCGCTGGGCCGGGTTCAGCCCGTCGAGCAAATGCGATACATCCATGGGCGGAGTTTACGCGAGCGGCGTGCCTGAACCGAGCGCAACCACGATCGGCTGAAACACGCGGCCTCAGACGCCCGGGACTTGATGCTTCAGGAAGAAGCATTGCTTGCCGATGCCATCGGGACAGCGCAGCCCCGGGATCGGGCGGTTCGCGAGTTCGGGCAGCAACCATGGCGCGATGGCGCGATAGCAATCGGCGACGTCGCCCTTGGTGATTCCGGTGCCAGGAGACTCTTCGCGTTCGGGATGCGCGATGACGACACCCCGTCGACACTGCAGGTCCGCTCGCTTCGGCTTCCGGTGCGTATCCGCTTTTTTCACAGTGCGGAAATTCTTTCCGACACGGCATCGCGGCGCACGCTGGATCGTCGCGCACGATCACGATGTTGCGATCCCTTGATGCCAAGGCTTCTTGCATCAACATTCATGTTTCAGTCGATTGCGATTCAGCCTCGATGGATTAGCTTCGGGTCCGGAGTTTCACTGCGGCTGATGCAACATCGGCTTCGCTCACGGAGGAGCATCAAGCACTGGCCTGTCGTTCGGAATGGCGCCGCACTCAGGCGGCTTCCGGTCCAGGGCTCTAGACACCACGCATCGAATGCGATCACGCACAGGAATTCCGCTTGCGGTCCTCGCTGTCCCCGATCGCGATTCGCAGGATCCCAAGGAAGAACCGTCAGGAGGAAACAGGAATGGACGCAATCCAGTTGTTGAAGAAGGACCACGTCACCGTCCGTGCGCTGCTCACGGAACTCGAGGCCACGACGGCAAGGGCGCAGAAGAAGCGCGTGGAACTGCTGGCCAAGGTCGACCGCGAGCTGAAGGCGCACACCGCGATCGAGGACGAGATTTTCTATCCGGCATTCAAGGCCGCAGGCAAGAAGTCCGACGACCAGAAGATGTTCTTCGAGGCGAAGGAAGAGCATCGCGCGGCTGGCGACCTGGTGCTGCCGGATCTGCTCGGTACAAATCCCGCCTCGGAGAACTTCAGCGGACGCGCGAAGGTTCTCAAGGAGCTCGTGCTCCACCATGCGAAGGAAGAAGAGAAAGACATGTTTCCCCGCGCGAAAGAGCTGATGTCGAAGGAACAGCTCGTTGCGCTCGGCGAACGGATGGCAGCTCGCAAGGAAGAGCTCCTCGCGACCCGACCGCGCACCCGCAAGTAAGCCACCGCATTCCCTTTCATCGTTGTACCGCTGCATCGTGTTCCCCAACCAAAAGGAATTGACATGACCAATGACATCAACAAAGAAATCGACAAGCAGGAAGCCAGCGACATGAATCGCGATCCGATCACCGGCGCGCCCGGCGCGCATCCGATCGGCACCGGTCTTGGCGCAGCTGGCGGCGCTGCAGCAGGCGCGGTCGCAGGTTCGGTCGTCGGCCCCGTGGGCACGCTGGTCGGCGGCGCCATCGGCGCTGTCGTCGGTGGTCTGGCTGGCAAGGCCGGCGGCGAGGCTGTCAATCCGACCGCGGAAGAAGCCCACTGGCGCGGTTCGTATGCGAACGAGCCGTACTACGACGCGAAATACCAGTACGACGACTACGCGCCGGCCTACAAGCTCGGTTACGAGAATCGCGCCAGGTACCACGACAAGACTTTCGACCAGACCCAGGAAGTGCTGCGCTCGGATTGGGAAAAGAGCAAGGGCGCGTCGCGTCTCGCGTGGGACGATGCCAAGCACGCGACGAAGGCCGCATGGCACCGCGTCGAGCGCGTCCTTCCGGGCGATGCGGATGGCGACGGCATCTGACCGGAGCGCTTCGAAAGCAATTCGCTGACAACGGAAACGGGTGCCTCCATGGCGCCCGTTTCTCTTTCAGGTTCCAGCGACGCGGCAACACAGCAGGAACAAAGCGGCGCGACGCAAGCAACCCCGTCGCCCGATCCCGAAAGAACACACAGGAGCCCGACATGGCGAAGAGCAGCAATTCCAGGACCACTGCAGCGACCAGCCGCTCCGGCAAGATCCGGGATGCGGCAGCCGAGGCGCCGGCGGGTGGCGAACTCCATCAGCGTGCTGGCCGCAGACATCCTGACCTGACGACGAACCAGGGCCTGCCGCTGTCCGACAACCAGAATTCGTTGCGCGCGAATCCTCGCGGCCCGACGTTGCTGGAAGATTTCATCCTGCGCGAGAAGATCACCCATTTCGACCATGAGCGCATCCCGGAGCGCATCGTCCACGCGCGCGGCTCGGCAGCCCACGGTTATTTCGAATTGACGAAATCGCTCAAGAACCACACCACCGCGAAAGTCCTCACCGAAATCGGCGAACGCACGCCGGTCTTCGCGCGCTTTTCCACGGTCGCTGGCGGCTCCGGATCCGTCGACACGCCGCGCGATGTGCGCGGGTTCGCGGTCAAGCTCTACACCAACGAAGGCAACTGGGATCTGGTCGGCAACAACATCCCGGTGTTCTTCATCCAGGACGCGATGAAATTCCCCGACCTCGTGCATGCGGTCAAGATGGAACCCGATTGCGGCTTCCCGCAGGCTGCCAGCGCACACGACACGTTCTGGGACTTCATCTCGCTGACGCCCGAATCGATGCACATGATCATGTGGGCGATGTCCGATCGCGCGATCCCGCGCTCGCTGCGCATGATCGAAGGCTTCGGCATCCACAGTTTCCGCCTCATCAACGCGGCCGGCGAAGCGACCTTCGTGAAGTTCCACTGGCGGCCGAAGCTCGGGCTGCAATCGCTGGTCTGGGACGAGGCGGTGAAAATCGCCGGCGCCGACCAGGACTACCATCGCCGCGACCTGTTCGAGGCGATCCAGTCGGGCAACTTTCCCGAATGGGAATTCGCGGTGCAGTTGTTCACCGAACAGGACGCGGAAAAATTCCCATTCGACCACCTCGACCCCACCAAGCTCATCCCCGAGGAGCTCGTCCCGCTGACGGTGATCGGGCGGATGGTGCTGGATCGCTGGCCCGACAACTTCTTCGCCGAGACCGAACAGGTCGCCTTCTGTCCGTCGCATCTCGTGCCGGGCCTGGATTTCTCCAACGATCCGTTGTTGCAGGGGCGGCTGTTCTCGTACCTGGACACGCAGCTGTCGCGGCTCGGCTCGCCGAATTTCCACCAGTTGCCGATCAACGCGCCCAAGTGCCCGTTCGCGAACCAGCAACGCGACGGACACATGCAGATGTCGATACCGACCGGGCGCGTCGCCTACGAGCCGAGTTCGCTCGATCCGATCTCGGCGCGCGAAAGCGGCCGTGGATTCCGCAGTTTCCAGTCCGTCGAAAAAGGCGCGAAGGAGCGCGTGCGCGACGCGCGCTTCGCCGACCACTACAGCCAGGCCCGCCAGTTCTTCCTCAGCCAGACAACGATCGAGCAGGCGCACATCGCATCCGCGCTGGTGTTCGAATTGTCGAAGGTCGAACACCCGCACATCCGCGAGGCGATCGTCGGCCACCTGCGCCACATCGAGGAATCGCTCGCGCAGCGCGTCGCCGACGGGCTGGCGATGTCGCCCTTGCCGGAAGCCGCCGATACGGCGATGCCTGCGCTGGAGCTGCCGCCGTCGCCGGCATTGCAGATCCTTGGCAAGATGAAGGACATCCTCGACGGCCGCACGGTCGGCATCCTCGTCGCCGATGGTTCCGACGGCGATGCGGTCGTGGCGCTGCGCAACGCGGCGGTCGCCGCGGGCGCGAGCGTCAGGATCATTGCTCCAAGAATCGGCGGGGTGACGCTGGCCGACGATTCGGCGCTCGCTGCGGATGGCCAGTTGGCGGGAACGCCATCGGTGCTGTTCGATGCGGTCGCGGTGATCCTCTCGGAGGCCGGCGCGAAGGCTCTGGCGACGGAAGCGGCGGCGATCGATTTCCTGCGCGATGCATTCGGCCATCTCAAGGCGATCGCCCTGGATGCCGGTGGGCGCGCGCTGGCGAAACAGGCAGGCCTCGGCAAGGACGTTGGAGTCGTCGATGCCGGCAAGGTCGCGGACTTCATCGCTGCGGCGAAGACGCGCCAATGGAAGCGCGAGGCATCGGTGCGGACGCTGGCCTGACCCTTTCCCGCGGGATGGGAGCGCAGGTCGCAACGCTCTTCGGTGGGAATCGATCAGCGCGTATTCTTGTCGTCGGGCCCGCCGCAGGGGAAGCTTGGACATGGCCGAGGATTTGTTCGATTGCCTCGTCGTCGGCGCCGGTCCTGCCGGACTGACCGCAGCGACCTACCTGGCGCGATTCCGTCGCCGGGTCGCGCTGGTCAGCTTCGGCGAGAGCCGCGCGCGCTACATCCCGGTCAGCCACAACTGCCCGGGATTTCCGTTCGGCATCTCCGGCATCGACTTGCTGGGCAAGCTCACGGCGCAGGCGTCGCAGTTTGGTGTCGAAGTGGTCGAGGCGCGCGTGCAGCGCATCGAGCGCGTGCAGAGCCGGTTCGTCGCCCACGCCGACAAACAGAGCTGGACGGCGCGCACGGTGCTGCTCGCAACCGGCATCGTCGACCGGCTGCCTCCGGTCGCCCACATCGAGCGCGGCATCGCCGACGCGGTGGTGCGCATCTGCGCCGTGTGCGATGGCTACGAGGCGCACGATCATCGCATCGTGGTGTACGGGCCTCCGGCCGGCGTCATCCCGCACGCCAGTTTCCTGCGCACGTATTCGCATCGCGTGAGCGTCGTCCTGTCCGAGCCAGGCTCGCTCGCACCGGAAGATCGCCTGCGCGCGATCGAACTGAAGATACCCGTGCTCCCGCCGCCGACGAGGATCAGGCTCGTCAGGGACGCCGCGCGCAAGGTCACCGGCTGCCAGGTCGTATGGAAGGACCGCACGGAAGAATTCGATTCGCTGTATCCGGTGCTCGGCGCGGACGCGAAAGCCGGGCTGGCGATTGCATTGGGCGCGCAGGTCGAAGCGGACGGCGAACTGATCGTCGATGGCTTCCTGCAGACCAGCGTCGATACACTGTACGCGGCAGGCGATGTGGTCAGCGCCCTGAACCAGATCAGCGTCGCGGTCGGCCATGCGGCGATCGCCGCGACCGCAATCCATCATCGGCTGTCGTTGAACGCACTGTAGCGGCGGCGGTGCTCCCGCGGCTTGCGCGATTTCCTTTTCTTGCCGAGCCGGATCGGCCAGACTCCATCCATCGCCGGATCGCAGGGGAGCCGGCCCGATCGTTGGTGGAACGGGAGTTTCATGGACGACAACGCGCAGCTGGAGATGCGGGTCAGGCGCCTGGAAGCGGTGCAGGCGATGCTGTTGCACGTCGGCCGGTTGTCCTGCACGACACACGACCTCGATGCGTTCCTCGCGGCCACCCACGAGGCGGTCGGCCGCATCCTGTATGCGGAGAACTTCTTCGTCGCGCTGTACGACCCAGTCGATGCGACCATCCGCTTCGTCTATTTCGTCGACGAGGTCGATCCGCCGGAGGACCCGGCGCACCGTTTTCCGTTGCGTTCGGTGGACGAATCGCCGACGTCCTGGGTGATCCTCAAGGGCGAGCCGCTGAACCTGACCTCCGCCGAATTCGCCCAGCGCCACTGGAACTGGGAGTCGGCGGAGTGGCAGACCGGCACCGATGCGGCGCACTGGATCGGCATGCCGCTGCGGTTGAGCGATGGCCAGATCCTCGGCGCGCTGGTGATCCAGAGCTATCACGCGGACCGCATCTACAACGACGAGGACGTCGCCCTGTTCGGCCAGATCGCCGACCACATCTCGACCACGCTGGAGAAGCTCACCGCGACGCAAAGGCTGGAGCGCGCGATCACCGAGCGCACGCGCCAGCTCAAGCGCGAAGTGGCGGACCGTCGCAAGGCAGAGGAACTGCAGCGCGGCATCTACGAGATCGCCGCTCTGTCCGCGACCGATGCGACGCTCGACGAGGTCTACCGCACGGTGCATGAAGTGACGTCGCGACTGCTGTATGCGCGCAACTTCTTCATCATGCTGCACCATCAGGAAGAGCAGGAATTCAGCTTCCCCTACTTCGTCGACGAGTTCGACGAGGCATACCGGCCCGACCAGCGCTTTCCGGTCTGGCGCGGCCCGACGTCGTATGTCGTGCGCACACGCCAGCCGCAACTGATCGATCCTGCGCGCCGGGCCCAGCTGGTGATCGACGGCGAGATCCAGGGCGCCGTGGGCCACCTCGGTTTTTCCAGCTGGATGGGCGCGCCGATGATCGTCGCCGAACGGGTGTACGGCGTGATCGTCGTGCAGAGCTACGACCCGGCGATCTGCCACAGCGCGGACGACCTCGCCCTGTTGGCGTACATGGCGACCCATGTCGCCGGCGCCCTGTCGCGGCGCGACGCCGATACGCAGCTACGCGAGGCCGCCGAACGGCTGAGCCACCGCAACGAGGAACTGACGCATACGCTGGACCAGTTGCGCGAGACCCAGGACGAGCTGGTCCGCCACGAGAAACTCGCGTCGCTCGGCGGCCTCGTCGCCGGCATCGCGCACGAGATCAACACCCCGCTCGGCATCTGCGTGACCGCGACGACCCACGTGCAGAGCGAGCTGCGCCACTGGCGCGCGTGGCAGGAGAGCGGCTCGTTCGATTCGACCAGGATCGACGTGATGCTCGACGACCTCGGCGTCGCGATGCACATCCTCGAAAACAACATCCGCCGCGGCGCCGAACTGGTGCGTTCGTTCAAGCAGGTCGCGGTGGACCAGTCGTCCGGACAGCGGCGTGCGTTCGACCTTGCCGAGTACCTCGATGAAATCGTGCTTTCGCTGAAGCCAAAGCTCAAGCACGCCCCGTGCACGGTGCAGGTGGATTGTCCCGCCGGCATCTGGATGGACAGCTTCCCCGGCGCGCTGTCGCAGGTGGTGACGAACCTGATCATGAACGCGTTGCTGCACGCATTCGAAGGCCGCCAGGGCGGCATCATTCGGGTCGACGCCGAAGCGGACGGAAAGGACGTCGTCCTCGCCATTTCGGATGATGGCGCCGGCATGGTCGAGGCCGACCTCAAGCGGTTCTTCGATCCCTTCTTCACGACCAAGCGCGGTTGCGGCGGAACCGGCCTCGGCGCGCACATCGTGTTCAACCAGGTCACCGGCGTGCTGGGCGGGACGATCCGCGTCGCCAGCTCCCCGGGCGCCGGTACGCGGGTGAAAATGCGGCTGCCACGCATGCTGGAAAAAGGACCGGAGTAGCGTCCTGCATGGATCGACCAACGCACGGCCGTTCGCCGTGGGCATGCCGGCCACCGGCTCCCATGGCCGGCCGGAGTGTGACGCGCGCACAAATCGGGGCCCGCCGATCTGTGGTAAATACGCAGGGGTACGCGATTCCCACTGGGCGGTATCACCGATGGGCTTGACCGGCGCCACCACCGCCATCCCGGCCCAGCAGCTTGAACTGCTGGACTGCCTGGCCGATGCGACGACTCCCCACGAGGTCGCCTCCGTGATCGTGCGCCTCGCGCAGGCCGAGCCCACCTGCAAGGCCGCGCGCGTGCTATGGGCGCTGGACGCAATGCAGGACACCGAGAGCGAGCCGGTGTCGCGGATCGATCCCGCCGACCTCGCATTCGCACGCTATGCTGCCAATCAGGCCCTGCCGATGTTTTCGGCCGACGGCAGGCAGGTCGCGATCCCGCTGTTCCGGACGCGTCCGGCGATCCTGCTGCTGGCCACCGACGGGCTGCCCGATGGCCAGCGCTTCGTCGACGGGATGTCGGCGCAGCTGAAGGTTGCAGGGCACCACCTGAGCCGCGCGCTGGAACTGTCGGAGTTGCGCACGTCGCTGCAGCGGCTGGAGCGTTCCGAGCGCCTGCAAAGCGCGCTGTTCGCGATCTCCGACCTCGCCGGCTCGGATCGCGACATGCCCGACGTGCTGCGCGGCATCCACGCGATCGTCGGCACGCTGATGTACGCCGAGAATTTCTTCATCGTGCTGCACGATGCCGAACGCGACAGCCTGCGCTTCCTGTATTACGTCGATGCCGAGGATCCGCTGCCGCCGGGCGACAACCTCGAGATCCCGATGCACCCGCTCGAGCGCTCGCTCACCTGGTACCTGCTGCGCGACGCCAAGCCGCTGATGGGCAACACCCCGGAGCTGATCACCCAG
>JBBQHA010000045.1:0-21220 GCA_038323475.1 Lysobacterales bacterium
GCGGATCGTTGTAGTCGCCATAGCAGGTGATGAACAGCGCGACCTTGCCGGTGGTCGGACCCGCGGGAACCGCGACGCCATCCTCGCGCAGGTGCCGGAGTCGCTTGCGACCGGTGCGGCTGTCGTAACGCGGCACCTGCGCATCGCGGTGCACGCCGAGGGACTTTTCCATCACGTTGCGCACGGCCGCATTGTTGTTGCCCCAGTTCACCGCCTCGACCACGATCGGGATCGTAGCGAGCCTTCCGATCGTGCGTGTGTTCGACAGCAACTTCGAGGCTGCGGTGGTCCTCCCATCGCGATGCCCGACGGCTTTCGCGCGCAGCATCAGGTGCGGGAAATCCACGTTCCATGCGTGCGGTGGAACATACGGGCACTTCGTCTGGTAGCACAGGTCGCAGAGATAGCATTGCGCGACGACGTTGGCGTAGTCGGCCTTGGCGACGCCATCGACTTCCATCGTCTGCGACCCATCGACGAGGTCGAACAGGGTCGGAAACGCCTGGCACAGGCTGACGCAACGACGGCAGCCGTGGCAGATGTGGAACACGCGCTCGAGTTCCGCATCGAGCGCGGCCTGTTCCCAGAACGCGGGCGTCTTCCATTCGACGGGATGCCGCGTCGGCGCATCCAGGCTGCCTTCGCGCGCAGGGCCGGTTTCGCTCATCGGTGTCCCCTGCGCGCGCATGCCATGGCTGGTCGTCGATCAGACGAGTTCGTTCAATGCCTTGGTGAAACGGTTCGCGTGCGAACGCTCGGCCTTGGCGAGGGTTTCGAACCAGTCGGCGATTTCGTCGTGGCCTTCCTCGCGCGCGGTCCTGGCCATGCCCGGATACATGTCGGTGTATTCGTGGGTCTCGCCGTGGATCGCGGCCTTGAGGTTGTTCGACGTGCTGCCGATCGGCAGGCCGGTAGCGGGATCGCCGGACTCTTCCAGGTATTCCAGGTGTCCGTGCGCATGGCCGGTCTCGCCCTCGGCGGTCGAGCGGAACACCGCGGCGACGTCGTTGTAGCCCTCGACATCCGCCTTCTGCGCGAAATACAGATAGCGTCGGTTGGCCTGCGATTCGCCTGCGAACGCGGCTTTCAGGTTTTCCTCGGTTTTGCTGCCCTTGAGACTCATGGCGTGACCTCGTGGCGATGGAATGACGGCGATGCCGATCTGTCGGCAGGTCGAGCGTAACGCGGGTGGATGACAAGGGGAAATTGATTGTTGCGATGCCTGCGATAGCCGCATTGAATGCTGCGATGCAGCGGATCTCCCCTCGTCCTTCCCGAGAGGAGACCTTCTAAAGCTTTGCCCTGCGCTTCGGTGCGACCGGCTTCGAAGATGTCTTCGCGGCTGGATGGGAATTCACGCCCGGCTTGAGCAAATCCCTGGGCAGACCGCGGAAAATCTCCGCGAGCTTCAGCAGGAATCCGGCCATCGCCGAACTGCGGCGCCAGACCATCCCGATCCGCCGGCTCGGATGCGAATCGCGGAAGCGCAACAGGTGGATGTCGTCGGATTGCGCGACCGGCGGCTTGATCGACAACGTCGGCAGCAGGGTGATGCCGACGTTCGCCGCGACCATCTGCCGCAGCGTCTCCAGGCTCGTCGCGCGAAAGCCGTTGCGCTCGCCGCTGCCCGCGAGCGTGCACACATCCAGCGCCTGGTCGCGCAGGCAGTGGCCATCCTCGAGCAGCAGCAGGCGTTCGTGCGCGAGCTCGTGCAGAGCGAGCGAATTGCGTCGCGCCAGCGCATGCGTCTTCGGGACCGCGAGCACGAAGGGTTCCTCGAACAGGAACTCCACGTGCAGCCGGTCGTCGTGCAGCGGCAGCGCGAGCACGCCCACGTCGAGCCGGCCTTCGCGCAACTGGCGCAGGATGACCTCGGTCTTCTCCTCGACCAGCAACAGTTCGAGTCGCGGAAAACGCGCGCGGATCTGCGGCAGCACGTGCGGAAGCAGGTACGGTCCGAGCGTCGGGAAGATGCCCAGCCGCACGCTGCCGGCTTCGGGATCACGGGTGCGCCGCGCGGATTCCTTGAGCTGGTCGACCTCGGCGAGGATGCGCCGCGCGCGCTCGGCGATGTCCAGTCCGGCCGGCGTCAGCATGACCTTGCGCGGCGCGCGCTCGACCAGCGCAACTCCGAGTTCCTCTTCGAGCTTCTTGACCTGGGTCGACAGCGTCGGCTGGCTGACGAAGCTCGCCGCGGCCGCGCGACCGAAATGCCGGTGGTCGGCGAGGGCGATCAGGTATTGCAGGTCGCGCAGGTTCATCGGCTACTCGGTGGCGAGGCCAGGATCATTGAGCCTGACTATGGAGATGATATGGACAATTCATTGGAAATATCATGCTGCGCTGCAATACTAGGCCCGTCGGATTGAAAACGACTGCCCCGGACCCAATCCAGTGATCCCACCAGTTTTCCCCCACCAGGAGATTTCCATGCTGACCGTTGGCGACAAGCTTCCGCAGTTCCGCCTCAAGGCGACCGTATCCACCGATCTGGCCAAGGCGTTCACCGAGATCGACAACGACACATACAAGGGCAAGTGGCTGGTGCTGTTCTTCTACCCGAAGGATTTCACCTTCGTCTGCCCGACCGAGATCGCCGGCTTCGCCGCCAAGAACCAGGCCTTCCTCGACCGCGATGCGCAGCTGCTGACCGGCAGCACCGACAGCGAGTTCGTGCATCACGCCTGGCGCACCCACCACAACGACCTCCGCGATCTTCCATTCCCGATGCTGGCGGACATCAAGCGCGAGTTCACGTCCGCGCTCGGCATCCTCGACAAGAACGAGGGTGTGGCTCAGCGCGCGACGTTCATCGTCGATCCGGACGGCGTCATCCGCTTCGTCTACGTCACCGACCTCAGCGTCGGCCGCAGCCCGGACGAAGTGCTGCGGGTGCTCGACGCGCTGCAGACCGACGAGCTCTGCCCGTGCAACTGGAAGCAGGGCGACGACACCCTCAAGGCTGCGTGATCCCGCAACCCCCTGGCGCATGGAAGGGGCCGCGTGGCCCCTTCTTCTTGGAATTCGCGCGGCGCGATCGCCGCATCCCCACAGGAGCGACACCATGGATCTCGATGCCATCAAGGCCGCACTGCCGTCCTACGCCAAGGACCTGCGGCTGAACCTCGAATCGGTGCTCAGCGAAGGCGGCGCGCCGGGGCTGACGGGGAAGCAGATCCGCGCGGTCGCGCTGGCCTCGGCGATCGCCGCACGCCATGTTCCGTTGACGCGCGCAATCGAAACCTTCGCCGCCGAACAACTCGACGTCGCCGAACGCGACGGCGTGCGCTCCGCCGCCGCGATGATGGGAATGACCAATGTCTACTACCGATTTACCCACCTGGTCGCCAACAAGGAATACGAAACCCTGCGCGCCAGCCTGCGCATGAACGTGATGGCGAATCCCGGCATCGAGAAGGTCGCCTTCGAGGCGGCATCGCTCGCGGTGTCGGCGGTCAACGGCTGCGGCATGTGCCTGGACTCGCACGAAAGAACGCTGCGCAAGCACGACGTCAGCGCGCAGGGCGTGCAGAGCATCGTGCGCATCGCGTCGGTGATCCATGCGGTCGCGGTGACGCTGGAGCAGTCTGTTTCCGCGTGATCGTGCCTCGGTCTCCATGCCGGGCACGGGTCCGCGTCATTGGATTGGAGCGGACGGCAAGGCAGAGATCCGTCGGCGTCGCCCCGGCCATGCACACGTCGCGCGGATTGCGCTAACGTAGCGCAAGTGCAGGGGGGACGCGATGACCGGACCGGATACGAGTGGGGAAACAACCGGGGTTGGCGACGAAGGCCACGACTCCCCAGCGCGCTTCACGCCTTCGGACACTCCCGAAATCCGCGCGTTGTTCGCGGCGATTCCCGAGCGCAACACCGGCGATGTGATCCTGCGCACCACCCAGCAGCACCACGTCACCCTTTCGGCGATGGCCGACACCAAGGCCAGCATCATCATCACGGTGTCCTCGATCGTGCTCACCCTGAGCCTCGGCAAGATGGGCGCGCCGGCCTTGCGGGCCAGCGTCATCACGTTGACGGTGTTCACCCTGGTCGCGCTGCTGCTCGCCATCCTCGCGGTGTTGCCGAAATACCGGCCGCTTCGCCTCAAGCACGGCGAGCCGCTGCCGCCGCATTTCAACCTGTTGTTCTTCGGTCACTTCGCCGAACTCGACCAGCAGCGGTTCCTGCTCGAGATCGGCCAGCGCATGAAAGTGGACGGTTCGATCTATCGGCTGATGGCGAGCGACGTCTATTCGCTGGGAAGCTACCTCTCGCACCACAAATACCGCTACCTGCGGCTGAGCTACATCGCCTTCCTCACCGGCTTCATCGCGTCGGTGGTGATCGAAGCGTGGCAGTTGCTGGCGCACTGATCCGGGTGCTGGCGATGTAGTCGAGCACGTCCCGGCGCACCGGCGACGCATCGCGCAGCAGGTCGACCAGCAGGCCGGCGTGGCTGGTTCCTTCGAGCATCCGCAGCTCGACCGGCTCGGTCGCCGCGCGTAACCGTTCCGCAAGGCGCGGTGCATTGCGCGGGCGCACCAGTTTGTCTGCGGTTCCCTGCAACAGCAGGAATGGCGGCTCGTCGCCGTCGACGAAATTCACCGGCTGCGATCGTGGCCAGCTGGACTCCGGGCCGAACACCTGTTTCAGGTCGGGATCGGTGAGCGGCAGGAAATCGTAGGGTCCGGCCAGCCCGACGATGCCGGCAAGGTCGCGTGGCTGCATGCCGACCGCGCGCAGGAAACGGCCGTCGGTGCCGAGCATCGCGGCCATGTGCGCGCCAGACGAATGCCCGACGAGGAAGATCCGCGAGGGATCGCCGCCGTATTCCGCGGCGTGCAGCTTCGCCCATGCGACCGCACGCGCGGAGTCCTCGATGAACGCGGGAAACACCACCTGCGGGGCCTTGCGGTAGTCCGGCACGATCACCAGGAAGCCCGCGCGGGCGAGCGATCGGCCGACGAATCGGTAGTCCTGGCGCGTGTTGTTGCGCCAGCTGCCGCCATAGAAGAACACGACCACGGCAGTGGGCGCCCGGGAATTTTCCGGACGGAACACATCCAGCGACAGCGCGTGCGCCGGATCGAATGCAACGGACTGGATCGCGCTGGCATGCACGTTGATGTTGGCGATGTCGAACGCGATGCGCGTGCAGCCGGCGACCAGCATGCTGGCGACGATGGCGCAGGTTTGCAGGAAGCGGCGGGTGGTCATGGCGAACCTGTTGCGGGGCAGGGCGCTATCATCGCGGCTGCCATGTGTTCACCGCGTCACGATGGCGTCGTATCGCCGGAGCCGTTCATGCAGGTCCAGGAAAACGCCCGCGTCGTCGCCTTGCTGTCCCGCGCAGTCGCGCAGCTTGGTCCGGATGCCCGCGCCGATGCCGAGTTGCTGCTCGCGCACGCGCTCGAGCGTCCGCGCGCATGGCTTTACGCGCATGCCGACGATGCGGTGCCTGATGCCGCGCGTGCGTCGTTCGACGCGTTCGTTGCGCGGCGTGCGCGCGGCGAGCCGGTCGCCCAGCTGATCGGCCGGCAGGGCTTCTGGTCGCTGGATCTGCGGATCACGCCGGATGTGCTGATCCCGCGCTCGGACACCGAATTGCTGGTCGAATGCGCGCTGGCGGTGCTGCCATCGGAAGCGGCGGTGCGCATCGCCGACCTCGGTACCGGCAGCGGGGCGATCGCGCTGGCGATCGCGAGCGAGCGGCCGTTTGCGGACATCGTCGCGGTCGACTCCAGCCCGGCCGCGCTCGCCGTCGCGGAATCCAACGCGCAGGCGCTGGGCCTGTCGTCACGCGTGCGATGCGTGCGCGGCGACTGGTTCGAGTCATTGGGCAGCCAGATGTTCGACGCGATCGTCAGCAATCCACCCTATCTCGCCGCCGACGATCCGCACCTCGCGCAGGGCGACCTGCGTTACGAGCCGCTCGCCGCGCTGGCATCGGGCCGCGACGGACTGGACGCGATCCGCATCATCATCGGCGAGGCACCTTCGCACCTCGTGCCGGGCGGATGGCTGTTGCTCGAACACGGCTGGGAACAGGGCGCCGCAGTGCGCGGGTTACTTGCGGCGGCGGGTTACGCCGACATCGCGACGTCCCGCGACATCGAGGAACGCGAGCGCGTGACCATGGGCCGGGCGCGTTAGTCGCCTTCGCTGCTGTCGTTGTCTTCCCAGCGGATGTCGATGCCTTCCGCGTTGCCGAGGGCGCCGCGAAGCATCGCGATGAGATGCGCGTTGGCGCTGCGGGTGACGAGGTAGTCCACCGTGCTCGCGTCGAGGTAATAGTCGCGGTCGTGCCGCGTTTCCTCCTCGAGCTCGTCGATGAGGAATTGCAGCTCACCTTCGGAAATTTCGCCGATGGCCTGGTTGGTCTGCTTGTTGAACAGCGTGATCATCGGGTATCCCATGGATGTTCAAGGAGGCGCCTTGCGACGCCGGTCAACCCGCGGCGATTCGCGGCGCGGGAGCTGGCGTGGTCGTTGCGGCAAGCTGCGGCCAGCGCTTCAGCACGGCGTTGCGCACGCCGGCCAGGTCGACCCCGGCTTCGGCGAGCACATGTTCGCGGCTTGCGTGTTCGAGCCACGCATCGGGCAGGCCCAGGTGCTGGATCGGCAGGGTGATGCCTTCGGCGGAAAGCAGTTCGGCGACCGCGCTGCCGGCACCGCCCATCACTGCGTTGTCCTCGAGCGTGACGAAGCCCGCATGCGTGCGCGCGAGTTCGAGCAGCAACGCGCGATCGAGCGGTTTCACGAAGCGCATGTTGACCGCGGTCAGGTCGAATTCGGCGGCAAGCTGTTCGGCGACCGGTACCAGCGCGCCGAACGCGAGCAATGCGATCCGCGATCCGCGGCGACGCACTTCGCCCTGGCCGATGGGCAGCGTGTCGAGCGCTGGATCTACCGCGATGCCGGAGCCCGATCCGCGCGGATAACGCACTGCGGCCGGGCCGGCGTGGCGGAAGCCGGTGGTCAGCATCCTGCGGCATTCCTTCTCGTCGGCCGGAGCCATCACGACCATGTTCGGAATGCAGCGCAGGTAGCTCAGGTCGAAGGTTCCCGCGTGCGTCGCGCCGTCGGGGCCGACCACGCCGCCGCGGTCCACCGCGAACAGCACGTCGAGGTTCTGCAGGGCGACGTCGTGGATGAGCTGGTCGTAGCCGCGCTGCAGGAAGGTCGAGTAGATCGCGACGACCGGCTTCGCGCCTTCGCAGGCCATGCCCGCGGCGAGCGTGACCGCATGCTGCTCGGCGATCGCGACGTCGAAGTAGCGCTGCGGATACTCCTTGCTGAAGCGCACCAGGCCCGAGCCTTCGCGCATCGCCGGGGTGATGCCCATCAAACGCGGATCGGCGGCGGCCATGTCGCACAGCCAGTCGCTGAAGACGTCGGTGTAGGTGGGCTTCTTCGCGCCGGGCTTGCTGACCATGCCCTTGGACGGGTCGAACGGACTGACCGCGTGGTAGCCGATCTGGTCGCCCTCGGCCAGTTCGAAACCCTTGCCCTTGGTGGTGATCACGTGCAGCAGTTGCGCGCCCTTGAGGGTCTTGATCGTCTTCAGTGCGCTGAGCAGCGCGGGCAGGTCGTGGCCGTCGATCGGGCCGCTGTAGTGGAAACCCATTTCCTCGAACAGCGTGCTCGGCACGAACATGCCCTTCCAGTGCTCCTCCCAGCGGCGTACGAAGCGCCCGGCCGGGCGCGACCTGCCGCCGAGCAATCTCTTGCCGCCCTCGCGCACCGCGTTCATCGTGCGGCTGCTCATCATGCGGCCGAGCATCTTGGTCAGGCCGCCGACGTTCTCGGAGATCGACATCCGGTTGTCGTTGAGGATCACCAGCATGTCCGGATTCGGGTCCATGCCGCCGGCGTGGTTCAGCGCCTCATAGGCCATGCCGGCGGTCATCGCGCCATCGCCGATCACGGCAACCACGCGGCGCGGGTCGTGCGAACGCTGCAGCGCGATCGCCATGCCCAATGCGGCCGAGATCGAGGTCGAGGAATGGCCGACGCCGAAGGTGTCGTATTCCGATTCGTCGCGACGCGGAAACGGCGCCAGGCCATCCTTCTGCTTGACCGTGTTGATGCGGTCGCGGCGTCCGCTGAGGATCTTGTGCGGATAGCACTGGTGGCCGACGTCCCAGACCAGGCGGTCGGTCGGCGTGTCGTACAGATAGTGCAGGGCGACGGTGAGTTCGATCACGCCCAGGCCGGCGCCGAAATGGCCACCGGATGCGGACACCGATTCGATCAGGTAGGCGCGCAGTTCTTCCGCGATCGCCGGCAGTTCGTCTTCGGGGAACTGCCGCAGGTCGGTCGGAAGGTCGATGCGGGCAAGCCGCGGATAGCGCTGGGCGTCGATCATGGCCCGCTATTGTCGCCCCCCGATGCGGGCAGGGGCAAGAAAACCCGTCCAGGCCGCGATCATCCCGCTCCTGTCAACGCGTTCCGCGCAGGCGCCCGAACAAGCCGCCTCCGGTCTTTGGCCCGGCGGCCGGCCCGGACGGCGGTGCGTTCATGAGTTCGGCGAAGCCCGACTCGAGGCTCGCGTTGATGAAATCGTTGACGTCGGCCAGCGGTGTATCGCTTTTCGCGGCGATCTCGGCCGGCGTTCCCGGTGTCTGCATCATCGTGGTGGCGATGCGCAGGTGCTTCGGGAATTCGCGTTCGGTCTTCGGCCACTTGGTCAGGCGGAACTTGTTGCCCGGATCGTAACCGGGTGCGAGCTCACCCTGGCCTGAAACCAGGGCATGCAGCCAGCGCAGCCGCGCCAGCGGCTGCGAGTCGTTGGAGCCTGCCAGGTGCATGTTCAGGTCGGCCCCGCTGAGCGTCTGCCACTTGTCGGTTTGCAGCGTACCGAGCTTGAAGTAAGGGAGGTACGGCTTCAGGGTCGTGCCGCCGATGTAAGTATCTGTCCGCGGGTCGATCACCAGCGGCGGTGCGCCGGCGAGTTCGAGGCGCGAGGGCCCGGGCAGGCCGCCGGCTTGCAGGTAATCCCACAGGCTCGGATCGCGCGCCCGCGCCGTCGTCGACTGCCTTGGCGGCGCAGGTGGAGCGGCTGCACGTGGCGGCGCGGCTGGCGGAGGGGGTGGTGCTTGCGGGGACGGGGCCGCGGGCGGCGCTGCCCTTGTGGCAGGTTCCTCGCGTGCGGCGGGGGCAGGCTGTGCAGCAGCGGGACGCGGCGGTTCCTGGGCTCCGGCCTCGCGCGCCGAAGACATGGCCTGCGCGGCAGTCATTGCGGCGGGCTGGGGCGACGACGCGCCACCACCACCCACATCGGCCAGCGCGGCGACCAGCGATTCGACCGTGACCGGACGCAGGAGCAGGTGCTCGGCTTCCGATTCGGTACGCGTGGTGATGGCGATCACGAACTTGCCGCTGTTCTGCGCCTTCAGCCAGGTCATGTGTCCGTAGATGGAATCCAGGTCCACGATCAGGACATTGGCCTGCGCTTCGGGGGCAAGATGCCAGGTACCGCCCAGCCATTCGTTGGCATCCGAGAACAGCAGTTTGAACTTGGCCTCTTCGGCGCGATCCATACCGGTGAAACACAGAGTAGGCATGGCCGATGTCCCCTTGCGACGGCGCAAAGCCGTCATCGTTCTGCAGTGTTGTCCGAAGCGGGGCGATACGTCAACGCGGTCGCTGCACGCGTTCCGGCCTAGGCTGCCCTCGGGTTTTTCCTGGGCAGGTGGCTTTTCAGGAAGGCCATCTGGTCGGCGAGGATGTGTCGGTTCGACAGGATCAGGTGTTCCACCCAGCTCGGCCGGTACGGCACCGCGAGCAGCGGCATGCCGGCCTGTTGCGGGGTGCGACCACCCTTGCGCGAGTTGCAGTGGAAGCATGCGGTGACGACGTTCTCCCACGCATCGCGACCGCCGCGCGAGAGCGGCAGCACGTGGTCGCGGGTCAGGTGGTGGCGGCCGTATTCATCGCCGCAGTACAGGCACAGGGAGGCATCGCGTGCGAACAACGCGGTGTTGGTCAGCGCGGGCGAGGGCACCAGGGCATGTCCGCGCGCATGGCCGCGGGCGGCGACGATCGGGTGCAGTTCGAGCATGCTTTGCGCGCCGCGCAGCCGGTTGTAGCCGCCATGCACGGTCAGGCAGGGCTCGCCGAGGGTCCACACCACTGCGTCGCGAACGTAGAGGCAGACGGCATCCTGCCAGCTGATCCAGTCGAGGATATGGCCATGCGCGTCCAGCGAAAGGACCCGGGGATGACGGCCGTCGCCGGTGTTGCATGCATCGGTGGCGCGTAGCCCGTCCACGGAACGAAGGAGCGCATTGCCTCCAGCACGCTGGGCCGCCGGGACGTCGTGCTCCCGTGCAAGGATCGACCGAGGCAGCGCTGTATCTGGCTCCATGGGACTTCAGCATATACACCAATGCAGGTGATTTGAGTAGGCGAAAGCCCGCATTGCCGGACGACCGTGGCCGGTTGCCATTGCCCAATGCGTAAACAGACATGGGCGTCGCCGACATGCGCGCCTGCCACCCACCACATTCCCCCGGAGATCGCGATGTCCCGCAGCTTGCTATTCACCAGTGTTTTCGCGGCCTTGTTGGCGACGACCGCCTTCGCCGCGAGTCCCAAGGCCCAGCTCAGCAGCACGACGAAGCAGTTGCATTCCGAAGTCCGCAGCGAAGGCCGCGCTTCCACGGCTCCCGCCTCCAGGCGTTCGCCAGCATCCACGGGGCAAGCCGTGACCGCGGCGGCGGGCACCATGGCCAAGCCGACCGCGGCGCAAGTCGGCGATGCCGACACGTTCGGCCGCAACGTGGTGTACGCAGGCCTGATCAGCAGCGGCACGGTCACCATGGCCGCCGATTGCACGCCCGTCGCGGGCGACCCGCCTCCCGGCCCGGACGACCGCTGCGTGACCATGAATCCGGCGCCCGCAATCACCACGTTCGACCTCCCCGACATCGGCCGCATGTGGCTACCCGGCAAGAGCTCGCACAACATCCTCTGCCACTGGCTTTCGCCGATCGTGATCTATTCGCTCTACAACGGCGCCGGCGCGACCGCGAACGGCAGGATCACGCTCACGCCGTACCTGAAGATCGAGAGCGAGGTGCTGAATGACCCGACCCTGATCGATCCCAACACTGGCCTGCCCTACGGCGGCGTGCTGGAAACCGGTTTCGCGGCGAGCTACCAGAGTTCGCATACGCTCGCTGCGGGCGAACGCGACACCGAGCGATTCAGCGAGTCGCGCGTGTGCATCGCGGGCACGATCTCGCGGCAGGGCCTGATCGAGGGCTACGGCTTCACCGATGCGCAAGTCGACAAGTTCTTCAAGAAGCCGATGACGCTCAAGTTCGGCCTGCGCGGTTCCGCGGCACTGGTCGATTTCGCCAGCCTGATCTATGGCTTGCGGATCATGGGCGATTGAACTGGGGCGACTGGCGCTGAAGCGATCTGACGCGCAGCGATCGATGCTGCGATGACGAAACAGGGCGAGGGACGAGGGCCCGCTTGCGCAATGCAGGCGGGCCCTGGTTTTTCAGCTGTCGAACAACGACGCGTCGAGGGCGAGCAGGGGCGCGGCGCCGGACCGGATCGCGGCGGCGTGCGTCAGCGTGCGCGGCAGGATGCGCGCGAAGTAGAAACGCGCGGTTTCGCGCTTGGCGGTCTTGAGTCCGTCTGGTTGCGCGCCGGCATCGGCTGCGGCGACTGCGCGCGCCCACCAGTACGCCAGCGCGACATAGCCCGAATAGAAGAGATAGTCCACCGATGCCGCGCCGACTTCGTCGGCGTTCGCTACCGCTTTCCGGCCGATCTCCATCGTCAGCGCCTGCCATTCCTGCGCCTTCTCGGCGAGCGGCGCGATGAACTCGGCCAGCGCCGCATTGCCGGATTGCTCGGTGCAGAACTCCTGGACGATGCCGAGGAAATGCTGCAGGCCGACGCCCTGCAACTGCATGACTTTGCGACCCAGCAGGTCGAGCGCCTGGATGCCGGTGGTGCCTTCGTACAGGGTGGTGATGCGCGCGTCGCGCGCGAGTTGTTCCATCCCGTGTTCGCGGATGTAGCCATGGCCGCCGAAGCACTGCTGCGCGTGGTAGGTGCACTCGACGCCCCATTCGGTCAGGCAGGCCTTGACGATCGGGGTGAGGAATCCGAGCAGTTCGTCCGCACGCCGGCGTTCCTCCGCATCGGTCGATGCCGCGATCACGTCCACCAGCGTCGCGGCGTGGTAACTGAGCAGGCGGCCGCCTTCGACCAGCGACTTGCAGGTCAGCAGCATGCGGCGCACGTCGGGGTGCACGATGATCGGATCGGCCGGCTTGTCGGGGAATTTGGCGCCCGACAGCGAGCGCATCTGCAGGCGATCGCGGGCATACGCCAGCGCGTTCTGGTACGCGCGATCGGCGAGTCCCAGTCCCTGGATGCCGACTGCGAGGCGGGCGGTGTTCATCATGGTGAACATCGCCATCAGGCCCTTGTTCGGCTGCCCGATCAGCCAGCCCTGCGCACCGTCGAAATGCATCACGCAGGTGGACGAACCATGGATGCCCATCTTGTGCTCGATGCTGCCGCAGCGCACTGCGTTGCGTTCGCCCATCATGCCGTCGCGACCGACTTTCGTCTTCGGCACGATGAACAGCGAAATGCCGCGCGTTCCCGTCGGCGCATCCGGCAGGCGCGCGAGCACGAGGTGCACTATGTTCTCGGTGAGATCGTGCTCACCGGCGGTGATGAAGATCTTGGTGCCGGAAATGGCGAAGCTTCCGTCGTCCGCGTTCGGGGCAGCGCGCGCTTTCAGCAGTCCCAGGTCGGTGCCGCAGTGGGATTCGGTCAGGCACATCGTGCCGGTCCAGCGGCCCTCGACAATCGGCCGCAGGAACGCTTCCTGCTGCCACGCTTCGCCGTGGTGCTTGAGCGCTTCGGTCGCACCGTGCGACAGCAACGGATAGTTGCCCCAGGCCAGGTTCGATGCGTCGATCATTTCCTTGAGTGCGACGCCGAACGATTCCGGCAGTCCCTGCCCGCCGAATTCCTCCGGAGCGACCAGGCCGTTCCAGCCGCCTTCGACGAACTGCTCGTACGCGTTCTGGAAGCCCGGCGGCGAGGCGACCGCGCCGGTGTCCTTGTCGTACGTGCAGCCGACTTCATCGCCGACCGCATTGAGCGGCGCGAGCACGGTTTCGGTGAACTTCGCGGCTTCCTCGAGCACGGCATCCATTACGTCGCGTTGCGCGCCGGCGAAACCGAGTCGTGCGTACAGCGCCTCGACGCCGATGACATCGAACAGCGCGAAACGGATGTCGCGCAGCGGGGCTTCATATCGACTCATGCAGGACTCCGGTTCGGATGGATTGCAGGCAGCGCACGGGTGGTGTCGCCGAGCCGCTCAGCGCAGCACGCCGGCGAGGCCGGGCACGGGGCTGAGTTGGCTTTCGAACGCATAGGGATGGTCGCCGTTGGGATCGGTGGTGACGATGCGTCCGCTCAGTTTGTAGCGCACGTTCCCGCCGCCGCGCAGCGCGGCGATCTTCGCCGCGGCATCCGGCGCCGGCTTGAGACTGGCATCGACGAGGTCGGCCGATTCCGGGCCGACCCGCATCGCGGGCGAGACGGTGACGTTGCCGGCATCGGTTCCGGCGATCTCGATCCTGGCCTCGACCTTGTCGAAGGTGGTCGACACATTGCTGAAGTTCTGCAGCCGCAACTGCAGTTTCCAGCTGCCGTCGGCCTGTACGGACAACTGCTGGATGCTTGCGCGCGGCGGAAAGATGTTCTTGCGTGGCGGGCCCTCGCCGCAGCCGGCCAGGAGCAGCGCGATGGCCGCGATGCAAGCGGGGAATCGGACGAGTCGCATGGTCGGCATCCGCAGGCGTATGGAGTCGCCGAAGAATAACAGGCCGCCCCGGAGGCGCGTGGCAGAGGTCGAAAACCTCGCTGCGCCCTTCCATCCGCATTCAGCCGGACGCGAATTCCTTGACGAAGTTCGCACTTTGTCGAGGTGTCCGGTGCTAGGTTCGAGGGGCGCCTTGGGGGCAGGGGCGCGTCGCCGTGGCATCGGCGACGCGCCGGAGTTGCGAGCCAATCAACCGCCGTGCACAGGCGTCGGAGTCGTCCATGAACCGTATCGATCCACTTGTCCGTCACCCCGGGCAGCGCTTGCGCGCCTTTTGCGCGTCCTTGCTGTTCGTGCTCGCGGGCGGTGCGCAGGCCGCCGGCGTCGGTTCCGTCGAAGGCGGCCCACTGCCGCAGCCGGTGCCTGAATTCCCGGCGACGAACTGGTGGAATACCGACATCAGCACTGCTCCGGTCGATACGAATTCGGCGAACTACATCGCGTTCATCAACAATGGCGGCACCCGCCACCTGCATCCGGACTTCGGCGGCGACGAATCGCCCGGCAGTGTCGCGGTCTACGGTTTCCCCTACGTGGTGGTGGACGGAACGGGCGCCAGCGCGCCGGCGAAACTCGCGGTCGACTTCGTCCTGTATGGCAACCAGAGCGACGGCGTCAACCACAGCACCGGCCAGAGCATCCCGTTCTATCCGGTCCCGCTGCAAGCGGCCACCACGGAACACTGGGTCGAAGGCGGATCGCCCGGTAACGTCGACGAGCGCAGCGGCGCGGATCGCCACCTGCTGATCATCGATCGCGACAACAAGTACCTCTACGAGCTCTACAACGTCTGGTACGACGGCGCGCAGTGGCAGGCTGGATCGGGCGCGTTCTTCGACATGAACAAGAACGACCGCCGCCCCGTCGGCTGGACCTCGGCAGACGCCGCCGGCCTGGCGATCTTCCCCGGGCTGGTGCGTTACGACGAAGTCTTCAACGCCTACGGCACCAGCGTCACCGACATCAAGCATGCGTTCCGGGTGACGGTGCGTTCGAGCAACGGCTATGTGTTCCCGGCGTCGCACAACGCGGGATCCACCTCCGGCGCGCTGCCTATGGGCGCGCGCCTGCGGCTCAAGGCCGGCACGGACATTTCCGGTTTCACGCCGCAGATGCAGAAGATTTTCCGAGCGATGAAGACCTACGGGCTGATCGTCGCCGACAACGGCTCCGACATGTACATCAGCGGCACCTACGACACCCACTGGGACAACGATGTACTCAACCCCGCATTCGGGGCGCTCAGCGCGAGCGACTTCGAGGTGGTCAAGCTGGGCTGGAAGCCGACCGCGGCTCCGCCGCACCTCGCGGGCGTGACCGTTTCGCCCAAAACGGTCGTGGGAGGCAATACGATCACCGGGACTGCGACGCTGAGCGCGCCGGCGACAGGATCTGGCGCGGTCGTCACTTTGACGGCGACAGCTCCGCTGATTTCGCATGCGACTGTCTTGGTCCCGGCCGGCGCGACAACGGCGACTTTCCCGATCTACTCGAACGGCGTGTCGGCGTCGACATCAGGCACGATCACGACGACCTATGCAGGCGTGTCGAAGGCGACGAACGCGAACCTCAATCCGGCGGCCCTGATTTCCATCAGCGCGAATCCGAATTCCATTCCTGGTACAGGTACCGCGACGGGCACGGTGACGTTGAACGGAAAGCCGCCGTCTGGGGGCGCACATGTCACGTTGACGAGTTCGAACTATGCGGTCGCGAAAGTCGTTTCGAGCGTCGGCGTACCGGTCAGCGCCATGTCCGTATCGTTCACCATCACCGCGCACCCAGTGGCGACGCCGACTGTCGTGACGATTTCCGCGACTTACCTGGGCGTAATCAAGACCGTCAACCTGACGGTCAACTAGCCGACGTCGAACCGGAGGCGCACGTTGCGGAATGACCGCGATCGCGCGCCTCCCAGCCGGACCGATCAATGATGGTCCTGCTCGTCGTTCTTCTTCTCTTTCTCCACGGGCTCCTTCGCTGGCCTTTCGACGCGTGGGCGCAGGTCCCCCTGCGGACGCTGCTGCGGCACGACGCGCGGTTCGCGGGGCTCGACACGCTGCGGCTCGATGCGTGGAGCGTCGATGCGTTGTACGGGCGGTTCGCGGCGCTGCAGCGGTTCGCGCATGACGCGCGGCTGCTCGATCGGCGCTGGCCGCCCGCGTGGTTCACGGACGACGTCCTGGGTGGGCTCGACGCGCGGCATGCGCCGCTGTCCGCGCGGCTGATCGGAACTTTGCCCGGAGTCCTGCCCGCCAGCGACATCCTGCCGCATGGCCGGCGCGTCCTCTTGCGGCGACCGCTCCCGCGCATCCTGCGGTAGGGGAGCTTGCGCATCCGCGCGTGGCGCGCGGACGAACCCGCGCTGCCGTGCCTGACTCGCGTTGTCCATCGCCGGATCACGCGAGGCTTGCATCGGACGTTCGCCATTCGGGACTGGAACCGTGTCCTGCGGAGCATCGGCTCCTGCACGCATGCGCGGCGGCACGATTCCGGTGTTGCCATTCGCAGCAGCCGGATTCCCGCCCTGGTCCATCACCGGCTGCGCCGCCGGACTGCCTGGACGCGGATGCGCGAAGCGCGCCGAAGGCAGTTCGCCTGTGCGCACGGGCCGCGGTGCGGCGGTCGGTCCGGTGTCCGCACCCGCGCGCATCGGCGCGCCCGGCGCGACGGGGCGGATCCGGTCCGCGCGATTGTCGGGCCGCGCCGGATTCACCGCTCCACCACCAGGCGCCGCGACCACGACACGCGTCGGCGCATGTTGTTCGCTTGCACGTTCGCGGCGCAGGTCGCGCAGCTGCGTCGGCGCGAGTGGCGCGCCGCCCTGGTTCGCGATCACCCGGATGCGTTCCGCGAACGGGACGGACGGCGCCGGTGGCGCATGCCGCACGACGATCGGGCGCTCGAAGCGCTGCATCGGAAGACCCGGGTGCGTGCCCGGCCTGATGCCCAGACTCGCGGCATTCGGCGGGACGCGCACGATCGGGGTGACCTGCGCATCGGCGAGGTCCTTCGGCCTGACCGGAAGTGCGGCGCCAGCGACCGGGCGGGCGCCGGTGAATACATTCCGTGGCACCACCGTCGCCGCGCCGGGCACATCGCGGTTGTTGTAGCGGATCGGCGGACCGGGCCTGTTCGAGCTGTAGTTGTTGTAGATGTTGTTGATGACCGTCGTGTTGTTGACGACGCGCACATTGGTCACGTTGATGTTGGTGAAGTAGTTGCGCGTCACCCGGTATGGCGGCTGATAGACGTCGCGCGGGCCGAGCGGGAACCAGCCGACCGGTTCGCCGCCGCCGAGATTGATCGCGATCGAGAAATGCGAACCGCCGAAGAACGCGACCAGCGCCGGCGCATAGATCGAGCGTTCGCGCGAGTGGCACGGCACCCAGCCCCAGCGGTGTCCGATATAGGCCCAGCGACCGTAATGCGAGGGTGCAAAGCCCCACGGCGCGTTGTCCACCCAGGTCCAGCCCCACGGATCGATCCATGCCCAGTGGCCGTCGTGATAGGGCGCCCAGTTGCGCGCCACGCGGGTCGGGTACCACACCGCGCCGTAGTCGGCCGAAGGACTCCAGTCGCCGTATTCATCGAGGTCGTCGTAGCCGATCACGTCCTCGGACACATAGCGGCGCGAGATCGAATGCTCGTAGCGGCCATCGCGTGCGGCGTTGAAGCGGTCGAATGCATCCGGCGCGGGAATTCCGAGCACGCTCACGCTCGCAAGCCGCGAGTCGCCGAAACGATAGGAGTGTCCGCCGACGACCTGCTTGCTGACGCCGTCTTCGCCGTAGACGGTTCCGGAACCGGCGAACACGGTGACCATGCTGCCGTCTCCATCGGGCGCGATATCGACCCGGTAGTTGCCGGGCTGGTCGGCGACGAAGGCGATGGTCGGGGTATCCACTTCGTAGTTCTGGCCGGCTGCAAGCCGACGCACGCGCAGGTTCAACGCGCCTTGCGAGAGTTCGAACTGGGCGGTATCGCTGTCGAGATCGAGCAGGTTGAACGCGCTGCCGTTGTCGACCCGCACGCTGGCATCGCCGAGTTCGAGCGCGATACGCCCGTCGCGCCCGGTTTCGAGACGGTCGCCGGTGACCAGTGGACGATTGACGTCGGCCGCGCCCCAGTTGTCGTCGCCGGCCGGCGCGAACTCGACGTCGCCGGATTGATAGGCGAGCCGCACGACGCGATCGGGTGGGTCGGAGGCCGCATCCTGCGCCCAGGCCAATGGCGCGAATGCGAACAGGAGCGCGGTAGCGATTGCGGAACTCAGATGGCGGGTGGCGAACATGGCGAACTCCGTGGCGTGAAGAACCGGGTGGACAGGCCGGGGTCGATGCGTGTGCCAGCGAGCATCCGACCCCACGCACGCGCATCACATCGCAATCCGGCTGAATGCCGACCCGTCGAAAACGCCGTTGCGCAAACGCGTTCATCCGCCATTTACGCGTCCCGTCCGCACTGTCAGTGTCATTCGATCGCGCAGCGATGATGAATTTTCCGTCATGTTCCGGCCAGCAGGCACCGAACGGGCGTGGTGCATGGTTGCGCTCACGCCGGGGTATCGTTCTCCGACGCCGATTGTCTACCCAAGAGGAGTTTTCCATGAAGGTCCGTATCACCCTGCTCGCGCTCGCACTGTCCGCAATTTCCGGCTTCGCATTTGCCGATCCTGATCCCGCACCGGCCGCAGCGAAGGGCGACCAGATGGCCGCCCCGATGCACAGCGCCGATGCCGCCGCGCCGATGGCGATGCATCACCACATGCACCATCACATGCGTCGCCATCACCACCGGCATCACCACCACCGCCACCACCACATGGCCATGAAGCACGCGATGGCCGCGCCGGCAGCCGAGCCGACGCCAGCCCCGACCAAGTAAGCGAGACGACGGGGCAAGGGGTGTCGCGCCGGTTCGCCTGCGCGGCATCCTGCATGGCATGGCCGCGCCGTCGGCTCCACATGCGTACGTGTGCGCTCGATGCCGGGGCACACCCGAAGTCGCGCGGCTTTCGCTATGCTGCGGAAATCGCAGACACGAGAGTGCCCATGGCCAGCAGCCGGATCGAACTCGACACGATGCTTGACGAGCTGGAGCGCGACCTGCGCATGCTCATCATGAACGATGCCGACCACGAGGATCTCTGGGTCGTGTTCGCTGGGCAGGCCGATGCGATCGAAGCGAGCGCTGGACCCGCCGACATCGAACATGTGCGGAACAGGATGCTCGGCATCCTCGGTTCACAGGGCATCGTCGCGCCGGACAACGTCGGCGAACTCTCCGACTAGCCAGGAGGTCGGCCGGTCGGGATCGTTCGCGCCATCTTCCCGGTCGTTGCGAAGATCTGCTTCAACGGTCGGGACTTCAGGAGCGGCACGTTTGCTTGCAAGGCGGCGCAGCAAGGCCAAGACCATGCCGACCCATGGAAACAGCATGGCTGTAGCGACAGCCACGAGCAACGTTGCGGTACCGGAATTGCGCTGCGGCATGTTGAAGAAGATGACGGACATAGCCGCCACCCATACGACGCAGGCGAAACATGCGACGGGCAGGCCGAACTTCTTGACGACACCTCGTAGCGGACGTGGCTTCCATTTCCTTCTCGCCTCCCGCAACTGATCCTCTGCTGATCCAGGCGCATCGTGCGCCTTGGCCGAAGCGTCGCACGTACGTCGTGTGCCTGACTTGAACGCACGATCACGAAGCGCGTATTTGGTCATCGGGTTGCCGCGAGGTCACGTAGCTGGATTGAAGCCTCCATCTTTCGGGCGCAGCACATGTTGAATGCAGCCATCGAGATCCCGGGACCGGGCAACGAAACCCAATCCCGCAGCGTTTCCACGGCTGCCGGCATGGCAACGAGGATTCGCCAATGACCAAATGCAAGGCGTGCGCCAGGAAATTCGACGGCAACGCCGACACGTGCCCGTACTGTGGCGCGGAAGTGCGGAAGTCCCGCACTGCGATCGTGGTGACGTCGGTGCTGATGCTGGTCGTGCTCGGGGTGGCGGTGTATGTGGCGATCACGCGCGACAGCGCGGTCGACTCATCGGCAGCGGCAACGCCGCCCGCGCCACCCGCAGCACTTGCCGCAGGAATGCCCCAAGCCGAATCCTCATCCGAAGCGCTGGGTTCGAACACATGGGTCTACGACAGCGACATGGACCCGATGACGGGCAAGGAGAAGCGATCGGCCACCATGGTTTCCGCCAACAAGCTGGACTTCAAGTCGCCCTATGCCGGCGACCAGGACGTGATGCTGGCCCTTCGCGACACGGACGATGGCAAGCACGAGGCGTTGTTGATCATCACCGAGGGACAGTTCGTGTGCGATGCCGATGCCTGCCCGGTGCGCGTGCGATTCGACGATCGTCCTCCAGTAATGTTCACCGGCTCGGTTCCCGACAGCGATTCGACGACGGCCCTTTCCCTGCACGACGCCGAGGCGCTGCTGAAGCAATTGAATGGTACGAAACGCATCCGCATCGAGGCGACGTTTTTCGGGGAAGGCACGCACGAGATCGAGTTCGACGTATCGAGCTTCGACCGATCACGCCTGCAGTGACCACCCTGCCGTGCATGTCTGGCGGCCGGTTTCGCCGAACTGCCGACGCCGCGATGAGAATGCGAATTCGGTTCGCGTGCAGCGCCATGCCAGGGCAAGCGCCGTGCGGATGATCAGCGCGAACGAGGACTTAGTGCATGCGCGAGGAGGCTATTTTTCCCGATTTTGCCTAGCCGCTGTGGCCTGCTTGACGGTCCCGTCGGGACTGCCGCATCCTGCAGTGGGTCAGCAAGCCACGCCGCATGGACGCGAAACGCGGCAGTATTCAGATCATCGGGAGAGTGCGATGGATCGGAAGTTGGGAGGACTAGTCCTTGGCGTGCTGTTGCTTTCGGGATGCCGGACGGCAACCGTCGAATGGGTCGCGGCTGGCGGCAGCAAGGCCGATGCGACGGTCAAGCTAACCCACCGTCTGAGCAACGTGCGCGACGTCCAAGCCGATAAGCAACAGGCGCTGGATTTGGCGACACAGCGGTGTCTGGCGTGGGGGTACTCTGGCGCAGTGCCTTTCGGATCGCAGTCTGTCGTGTGCAACGCCAGCAACCAATTCGGATGCACTGCCCGCAGCGTCGCGGTTGAATTCCAATGCACCGGACAGACGCACTGAGCCACTTCCGACGCTGGCGAGTGGTTTCCATGATCGCCGGGGCCGTGGCCTGCCTCATCGGCGCTGGTCAATGGGCCAGCCTTACATCTGACTTACACGCCCAAAAATAAATAGGGCCTGCATCTCTGCAATCCCTTGAATTCATTGGTGGCCGGGGACGGAATCGAACCGCC
>JBBQHA010000046.1:0-20875 GCA_038323475.1 Lysobacterales bacterium
CTCCCGGCATCCTGCCTTCCGCGACATTTGCACATCCATGTGCTTCAGTCGCTACCGGCGTCCTGCCTTCCGCGACATTTGCACATCCATGTGCTTCAAAAAAACAAGGGCGCCTTGCGGCGCCCTTGGGTAAATGGCGGAGTGGACGGGACTCGAACCCGCGACCTCCGGCGTGACAGGCCAGCATTCTAACCAACTGAACTACCACTCCGCGTTTGACTCGTGCTGCATGGAACTGCAGCTGCGCAACCTGTTCCGATACACCGCTATCGCCCGCACAGGTAGCGCGGGCAATGCGTTAGTGAGCGACATGTCAGCGTTTGGTGGGTGCTGAGGGTTTCGAACCCCCGACCCTCGCCTTGTAAGGGCGACGCTCTACCACTGAGCTAAGCACCCTGTGGCGACCTTTTGAGGAGTCAAGTCAAGGATGACCGGACTTCTCGCGGAGGGGACCGCATGTGCTTAGTTTACGGCATCCTTGAGGGCCTTGCCAGCCTTGAACGCCGGATTCTTCGAAGCCTTGATCTTGATGGTGTCGCCGGTACGCGGATTGCGGCCCGTGCGTGCAGCGCGCTTGCGGATCGAAAAGGTGCCGAAACCGACCAGCGTCACGGTGTCGCCTTTCTTGAGGGCCTTGGTAACGGTCTCGACCATCGCATCGACGGCGCGGCCGGCATCGGCCTTGGACAGCTCTGCGGATTCGGCAACCGCTGCAACGAAATCAGCCTTGTTCATTTAGTAACTCCTGGGCAATAGGACCCGCGATTCGTTCCAATCCAGACATGCCGTAGTCCCCTGCATGTCCGATTGACCTGTGCCGCAGCAAACGCCCGTTGGCATCGCGTTGCGGTCGAAACGATTTATACCAGCGCCTGTTGTAGCACGCAACACGTCAGAGCAAGTAATGGCGCGGTTTTCAGCGATCCATGCCGTTGTGCCGATTGACATGTTCTGCGGATGCGTGCTCGAAAATCCGGATGTTCTCAATGCGTACGCAACGCATCGGTTTTCGCTGCGGCAGCCTCCGCCTCGGTGGCCTCCGGCGCGGCGGGCGGCGAACGCGGCACGAGCGGCCTCTCCAATGCGATGTCAAGCACTTCGTCGATCCAGCGCACCGGGATGATGCGCATGCCCTGGGTGACGTTGCGCGGGATCTCGGCGAGATCCTTGCGGTTTTCCTCCGGGATGATCACGGTGTGGATGCCGCCGCGCAACGCCGCGAGCAATTTTTCCTTCAGTCCGCCGATCGGCAGCACCCGGCCGCGCAAGGTAATCTCGCCGGTCATCGCGACATCGGCGCGCACGGGTACTTTCGACAAGGCGGACACGAGCGCCGTCGCCATCGCGATGCCGGCGCTCGGCCCATCCTTCGGCGTGGCGCCTTCGGGCACGTGCAGGTGGAAGTCGAGCTTCTGGTGGAAGTCCTGGTCCAGTCCCAGCGATTCGGCACGCGCGCGCACGACCGAATGCGCGGCCTTGACCGATTCCTGCATCACTTCGCCGAGCTTGCCGGTGAGGATCATCTGGCCCTTGCCGGGCACCAGCGTGGCTTCGATCTGCAGCAGTTCGCCGCCGACCTCGGTCCACGCAAGGCCGGTGACGAGTCCGACTTCGTTGTGCTCTTCGGCGCGACCGAAATCGTAGCGGCGCACGCCGAGGAAATGCTCGAGGTTCTTCGGCGTGACCTGCTTAGCGGAGTCCTTCTTCGCGCCGGCTTTGGCGGCAACTTTCTTCGACGCCTTCGGACCTTCCAGCGCGATCTCCTTGATCACCTTGCGGCAGATCTTCGAGATCTCGCGCTCGAGGTTGCGCACGCCCGATTCGCGCGTGTAGTAACGCACGATGTCGCGCAGCGCACCCTCGCTGACCTTCAGCTCGCCATCCTTCAATCCGTTCGCCTTGACCTGCTTCGGCAACAGGTAACGCATCGCGATGTTGAGTTTCTCGTCCTCGGTGTAGCCGGGAATGCGGATGACTTCCATGCGGTCGAGCAGCGCGCTCGGGATGTTCAGCGAGTTCGCGGTCGCGATCCACATCACTTCGGACAGGTCGAAATCGACTTCGAGGTAGTGGTCGCTGAAGGAATGGTTCTGTTCCGGATCGAGCACCTCGAGCAGCGCCGACGACGGATCGCCGCGAAAGTCCATCGACATCTTGTCGATCTCGTCGAGCACGAACAGCGGATTGCGCGTGCCGACCTTGGAAAGGTTCTGCAGGATTCGTCCCGGCATCGACCCGATATAAGTGCGGCGATGCCCCCTGATCTCTGCTTCATCCCTTACGCCGCCGAGCGACATGCGCACGAACTTGCGGTTGGTCGCCTTCGCGACGCTCTGGCCGAGCGACGTCTTGCCGACGCCGGGAGGCCCGACCAGGCACAGGATCGCGCCCTTCATGTTCTTCACGCGGCTCTGCACCGCGAGGTACTCGAGGATGCGTTCCTTGACCTTCTCCAGCCCGAAATGGTCAGCGTCGAGCACGTCGAGCGCGACCTTGAGGTCCTTACGCACCTTGCTGCGCTTCTTCCAGGGCACGCCGACCATCCAGTCGAGGTAATTGCGCACGACGGTGGATTCGGCCGACATCGGCGACATCTGCTTGAGCTTGTTGAGCTCGGCCTTCGCCTTCGCCTCGACCGTCTTGGGCATGCCTGCGGCCGCGATCTTGCGCGCGAGTTCGTCGAGTTCGTTCGGCGCATCGTCGCCTTCGCCGAGCTCCTTCTGGATCGCCTTCATCTGCTCGTTCAGGTAGTACTCGCGCTGGCTTTTCTCCATCTGCGACTTCACCCGGCCGCGGATGCGCTTCTCGAGTTGCTGCACATCGATCTCGCCTTCGACGTAACCGATCAGCAGTTCGAGCCGCGCGGCGACATCGAGCGTTTCCAGCAGTTTCTGCTTCTCCGACAGGCGCACTCCGATATGCGCCGCGACGGTGTCGGCAAGGCGGCTCGGGTCGCTGATGCCGTTGATCGTCGCGAGCAACTCGGGCGGAAGCTTGCGGTTGGTCTTGAGGTACTGCTCGAACTGGGTGGTCAGCGAGCGCGCGGTGACTTCGACCTCGCGCTCCTCGCTGGAGACTTCCGACTCGAGCACGTCGGCGACGGCCGTCAGCACGCCATCGCGTTCGCTGCAGGCGCGCAGCCGAACGCGTGCGGTGCCCTCGACCAGCACTTTGATCGTGCCGTCGGGCAGCTTCAGCAATTGCAGTACCTGCGCGAGCGTGCCCATCTCGTACAGGTCTTTCGCACCAGGTTCGTCGATGTCGGGGCTTTTCTGCGCGACCAGCAGGATCTGCTTGTCGGCTTCCATCGCCATCTCGAGCGCGCGCACCGAGCGGTCGCGGCCGACGAACAGCGGGATGACCATGTGCGGGTACACCACCACGTCGCGCAGCGGCAGCACCGGCAGATCGACGCGGGTCGGTTGGATCGTCGCCATCTGGAAACTCCTGCGGCGCGGGAAGCGCCCATGCGCAGGTTATGGGGCTGGCCGTGCGAGCTTGCAAGCGTCCCGCGCGCGCGCGCATGCCGCCGTTTCCGGACCCTTGTGGAAACAGCGACTTATGTTCGGTGGCGACGATCGCGGCACGGCCGGGCCAAGCCCGGCGGCCGTCATTCGGAGGAGGCTGCGCGCTTGGGCTCTGCCGTGTTGCTGTAGATCAGGTACGGCTCGGTCTGGTGCTCGATCACGGATTCGTCGACCACGACCTTGGTGACGTTCTCGAGCGACGGAAGCTCGTACATCGTGTCGAGCAGCACCGATTCGAGGATCGTGCGCAGCCCGCGCGCTCCGGTCTTGCGCTTGAGCGCCTTGCGCGCGACCGCTGCCAGGGCCTCCGGACGCAGTTCCAGTTCCACGCCTTCCATGTCGAACAGCTTCTTGAACTGCTTGCTGATCGCATTTTTCGGCTGGGTGAGGATCTTCACCAGCGCGGCTTCGTCGAGTTCCTCGAGCGTCGCCACGACCGGCAGGCGGCCGACGAATTCCGGGATCAGGCCGAACTTGATCAGATCCTCGGGCTCCACATCCGCGAGCAGGCGGCCGATCTCGGTCTTCTTCGACTGGCTCTTGACCTTCGCCCCGAAGCCAATGCCGCCGGCGTCGGTGCTGCGTTGCTGGACGATTTTCTCCAGACCCGCGAACGCGCCGCCGCAGATGAACAGGATGTTGCGGGTGTCGACCTGCAGGAATTCCTGCTGCGGATGCTTGCGTCCGCCCTGCGGCGGCACTGATGCGACTGTGCCCTCGATGAGCTTCAACAGAGCCTGCTGGACGCCTTCGCCCGACACGTCGCGGGTGATCGACGGGTTCTCGGACTTGCGCGAGATCTTGTCGATCTCGTCGATATAGACGATGCCCGTCTGCGCTTTCTCGACGTCGTAGTCGCACTTCTGCAGCAGCTTCTGGATGATGTTCTCGACGTCCTCGCCGACGTAGCCGGCTTCGGTCAGCGTCGTCGCATCAGCGATCGTGAACGGCACGTTGAGCAGGCGCGCGAGCGTCTCGGCGAGCAGGGTCTTGCCTGAACCGGTCGGACCGACCAGCAGGATATTCGACTTCGACAGCTCGATATCGTCGTTCTTGCTGCGGCTCTCGATGCGCTTGTAGTGGTTGTAGACCGCCACCGACAGTGTTTTCTTCGCGCGCGGCTGGCCGACCACGTACTGGTCGAGCACATCCATGATCTCGCGCGGCTTCGGCAGGTGGCTGCCGGAAGCCTGGGCCTTTTCCTCGAGCTCTTCGCGGATGATGTCGTTGCACAGCTCGACGCATTCATCGCAGATGAACACGCTCGGACCCGCGATGAGCTTGCGGACCTCGTGCTGGCTCTTGCCGCAGAAGGAGCAATAGAGGATCTTGCCGCTGTCGCTGGTACGGCCTGGACGGTCTTCGCTCATGCTTCTCGCTCTCCGAATCGGAGGTTCATCGGCAGGATAGCATAGCCCGCACCAAGGTCTGGCGCGGGCGCTGGTGTCGCTGGAAACTGTGAATTCTGGCGGATCCGCACGTCAATCGAGGCGATCAGGACGACTGGATCGTCTCGTCGGCGCGCCGCGCGATCACCTGGTCGATGATTCCGTAGGCCTTGGATTCCTCGGCGCTCTTGAAATTGTCGCGGTCGGTATCGCGGGCGATCGTCTCGACCGACTGGCCGGTGTGCTTGGCCAGGATCTCGTTGAGCTTGACCTTCAGCGACAGGATCTCGCGCGCATGGATCTCGATGTCGGTCGCCTGACCCTGGAAACCGCCGAGCGGCTGATGGATCATCACCCGCGAATTCGGCAACGCATAACGCTTGCCGTGCGTGCCGGCCGCGAGCAGCAACGAACCCATGCTGGCCGCCTGGCCGACGCAGATCGTGCTGATGTCGGGCTTGATGAACTGCATGGTGTCGTAGATCGCCATGCCCGCCGTGACGATGCCACCCGGCGAGTTGATGTACAGGCTGATGTCCTTCTCGGGATTGTCGGCCTCGAGGAACAGCATCTGCGCGACGATCACGTTGGCCACGTAATCGTCGATCGGGCCGACCATGAAGATCACGCGCTCTTTCAGCAGGCGCGAATAGATGTCGTACGCGCGCTCGCCGCGGCTGGTCTGTTCGACCACCATCGGCACCAGATTGAGATTCTTGGTCGGGATCACTCGCTTTGCTCGCTTTATTTGATTGCATTGATATCGGCCCATCCGGGGCCGAATCAGCGCTCGCCGAATCCGGCACATGTCCGGACTCGACTCCGACGCAACACACGCTACGCGTTTGCTGCGCGCCTCGGCATCCTGCCTCGGATCCCGATCTTGCCTTTCCGTCAGCCGCGACGTTGCTGCATTGCGTCCGCAAAACCCAGGTGATGCTCGGTCGCCTGCGCCTTCATGGCGATCCAGTCGATCACCTGTTCCTCCATCACCCGCGACTGCAATTCGGTCATCATGCGCGGGTTGTTGCGGTACAGGTCCAGCACCTGCTTGGGTTCCTCGTACGTCGAGGCGATCAGCGTGAGCATTTCGTTGACCCGCGCCGGATCGAGCTTGATGTTGTTCTGCCTGGCCACTTCATTGACCAGCAACACCGTCGCGACCCGCATCCGCGCCACCGGCAGGAAACCCTCGAAGGGGATGTGCGGATTCGCCTGGCCGGATTCAAGGGCCTGCTGCTCGGCCTGCCGCGCCTGACCGCGCGCTTCGCTTTCGATCAGCCGCGCCGGCAGTTCGACATGCGCGTGCTGCCCGATCAGCTTGTCCAGCACTTCGGCGCGCAAGCGCGCCATCAGGGCGCCCTTGAGTTCGCGCTCGAGATTGCTGCGCACTTCCTTGCGGAACTGCTCGGCATCGCCGCTGCGGATGCCGAAAGTACGGATGAAGTCCGCGTCGAGTTCTGGCAGGTGCGGCTCGGACACCCGCACGACATGCGCTTCGACCTTCGCATTCTTGCCGGCGAGGGCCGCGTCGCTCCAGTCCGGCGGATAGTTCAGTTCGAGCGCAAGGTCGTCGCCGGCGTTCTTGCCGACAAGCTGCGCCTCGAGTTCGCGATCGAGCATGCCCGATCCCAGAACCGTCGCGGCCCGCTCGACACCCTCGGCTGGCACACGCACGCCATCGGTAAGGGTCACGGTCTCGACCATCACCAGGTCGCCGGTCTGCGCGGCGCGCTCGACCGGGTTCCAGCTGCGGCGCTGCAGGCGCAGCGTCTCGATCATGTGGTCGATATCGGAGTCGAGCACCTCGGACGTCGGGCGCACGATCTGCAGTCCATCCACATCGATCGTGCCGAACTCGGGGACCACCTCGAACGTGGCCACATAGCCCAATTGTCCTTCCTCGGCCTCGGTCGGCTGGATCTGCGGCTGGCCGGCCGGACGCAGGTTTTCCTTGCGCACGGCTTCGTCGAAGCTCTCGCGCACCAGGTCGCCGAATACCTCGTTGCGCACCTGCGCGCCATAGCGTTGCTCAATGATCTTCGCCGGCACCTTGCCCGGGCGGAAACCCTTGATGCGGGCTGTCCGCGCGATTTCGCTCAGCCGCGAACCGGCGATCGACTGCAGCCGGTCGACCGGCATGCTGACGGTGATCTTGCGCTCGAGATTGCTTACGTTTTCAACCGAAACTTGCATGACGACTCCTGTTGGCGCGCAGATAACGGGCGCGTGCTAATAGCGCAGCATTGGGCTTCGCGCAGGCACGTGATGGTGCGAAAGGAGAGACTCGAACTCTCAAGGGTTGCCCCACTGGAACCTAAATCCAGCGCGTCTACCAGTTTCGCCACTTTCGCGATGCCGCGCGGCTGCCGAGTCTGCAGGAAGGAATTGGTGGGCCGTGTAGGATTCGAACCTACGACCTATTGATTAAGAGTCAACTGCTCTACCAACTGAGCTAACGGCCCGTCATCATTCCTGCCGCTACGGCAGCGGACGGGGCATTATGCCGCATCCGGGAACTGGGGTGGAAGACGGGATTTGAACCCGCGACCCTCGGAATCACAATCCGATGCTCTAACCAACTGAGCTACATCCACCATTGAACGTCATTGCGCCTTGTTTCCGTCCCTGGACGCCCTACGGTCGGCATCACTGCCTCCCCCGAATCCGCAGCGCGACCATCCACCGGACTGTCGCGAACGCCGTGCATTCGACCAACCGAGCTGCATCCACCATCCGGCAACTTGCCTGCTGGGCTGGCGCGCCCGACAGGAATCGAACCTGTAACCACCGGCTTAGAAGGCCGGTGCTCTATCCGTTGAGCTACGGGCGCCAGCGTGAACTATACCGGCGGCTACGCAACCCGGACATCTGTCGCAACCGTCGCGGGAACCTCGAATTGCGACAGTCCTGGAACTGGTCGGGGTAGAGGGATTCGAACCCCCGACATCCTGCTCCCAACGCAGGCGCGCGACCAGACTGCGCTATACCCCGCGATCGATCGCCGCACGATGTCGCGCATCATGAAGCGCGGTGTCCGCATCGGCAAAAACCGCCACCGCAGACAAGAAAGGGTGCCGAAGCACCCGTGCCGGCACTGTGGTGCGCCCGGAGAGATTCGAACTCCCGACCACCTAGTTCGTAGCCAGGTACTCTATCCAGCTGAGCTACGGGCGCACTGAACTTCTAATTATGAAGATGGCGCGGGGCCGCGTCAACGGTGAAGTGATGATCTTGCGAGAAATCCCTGGAACGCGCGCTGTCTTCAGTCTCTGTCGCTGTCTGTTGCAAGCCACGCGACCGTAGCCGACCATCGCAACTCGCGAGAAGCATGCTCAGTCCATCCATGGGGCCCACCGCGTTTCGCGGGGGGCCAGCAAGCCATGGCCCCGCCCTGCGGGCGACCCTGCAGAGGTGCCGGAGCTGAAAACCGACGGCTTTCGCGAGGGTTGCACTCAGGCCATCCATGGCCTTCGCCCTGCGGGCGGCTTCGTCGTGCTGATCGGCAGTCCTGCCGATCAGTCGAACCAGGGTTCGCATCCAGATCCTCTCTCTCCGCCACATATGCAAACGGCCCCGATCGGGGCCGTTTGCATATGTGGCGGAGAGAGAGGGATTCGAACCCTCGATCAGGCTATTAACCCGATACTCCCTTAGCAGGGGAGCCCCTTCGGCCTCTCGGGCATCTCTCCGGATTCCTTGGATCTGAAACCCGCTGACCTGCTGCCTTGGCAGTTCGAAAGCATGACCAGCGTTGTCGCTGGCGGCTTGCGGGCGCGGGCTGCGAGCGACGACGTCGCGGCAGACCGGACGCGAAGGATACCGGCTAAGTCTTCGCGGGTAAACCGGAATGTTCGCCACTGCCGCTCCCGTCGACCGAATGCAGTCCACCCGGCGCAGCATCGTCGCGATGGATGCGCTGGAAAATTTCCTCGCGATGCACGGCGACGTCTTTCGGCGCCGTGATGCCGATGCGCACCTGGTTGCCCTTCACCCCGAGCACAGTCACCGTCACCGAATCACCAATCATCAAGGTCTCACCCACTCGGCGGGTCAAGATCAACATCTTCCTCTCCTTCCCCGGCGTCCTTCCCGGGGTTGCAATCCTGATATTGCAAAGTGCGAGCGGCCGTTGCCGCCGCAATCAGGTTGGACTGAGACGATGGTATCACCGCGTCGTTCAGGCGCAACGAAACGGACCCATGACCGATGGCCTACGACGCGAGCCGTTCAGTGACCCAGCCACCCACGCCGTCCAGCGCCGCACGCAATGCCGCGCCGTCCTCGCCACCGCCCTGCGCAAGATCGGCTCGGCCGCCGCCCTTGCCGCCAATCTGCGCGGCGATGTGCGCGAGCAATTCGCCGGCCTTGATCCGTTCGAGCGCTTTTCCGTGCACTCCCGCTATCAGCGTTGCACGGCCATCGGCAACCGATGCGAGGACGATCACCGCGTCGCCGAGTTGCTGCTTGAGTTGGTCCACGCTCTCACGCAACGCCTTGGCATCCACGCCTTCGAGGCGCGCAGCGACGAGGCGGATCGCACCGACTTGCTGCGCGGACGCAGCCAGGTCGCTCGCGGCGCCGGCGTTCGCCTTCGATTTGAGTTGATCGAGTTCGCGTTCGGCTTTCTTCTGGCGTTCGATCAACTGGCGCAGCTTGTCCTCTGCATCGCCGACGCCGCCGCCAAGCATTCGCGCGAGCTGGATCAACCGGTGTTCCTCATGCGCGATGTGGTCGAGCGCGCCCTGCCCGGTCACCGCCTCGATGCGGCGCACGCCAGCAGCAACGCCGGACTCGCCGAGCAACTTGAATACGCCGATGTCGCCGGTGCGGTGCACGTGCGTACCGCCGCAGAGTTCGGTCGAGAAATCGCCCATCTTCAACACGCGCACGTTCTCGCCGTACTTCTCGCCGAACAGCGCCATCGCGCCGAAATCCAGCGCTTCCTGCATGCCCATCTGGTGCACTTCGGTTTCGACGTTGCGACGGATCTCGGCATTCACCATCGACTCGATCTGCGCAAGCTGCGCAGGCGCGATCGGCTGGAAGTGCGCGAAATCGAATCGCAGGCGATCCGGCGCGACCAGTGAGCCTTTCTGAGTCACGTGTTCGCCAAGCAGCTTGCGCAGTGCGGCGTGCAACAGGTGCGTCGCCGAATGGTTGAGCACGATCGACTGCCGGCGTTCGCCGTCCACGCTCGCGTCGACCGTATCGCCGACGCGGATGGCGCCACCGGCAGGTTTGCCGACATGGCCGAAAAACGTTCCGGCCAGCTTGACCGTGTCGCCCACCGCGAAGCGCACGTCGCCCACGCGCAGCTCGCCACGGTCTCCAACCTGGCCGCCGGACTCGGCGTAGAACGGCGTGCGATCCAGGATCACCGTGCCCTCCTCGCCTTCGGCAAGCGCATCGACTGCACGGCCGTCGCGCAGGATCGCGGCGACGCGCAACGCATTGGCAGCGAGCCCGTCGTAACCGAGGAACTGGGTCGCTGGAAGACTCGCGACGAGTTCGGCGGGCAGCACGATGCTGCCGCCGAACTTTCCGGCCGCTCGCGCACGTTCGCGCTGCTGTTCCATCAAGCTTTCATAGATCGGCATCGCGTCGGCCGAAAGCTTCCAGCCTTTCGCCGAGTTCTCGCGGATCAGGTCGACGATCAGGTCGGGCGGACAGCCGTAGGTGTCGTGCAGCGCGAACAGCTGCTCACCGCCGATCCTCAGGGACGATGCATTCAGGTATTCCTGCATTTTCATCATTCCGGCATCGAGCGTGGTGGCGAACGCCGCCTCTTCCGCCTTCAATGCCTGTTCGATCAGGGATTGCTTCGACTTCAGTTCCGGATACGCGTCGCCCATCGTGTCGACGAGCGGCTGCACCATCTTCCAGAACAGCCCCTCGCTCCTGAGCGAGCCGAGCTTCCAGAAATGGCGCACGGCGCGGCGGACGATCCGGCGCAGCACATAGCCGCGACCTTCGTTGGAGGGCAGCACGCCATCGACGATCAGGAAACTGCAGGTGCGGATGTGGTCGGCAATCACGCGCAAGGACTTGTTGTCCAGGTCGAAATCCTGTTCCCGCGCCCAGACCAGCCCGGCCACCGCACCGATCAGGTACTGGAACAGGTCGATCTCGTAGTTCGAGTGCACGTGTTGCAGCACCGCCGCGACGCGCTCCAAGCCCATGCCGGTGTCCACGCACGGCGCCGGTAGCGGCTGCAGGCTGCCATCGGGCTGGCGGTCGTACTGCATGAACACGAGGTTCCAGATCTCGATGAAGCGGTCGCCGTCCTCGTCCGGCGAACCGGGGGGACCGCCCGCGATATGGGCGCCATGGTCGTAGAAGATTTCCGTGCACGGACCGCAGGGGCCGGTATCGGCCATCTGCCAGAAATTGTCGCTGGCGTACTGCGCCCCCTTGTTGTCGCCGATGCGCACGATGCGCTCGGCAGGCAATCCGATTTCCTGGTTCCAGATCGCGAAGGCTTCGTCGTCGGTGTGATAGACCGTGACCAGCAACTTGTCCTTCGGCAAGCCCCATACATCCGTCAGCAGCTTCCACGCGAAGTGGATCGCCTCGCGCTTGAAGTAGTCGCCGAAACTGAAGTTGCCGAGCATCTCGAAAAACGTGTGGTGGCGCGCGGTGTAGCCGACCTGGTCGAGATCGTTGTGCTTGCCGCCGGCGCGCACGCAACGCTGCGACGACGCGGCGCGGCGATAGCTGCGCTTCTCGGCGCCGAGGAACACATCCTTGAACTGCACCATGCCGGCGTTGGTGAACAGCAGGGTCGGATCGTTGCCCGGCACCAGCGGGCTGGACGGCACGACTTCGTGGCCGTTGGCGTGGAAAAACTCCAGAAAACTGCTACGGATCGCGCTGGTGGACATCGGGATGCTGGTGGTCATGGCTGGACGGGCGTTCGCGTGGGAAAGGGATCGGCAGGAAGAATCGGCGCGGGCATCACGGCGCCGCACAAGACGACCTGCGGACGGAACGGGGATGGTGCAACCGGGCGCGCCGAAGCGCAGATGCAAGAGTAGCAGGCCGCGCGATGACGGTCAGCGCAGACAGGCCTGCGGCCAGGGCGTCAGTCCTGCCCGCCCGGATCGTCTTCGGAACCCTCTTCCGACGAAGCGCCGCGCCCAGCCACCGCCGCGAACGCGCTGGCATGGTCGAAACCGCGGCGCAGCAGGAACTCGATCGCCTTCCGACGCTGCCTGGGATCGGCGAGCTTGGTGCCTGGATAGCGGCGCGACACAAGGTCGTGCGCGGCTGCGGGCCAGTCGGTTTCGCAGGCGTCCAGGGCGACCGCGACCTGTTCAGCGGTCAATGCATGGGTGCCGAGTTCGGCGCGGATGCGCTGGGGGCCGTGGCCAGCCATCGCGCGGGTGCGTGCCAGAGCGCGCGCGAAACGCTCGTCGTCCTGGTAGCCGAGTTCGGCCAGCCGATCGAGTGCGTCCTCGGACTGGGCCGGCTCGGCGCCACGATCGGCCAGCTTGCGCTGGAGTTCGCGCCGCGAATGCTCCCTCCGCACCAGCAGGGCCAACGCCTTCTGGTACGGATCGACGGGCGGCTTGCCATCCGCCTCGCCTGCCCCACTCGCATACGGCCTGCGGCTTCTCATCGCGTCGAATCGGCATCGATGCACGGTGCCGACGACATCATGTCCGCGCCATCACGAGCGGCCGGGACGACAGCGTCGGTCGCGATCAGGCCTCGACCTCTTCGGCAGCGACCGCGCCAATGATCAGGCCCGGCACGAACTTCTCGCGGAGTTTCGTTTCCAGATCCCGCGCCATCGACGGGTTCTCCTTGAGGTACTGGCGCGCGTTCTCCTTGCCCTGGCCGATGCGCTCGCCGAAGCAGCTGTACCAGGCGCCGGACTTCTCGACGAGCTTGGCATCCACGCCCATGTCGATCAGTTCGCCTTCGCGCGAGATGCCTTCGCCATAAAGGATTTCAGTGACGATGATCTTGAACGGCGGCGCCATCTTGTTCTTGACGACCTTGATCTTGGTCTGGTTGCCGATGACTTCCTCGCCGCGCTTGATCGAGCCGATGCGGCGGATGTCGAGCCGCACGGACGCATAAAACTTCAGCGCGTTGCCGCCGGTCGTCGTCTCGGGGCTCTGGCCCGGCATCATGTTGCCGATCTTCATGCGCAGCTGGTTGATGAAGATCACCATGCAGTTGCTGCGCTTGATGTTGCCGGTCAGCTTGCGCAGCGCCTGGCTCATCAGGCGCGCCTGCAGGCCGACCTGCAATTCGCCCATCTCGCCTTCGATCTCGGCGCGCGGGGTGAGCGCGGCGACCGAGTCGATGACCACGATGTCCACCGCATTCGAGCGCACCAGCATGTCCACGATTTCCAGCGCCTGCTCGCCGGTGTCGGGCTGCGACACCAGCAGGTCGTCGATGTTGACGCCGAGCTTCTGCGCATAGATCGGGTCGAGCGCGTGCTCGGCGTCGACGAAAGCCGCATTGACACCGGCTTTCTGGCATTCGGCGATGACCTGCAGGGTCAGGGTGGTCTTGCCCGAGGATTCCGGCCCGTAAATCTCGACCACGCGACCCTTCGGCAGGCCGCCGATGCCGAGCGCGATGTCGAGCATCAGCGAGCCGGTGCCGATCACCTCGGCCGCCTCGACCGCCTTGTCGCCCATGCGGATCACCGCGCCCTTGCCGAACTGCTTGTCGATCTGGCTCAGTGCCGCTGCGAGCGCGCGTTTCTTGTTTTCGTCGATGCTGACGGCCATCTGGATGTCCTCGGTAAGTTGGTGATGTGCATTGCGTTGCAGCGAATCTAGGCCATCCAGGTCGCACAGGCTGAGACGGTCGCCACGAAGGGGAATGTGGCAGTTCGCGTCGACGCGGAACGTCCGCCAATGCCGCGCCTGCGCGTAGGAAAAACACCCGGTTCGCGACGGCGGAGCCCTGCAGGATGCGCGATCATTGATGCGAGCGGTACGGTGTCCATCGATCCGGCGCCTATCGGTTCGGTCGAACGAGGCCGCAATAAAGTCCTTCGATCGCGAAATCGTCATCGGGCTTCACCACGATCGGCGCGTAGTCTGGATTGCGTGGCAACAGGCGGATGGCGTCCTTGCCGATCTTGAGCAGCTTGACCGTGATCTCGTCGCCGATGCGCGCGACCACGATCTGCCCCGAGCGCGCCTCTTGCGTGCGGTGCACGCCGATCAGGTCGCCATCGAAGATGCCCTCGTCGCGCATCGAATCGCCCTTCACCCGCAGTACGTAGTCCGGCGGTGGTGCGAACAGCACGCGATCGAGCAGCACGTAATCGTCGGCCGACCCAATGTCGGCGCCGATCGGAACGCCCGCCGCGACCTGGCCCAGCAGGGGAACGCGGATGCCGGTGTCCTCATTCGCCGCTGCGAGCGCGAGCTCATGCTGCGGGGAAACCGGTGGTTGCAGGACGCGGATGCCGCGCGCGCGGCCCGGGATGCGTTCGATCGCGCCAGCAGCCTCCAACGCCTCCAGGTGGTACTGCGCGCCGCGGACGCCCTTGAAGCCGAATGCCCTGGCGATCTCGGTCTGCGACGGCGGCATGCCTTCGGCGTCGATGCGGTCTGCGATCAGCGCAAGGATGGCTTGCTGGGTATCGGTCAATGACATGTTAGTAGTAGTACTACTAACGGTACTCCAGGTCAAGACCCGGGAACCCCAATGCGCAGGGTCCGCTGGCGCGCGACTTCAGCCTTCGGCCGTGCCTAGCAAGCCCATCAATGCGACCGCCACGGTCTGCCGCCGTACCGCATCGCGGTCGCCATCGAAATGGAAAACCTCGGCGCGCGGATAGCCGCCGCGACGCTTCCAGCCGACCCAGACCGTGCCGACCGGCTTGTCGGGCGTACCGCCACTTGGGCCGGCGATGCCGGTCACGGCCACCGAGATGCTCGCTCCCGAATGTACCAGCGCGCCGGCGACCATTTCGAGCACCGTCTCGCGGCTGACCGCCCCGGATTGCTCCAATGTCTGCGGCCGCACGCCAAGCAACGTCTGTTTGGCCTCGTAGCTGTAAGCGACCAGGCCGCAGTCGAACCAGCCGGAACTGCCGGCGATATCGGTCACGCTCTTCGCGATCCAGCCCCCGGTGCAACTCTCGGCGGTCACCAGCATCAGGTGCTGTGCCTTGAGCGCCTCGCCGACGCGCTGCGCGAGTTCGCCGAGTGCGGCATCGTCGGGTGCGTTGCCTGCAACTGCAGCGCCATCATCTGGATCAGTCACGGAATCTCGCGGCACGGGCGGTACTTCCGAACGAGGATGCAGCCGTTCTTCTAACCCAATTCACATGCGATGTCATGGAATCGGCAGGCCTGCGGCGATCCCATCTCGATGCCGAGGCTCACACCGCTGCGTCGATGATCGCCTGCATGGTGCGTTCGACCGCCTGCGCGGCCGCCGCAATCGCAGGGTCCGCCGAGATCAGCGCGAGGAGCGCCGTCGGCGGAACCATGCCGATCAGGGTCTTGCCCTTGTCCTCGTAGATCGAGATGCGGCACGGCAATATCATGTTCAGCGACATGTCGACGCCGAGCATGTCGCTTGCCTGCTTCGGGTTGCAGACTTCCAGCACGCGGCATTCATTCGGAATCGCGAAGCCCTTTTCGCCGAGCGTCTTGCGGAAGTCGTAGGAATGCAACAATCCGAATCCGTGATCCTTGATCGACGCTTCCATGTCCGCGAACGCGCGATCCACCGACTTCACTGTTTCCCTGATGTAGAACATGATCTTCTCCCATTGTTTTCGACTCATCCGCGCTTGGCTGGGCCCGCGGAACGCAACTGCGCATGCGCCCACGCAACGATCTCCGCTGCCGCCAGCGCGCCCGGCCGGCGTGCCACCTCGCGGCCGCCGACGAACAGCGCCAGCGTCGGGATGCTGCGGATATTGAAGCGCGTGCCCAGCGCGGGCTCGGCTTCTGTATCGACCTTGGCCAGCCGCATCCGTGGCTCCAGTTGATTGGCCGCCGCCTCGAACTGCGGCGCCATGATCCGGCACGGGCCGCACCATGGCGCCCAGAAATCCACCAGCAACGGCAGGTCGCTGCGCGCCGCATGCAGGTCGAAGTGAGCGCTGTCCAGCGCCAGCGGATGCGCATCGAACAACGGCTTGTGGCAACGCCCGCAGGCCGGCGCGTCGCTCAGGCGCGCATCCGGAACGCGATTGATCGCGTGGCAATGCGGGCACACGATCTGCAGCGCCGCGCTCATGATCCCGCCTCGAAGCTCTTGTCGCCGAGCAGCACGCGCCCTTGCGCATCCTTTACCGTCACTTCGACATCGATGCCTGCGCGCACGCTCTGGGTGACGATGCAATACTGCTCGAACTGTTCGAGGATGCGTGGCAGTTGCTGGTGCTGTTCGGCGCCTTCGGCCAGGTGCAGTTCGACCCAGGCCTTGGAAATGTGCCAGCGCCCGGCGGGATCGCGCTCCAGCCGCGTCTCCGCCTCGGCGCGCAGCCGGCCCGGCTGGTTGTGGAACTTGCGCAACGCGAACAGCAGGCTCGCGCTGAGGCAGTTGGCCAGCGCCGCCAGCAGCAGTTGCGATGGATTGGGTCCGGCGCCCTTGCCCAGTGGCGCGGATTCGTCGGTTAGCAGGCCGTCGACCTGCGCCTCGTCGAAGCGCACCAGGAAACAGAAGTTTTCCTGCTGTTCCAGGCGGACTCGAACGTGCTTGTCTTCGCTCATGGCGTCGGCTCCGTGGCGACCGCAAGCGGTCGGATTTCCAAAGGATTCTTGCGGATTGTGAGCAGAGTGAAATACAGCAGTGGAATCACCACCAGGGTCAGCACGGTGGACACCAGGATGCCGAAAATCAGCGACACCGCCAGCCCGTTGAAGATCGGATCGTCGAGGATGAAGAACGCGCCCATCATCGCCGCCAGCCCGGTCAGCACGATCGGCTTGGCGCGCACCGCACAGGCCTCGATCACCGCGTCCTCGGGACTACTGCCTGCGGCAATGGCGTGGTTGATGAAATCCACCAGCAGGATCGAGTTGCGCACGATGATGCCGGCCAGCGCGATCATGCCGATCATCGAGGTCGCGGTGAACTGCGCGCCGAGCAGCGCATGTCCAGGCATCACCCCGATCACGGTCAGCGGGATCGGGGCCATGATCACCAGAGGCACAACGTAGCTGCGGAACTGCGCCACCACCAGCAGGTAGATCAGCACCATGCCCGCCGCGTAGGCGATGCCCATGTCCCGGAACGTCTCGTAGGTGATCTGCCATTCGCCGTCCCACTTGATCGAGAAGCCGCTGGTATCGGCCGGCTGCGCGATGAACGTCTGCGCGATCTTCTGTGCGCCCACGGCATCGCGATCGATCTGCCCGACCAGGTCGAACATGCCGTACAGCGGGCTGTCGAGTCCGCCGGCCTCGTCGCCGGTGACGTAGACGACCGGCAGCAGGTCCTTGTGGTAGATCGCCCCATCCCACGGCGCGCGGCGCACGGTCACCAGTTCCGACAGCGGCACCAGTTGCCCCTGTCCGCCGCGCACGCGCAAGGCGAGCAGCCGATCCGTCGATGCCTGGTCCGATGCCGGCAGGCGCAGTCGCACCGGGCGCGGATACTTGGATGTGCCGTCGTGGATGTACGTCGCATCCAGCCCCGAAACAACTGCCGCCAGCGCATCGGCAATCGCCGATTGCGGCACGCCCAGGCGCGCGGTGCGGTCGCGATCGACCACCATTGTCTCGCGCGGTGCTTCGCTTTCCACGCTGGTATCGACATCGACGATGTCCTTCGTGCGCACGAAGCGCTGCTCGATCGCCAGCGCGAGCTCGCGGCTGCGCGCGTAATCGGGGCCGTAGATCTCGGCCACGATCGGTGCCAGCACCGGCGGTCCCGGCGGCACTTCCACCACCTTCACCGACGCGCCGTGGCGGGCGCCGATCGCCTCCAACTGCGGACGCAATGCGAGCGCAATCTCGTGGCTCTGGCGCTTGCGCAGGTGCTTGTCGACCAGGTTGACCTGGAGGTCGCCGACGTTACTGCCGCTGCGCAGGTAATACTGCCGCACCAGGCCGTTGAAGTTCATTGGCGCGGACGTGCCTGCATAACCCTGGTAGTCGAGCACCTCGGGCACCCGATCGACCGCCGCAGCCAGTTCGACCAGCAATGCGTTGGTGTCTTCCAGCGTACTGCCTTCGGGCGGATCGACCACCACCTGCAATTCGGACGTGTTGTCGAACGGCAGCATCTTCAGCACCACCAGTTGTACCACCGCCAGCGATGCCGCCAGCGCGACCGCGCCGACGATGCCGGCAAACAGCCACCGGCGCCGGCGCCTGCCCGCTGCGCGATCGAGGAACGGCCGCATCGCCGCATCGAACAAGCGGCGCAGGCGCGATGCGGGGCTCGCATCCGCTGCGGCTCCTCCAGCCACCGGCGCGCCATCGCCATGCGTCGCAGCATGGCGCGCCAGCAGCTTCAGCGACAGCCACGGCGTCACCGTCAACGCGATGCCGAGCGAGAGCAGCATGCCGACCGATGCATTGACCGGGATCGGCCGCATGTACGGACCCATCAGCCCGGACACAAATGCCATCGGCATCAGCGCTGCGATCACCGTGAACGTGGCGAGGATGGTCGGCCCGCCGACTTCGTTCACGGCCGGCGGAATCGCCTCACGCAGGGTCTTGCCACCTGCGGCCATGTGCCGGTGGATGTTCTCGACGATCACGATGGCGTCGTCGACCAGGATGCCGATGGAAAAAATCAGCGCGAACAGCGACACCCGGTTCAGCGTGAAACCCATCGCCCACGATGCAAACAGGGTGACCGCAAGCGTCAGCACCACCGCGCTGCCGACCACGACCGCCTCGCGCCAGCCGAGTGCGAACAGCACCAGCAGCACGACCGACAGTGTCGCGAAAATGAGTTTCTCGATCAGCTTCACCGCCTTGTCTGTGGCGGTCTGGCCGTAGTCGCGCGCGATCGCGACATGCACGCCCTGCGGGATCAGCTCGCCTTGCAGTTGCCGGATTCGCAGCGACACGGCGCTGGTGATGTCGGCGGCATTGCTGCCGGGCTTCTTGGCGATTGCAATGGTGACCGCTGACGCCAGCCCGTGCGCAGGCCCGGTGCGTCCGGGCGGTGCGCCGAACCAGACATAGCGCGCCGGCACATCGCCGCCTGCCTGCACGTTGGCCACGTCGGACAGGTGCAGCGGACGCCCGCCATCGATCCCGATGACCAGGTCGGAAACCGCATCGGCACTGGCGAGAAACGTGCCTGCGGTCACCGGCACGGCGTGATCCGCGCCGACGCGCTCACCCACCTGGCGCACCGCATTGGCGGCCTGCAGCGACTGCGCCAGGTCGGTCACGGTCAGTCCGTAAGTCGCGAGTTTCGCCGGATCCAGCATCACCGACACCACCCGGTCGGGTGCGCCGATGGTGTAGATGTCGCGCGTGCCGGGGATGCGCTTGAGTTCGGTTTCCAGCGCATGCGCTACTTCGGCCAGATCCGCGGCGCCGCGCGAAGCAGCGCCCTGGCGCGCCGACGGAAGGTCGTCGTCGGCCCACAGCGTCAGCGCCATCACCGGCACGTCGTCGATGCCCTTGGGCTTGATCAGCGGCTGGCCGACGCCGACGCCCGGCGGCATCCAGTCCTGGTTGGAATAAATCTCGTTGTAGAGCCGCACGATCGCCGGCTGGCGCTGGATGCCGACGGTGTATTCGACCGTCAGCACCGCCATGCCCGGGCGGCTGATCGAATAGACGTGCTTGACGCCCTCGATTTCGGAGAGCTTCTGTTCCAGCGGCGTGCTGACGAGTTGTTCGACGTCGTGCGCGCTGGCCCCGGGGAACGGCACGAACACGTTCGCCATGGTCACGTCGATCTGCGGTTCTTCCTCGCGCGGCGTGATCATCACCGCGAGCAGGCCGAGCAGCAAGCCGAGGATCGCCAGGATCGGGGTCAGCGGATTGGCCTGGAACGCCGCCGCCAGCCGACCGGACAGGCCGAGCCGGGGCTCACTCACTGCGAATTCCCCGCAGCCATGCGCTGGTCGACCAACGCCTGCCCGGCCGCGACTGGATCGAGCGCAACCACCTCACCTGCATGCAGTCCGGCCAGCACCTCGATCTGTCCATCGACGAACTGGCCGATGCGCAGTTGGCGCAGTGACAGTCGTTCGCCATCGAGCACGTACGCGCCGCTGACTTCGCCACGCTGCATCAGCGCAGAGACCGGAATGCGCAGCGATGTCGGGCCACCCGGAATCGCGAACAGGACCTTCGCCGTTGCACCGGGCCGCGGCGGGTTGGTCACTGCCGGCAGCGTGACGCGTACGGCGACGCTGTGCGTGGCCGGATCCGCGGACGGAAACACGGTGACGCTCCCCGCAACGATGCCGCGGCCATCGGCGAGCACGACCCGCGCGCGATTCGCGGCGCGGATCGCGTCCGCGTCGGACTGCGGCACCTGGACTTCGATGCGCAGCGCGCCGGGCGCGTACAGCGACAGCAAGGCCTGGCCCGGCGTGACGCTCTCGCCGGGCTCGACCCGGCGCGCGCTCACCGTGCCGGCGAATGGCGCGCGCACCACGGTGTATTCGGCCTGCTGCCCGGCCTGCGCGAGTTGCGCGCGCGCGGCATCGCGGGCGGCCACGGCGCTGTCGCGGGCGCCGCGCAACTGGTCGATCTGCAATCGCGACACCAGTTGTTTTGCCGCGAGTGCCGAATACCGCGCCAGCGTCGCCTCGGCTTCGGTCGCCGCAGCTTCGGCGGCGCGCTGGTTGGCCCGCGCGACGTTGGCACCGGCTTGCTGCTCGACGTCGGTGAGGCGGACGAGGATAGCGCCCGCCTCGACATGCGCATCGACATCGATCGCGACCGCTGCAACGCGACCGCTGGTCTGCGCGGCCAGGTCGGCTTGCTGCACCGCTTCGATCACGCCGTCCCATGCGCGACCCTCGCCGCCGGCGACTGG
>JBBQHA010000047.1:0-20800 GCA_038323475.1 Lysobacterales bacterium
GGCCGGTCATTTCCAGGTCGATCCAGATCAGGTTGTCGTCGTTCTGGTTCAGCATGGAGTCGATCCGATCGGAGAGCGTGCATCATAGCGTCCCCGCTTCCAGGAACGTCACAGATGGCCTTTCCGACCAGCTACGACAGCAGCCACTTCGCCGTGGTCTCGGCGATGATCACGCCGGCCTTTTTCCTGACCGCGACCGCGTCGCTGATCGCGACCTCGAATGCGCGCCTGTCGCGGGTCGTCGACCGGATGCGCGCCGATATCGCCGAACTCAAGCATCCCGACTATGCGGAACCGGGTGGCAAGTTGCGTACCCGCATCGACCAGCACCGCAGGCGTTCGCGCCTCGTGCTCGCGGCGCTGCGCCTGCTCTATGGCTCGGTCACTGCGTTCGTCGGCACCAGCCTGGCCATCGCGATCGACAGCGTGCTGGTCTGGCACCTCGACCTGGTGCCGCTGGTACTTGCGGTCGCCGGCGTGCTGCTGATGCTGGTCGCGTCGATCTGCCTCGGACGTGAAGCGAGCCTCGCGCTCAGCATGCTCGAAACCGACCTGGACCGGCAACTCACGCGCGAGCCTGCAGACAGGAAAGGTGCGTAGGGAGAGAAAGCGCCTGGCCAGCCGCGTCGCATCAGCCGGCCGGCTTGCCGCGCTTGCGGCGGAAATAGGCGGTCAATCGCGAACCTGCTTCCCCGGCCAGCAATCCGCCCAGTACCTCGACGCGATGGTTGTGGCGCGGGTCGGCGAGCAGGTCGAACACGCTGCCGGCCGCGCCGGTCTTGGGATCGCTCGCGCCGTACACGACCCGCGCGATACGCGCGTGCACCAGCGCCATCGCGCACATCGCGCATGGCTCCAGGGTCACGTACAGCGTGCATCCGACCAGTCGGTGGTTGCCGAGCCGTTGCCCGGCGTGCCGCATCGCGACGACTTCGGCATGCGCGGTCGGGTCGTGGTCGGTGATGTTGCGGTTCGAGCCTTCGCCGAGCAATCCGCCACGCGCGTCGACGACGACAGCCCCAACCGGGATCTCGTCGTCCTCGCGCTCGGCACGATCGGCGAGCATCAACGCATGGCGCATCCAGTGTTCATCGGCCTCCTCGAAACGGGACTCCGTTCGTGGCGAGCCTGTCGAACCACCTGTCACCGTTCGTGGCGAGCCTGTCGAACCAGGGCTCTTTTCGTGGTCATCCTGGCCACGTCGAGGGGTCGAACCGGTAAGGCTTTGTGAGGATTGGCGGTTCATTGCCGATGTTTGCAGACAGCCCAAATCCTGATCGGCCAGCGCCTGTTTCTTCGCCCTGCTCCAACGTTTGATCTGGATTTCGGATTCCAGAGCGGACTCGCGGGTCGGAAAATCCTGGCTGAAGATCAGGCTCAAGGGTCGGCGTGCGTGCGTGTAACAGCCACGAATCTCACCTGCCTGATGCTGGGCAATCCTGCGCTCGAGATCGTCTGTATGACCGGTGTAGAACGAATCATCGGAACACTTGAGGATGTAGACCCAGAAACTCATGAGGTGTGGACTCCGAACCGCCGCTCATGGTTCGACAGGCTCACCACGAACGGCTTGACATGGCGAGCCTGTCCCGGACCGTCCGTCCGCGGCCGGTCAGCAGGCGACCTGCGAGCCAGTGGCTCGCGGGCAGGTCGCCTACTCCCATTCGATCGTCGCGGGCGGCTTGCCGCTGATGTCGTAGACGACGCGGGAAATGCCGTGCAATTCATTGATGATCCGGCGCGAAACCAGGTCGAGGAAATCGTACGGCAGGTGCGCCCAATGCGCGGTCATGAAGTCGATGGTCTCGACCGCACGCAAGGCGATGACCCATTCGTAAGCGCGCGCGTCGCCGACGACGCCGACCGACTTGACCGGCAGGAACACCGCGAACGCCTGGCTGGTCTTGTCGTACAGGTCGGCCTTGCGCAGTTCCTCGATGAAGATCGCATCGGCCTTCGCGAGCAGTTCGGCGTATTCCCGTTTCACCTCGCCGAGGATGCGCACGCCGAGGCCTGGGCCCGGGAACGGATGCCGATAGACCATCGTGCGCGGCAGGCCGAGTTCGACGCCGATGCGCCGCACTTCGTCCTTGAACAATTCGCGCAACGGCTCGACCAGGCCGAGCTTCATGTGTTCCGGCAGGCCACCGACGTTATGGTGGCTCTTGATCACGTGCGCCTTGCCGGTCTTGCTGCCAGCCGACTCGATCACGTCCGGGTAGATCGTGCCCTGCGCGAGCCATTTCACATTGGTGAGCTTCGCGGATTCCTCATCGAAGATTTCCACGAACAACCTGCCGATGATCTTGCGCTTGGCTTCCGGATCGCTGACGCCGGCCAGCGCGGCGAAGTAGCGGTCGGCAGCATTGACGCGGATCACCTTGACACCGAGTCCGTGGCCGTCCGACGCGGCGGCGAACGCCGCCATCACCTGGTCGCCTTCCTGCCAGCGCAGCAGGCCGGTATCGACGAACACGCAGGTGAGCCTGTCGCCGACCGCGCGATGCAGCAGCGCCGCCACGACCGACGAGTCCACGCCTCCCGACAGTCCGAGCAGCACGTTGTCGTCGCCGACCTGCGCACGCACGCGCGCGATCTGGTCCTCGACGATATTCGCGGCCGTCCACAGGGTCCTGCAGCCGCAGATGTCCACCACGAAGCGCTCCAGCATCGCCGCGCCGGATTTGGTATGGGTGACTTCGGGATGGAACTGCACGCCGTACCAATGCCGCGTCTCGTCGGCCATCGCCGCGATCGACACGCTTTCGGTGCGCGCGGTGGTCCGGAAACCCGGCGGGGTCGCGGTGACGCGGTCGCCGTGGCTCATCCAGACGCCGAGGCGAGGCGGCAGGCCGGGAAGATCCTTCATGTCGTCGAGCAGTGCGCACGCGCGCAGCACTTCGACCTCGGCGTAACCGAACTCGCGATGATGGTCGCCCTCGACCTTGCCGCCGAGTTGCATCGCCATCGTCTGCATGCCGTAACAGATGCCGAGCAGCGGAATGCCCGCCTCGAACGCCTGCTGCGGCGCGCGTGGCGACTGAGCTTCGAGCGTCGATTCGGGACCGCCCGACAGGATGATGCCCTTCGGTGCGAACGCGGCGATCTGCGCGGGATCGTGATCCCAGGCCCAGATCTCGCAATACACGCCGAGCTCGCGGATGCGTCGCGCGATCAACTGCGTGTACTGCGCACCAAAATCGAGGATCAGGATCTTGTCGCTGTGGATGTCGGTCATTTGGGAGCCGGGGAACGGGGAACGGGGAACGGGGAACGGGAAACAGGACAGCGAGTTGGGACCGGAACATCTGTTCCCTTTTCCCCGTTCCCCGTTCCCTTCGTGGCTGCGTCAGCCAGCACGATAATTCGGCGGTTCCTTGGTGATCTGCACATCGTGCACATGGCTCTCGCGCACGCCGGCGCTGCTGACCTGCACGAAGTTCGGCTTGGTGCGCATGTCCTCGATCGTCGCACAACCGACATAACCCATCGACGCGCGCAGGCCGCCGGCGAGCTGGTGGACGATGTTGCGCAGCGTACCGCGATACGGCACCCGGCCCTCGATGCCTTCCGGCACGAGCTTGTCGGCATCGGACGCATCCTGGAAATAACGGTCCTTGCTGCCCTGCTCCATCGCGCCGATCGAACCCATGCCGCGATAGCTCTTGTAGCTGCGTCCCTGGAACAGTTCGATCTCGCCGGGCGCTTCCTCGGTGCCGGCGAACAGGCCACCGATCATCACCGTCGACGCGCCCGCGGCGATCGCCTTCGCGATGTCGCCCGAATAGCGGATGCCGCCGTCGGCGATCAGCGGGATGCGGTCCTGCAATGCGTTCGCGACCATCGCGATCGCGGTGATCTGCGGTACACCGACGCCGGCGACGATGCGCGTCGTGCAGATCGAACCCGGGCCGACGCCGACCTTGACCGCGTCCGCGCCGGCATCCATCAGCGCAAGCGCCGCATCGCCGGTGACGATGTTGCCGCCGATCACCTGCACGTCCGGGAAATTCCGCTTCACCCACGCGACCCGGTCGAGAACGCCCTGCGAATGGCCGTGCGCGGTATCGACCACGATCACGTCGACGCCGCCGTGGATCAGCGCTTCGACGCGCGCCTCGGTGTCGCCGCCGACGCCGACCGCCGCGCCGACGCACAGGCGCTCGGCGGAATCCTTCGCGGAATCGGGATTGTCGCGCGCCTTCTGGATGTCCTTGACGGTGATCAGCCCGCGCAGTTCGAAGCCGTCGTTGACGACCAGCACCTTCTCGATGCGGTGCTTGTGCAGCAGCGCGAGGACCTCGTCGTCCGACGCGCCTTCGCGCACCGTCACCAGCTTGTCCTTCTTGGTCATGATGTGGCGGACCGGATCGTCGAGCTTCTTCTCGAAGCGCATGTCGCGGCTGGTCACGATGCCGACGAGCTTGTCGCCCTCCACCACCGGCACGCCGGAGATGTTGCGTGCACGGGTGAGCTTGAGGACTTCGCCGATCGTCGTTTCGGGACCGACGGTGAACGGTTCGCGGATCACGCCGGCTTCGAAGTGCTTGACCTGCGCGACGTGCGCGGCCTGCGCCTTGACCGACATGTTCTTGTGCAGGATGCCGATGCCGCCGAGCTGCGCCATCGTGATCGCGAGGCGCGCCTCGGTGACGGTGTCCATCGCGGCGGCGACGATCGGGAGATTCAGCGACAGTCCGCGCGTGAGCCGGGCTTGCAGGCGCACATCTCGTGGCAGGACGACCGAATGCGCAGGGACGAGGGAGACGTCGTCGAAAGTAAGCGCTTCAGCCAGGATGCGCAGCATGGGCGGCTCCATACGGGAAGCCGCTCATTATAGCCGGACGACAGCGGGGATCGGGGATCGGGGAACAGCTGCGTCTTGAAGCCGCGGATCAGGATTGGGCACCGAGTTCATGAGCGCGCCGACCAAGGATCTTCGCGCTCTCTCGCGACTCCCTGTTCCCTCAAAGCAATGCCAGCGACAACCACGGCCACCAGGTGATGATCAGGACCGCCAATCCGACGATGAGGAAAAACGGAGCGCAGGCGCGGGTCAGGGTCAGGATGTTGCTCTTGAACCGGTACGCGGCGATGAACAGGTCCATCCCCGCCGGTGGCATGAAATAGCCGATCTGCAGGTTCGCCAGCATGACGATGCCGAAATGGATCGGGTTGATGCCGTAGCCGACCGCCACTGGAACCAGCAGCGGGGTGAGGATCACGATCGCCGAGAAGATGTCCATGAACATGCCGACCAGCAGCAGCACGCCATTGAGCAACAGCAGGAACATGCCGCCCGAATGCACATGGCGGGTACTGAATTCGAACACCTGGGTCGGGACTTCCTGGTCGACCAGCCAGTTCGACAACGCGGTCGCCGCGCCGAGGATGATCAGGATCGCACCGACGAGGCGCATCGCCTCGGCCATCAATGCAGGCAATTTCGAGAAAGTAATTTCCTTCTTGATCAATACAGTTACGATCAAGACATAAAGTGTCGTAACAGCTGCAGCTTCACTCGCAGCGAACTTGCCGGAGTAGATTCCGCCGAGGACGAGCAGCGGCAGCGGCAGCTCCCACTTGGCTTCCTTGACGGCCGCCCAGAGTTCGCCGGCATCGATGCGCGCTGCCGCCTTCGGAAGCTGGCGACCGACCCACATCGCGTGCAGCGAGAGCATCAGGACCATCAGGCCGCCCGGCAGCAGGCCGGCCACGAACAGGTCCTTCATCGTCACCGGCGGCGTCGTATTCAGCTGGCCGGCGACGAAACCGTAAAGGATCAGTGGCAGCGATGGAGCGAACAGCAATCCCAGGCTACCCGACGAGGTCACCAAGCCGAGGCTGTAGCGCTCGGGATAGCCAGCCTTGCAGAGCGCCGGATACAGGAAGGCGCCGACCGCCACGATGGTCATGCCGGATGCGCCGGTGAACGCCGTGAAGAAAGCGCAGGCAAAGATGGCGACGATGGCCAGGCCACCAGGCAGCCAGCCCAGCAGCGACAGCGACAACCGGACCAGGCGCTGCGGCGTGCCGCTTTCGCCGAGCAGGTAACCGGCCAGCGTGAACAGCGGGATCGCGATCAGGCCAGGCTTGTCGCCCAGTTGGTAATACCCGACCGCGACCGTGATCAGGTCCTCGTGGGCGTTGTGGAAGCCCAACAGGGCGACCGCGGCGATAACCGCGAACAGCGGCATCCCGAGCGCCGCCAGCAGCAGGATGACGAGCATTCCGGCGATCACAGGACGGCTCCGGGTTCCGGAGGCTCGCCGAACGCGGAGACCGCAAACCGCAGGCACATCAGGCCGAAACCGGCAGGCAGGATCAGCATCGGCCACCAGCTCGGAATGCCTGGGACGAACAGCGCCGGCGCGGTGCGCTCCAGTTGCACCATGCCGATGCTGTACCAAGCCAGCGCGCCGCAGATCGCCGCGGTGGCCAGCTGCGAAATGACCCAGGAAATCCGTCGCCCGAGTGGCGGCAGGAGCTTCGGAAGGGCATCGATGGCGATGTGCCGGTGGGCACGCGCCGCGCCCAGCGCGCCAAGCATGGCCAGCCAGAGCACGCCGACCCGGCTGACCGGTTCCGCCCACTCCAGGCCGGTGTGGAAGAACATCCGCAACCCGATCTGGGTCAGGGCCAATACCAGCAGCGCCGCCACCAGCAGCGCGAGCAGCAGATCCTCAGCGCAATGCAACCCGCGCAGCAGGCGGCTCAACACTCAGTGCGCTCCCGCCATCGCCTTGTGCACGGCTGCGAGCATATCGGCCGAAATCAGCTTTTCCGCGACCATCTGCTGGGTGACTTTCGCACCGATGTCGCGCCAGCGCGCAGCTTCTGGCGCATCGAGATTGGTCAGTACCAAGCCCTGTTTCTTCATCGCATCCAGCGCCGCGCTATCGTCGCGCTTGACGCTGGCGTCCATGCGGGTGGCCGCGCCGTTGAATGCCTTGCCGACGATCGCCTGGTCCGCCGCACCCAGTTGTTGCCACGCCTTGCCATCCATCACCACGTATCCGACCACGAAAGTCAGTGGCAGGTTGATCATGCTGTGCACCTTGCCATGCCACTGCAGGGCGACCGCTCCCGACGGGGTGTTGGCAACCGTGTCGACCAGGCCGGTCTGCAGGCTGGTGAACACGTCGCCCAACGGCAGCGGAATCGTGCTGATGCCGGCCATCTTGAACGTGCGCTCGGCGATCACGTCATTCTGCGGGATCCACAGCTTCGCGCGCTCGAGGTCGGCGCGGCTGTGCAGCGGCTTGGCGCTCATGATGTAGGCGAAACCGATGCCGGAAGCGCCGAGCATGTGCAGGCCCTTGGCCTCAAATCCCTTCGCCAGCAGCGGGTCGATGAGCGGGCGGACCTTGTCGACCTGCGCCCAGCTGTCGAACAGGAACGGCAGGCTGTAGATCGGCGCATCCGGATACGTCGCCGCCAGTTCGCTCGAGGTCAGCATGCCGCCTTGCAGCTGGCCGAGCTTGATCTTGCGCAGGACGACCTGGTCGCTGCCCATCACGCCGCCGGGATAGAACTTCACCAGCACGCGTCCCTGGCTGCCGGTCTGGATTTCGGCGCCGGCCGCGCGCAGCTCGCGCATCCACGCGGAACCGTCCGGTGCCACGGTGGCGATCTTGATGACCTGCTCCGCCCGGACCGGTGCGATCACGGACACAGCGGCGAGCAGCAATGCGAACAGATGCGACTGGAGCAGTGGTTTCATGGAGATCCTCAGAAATAGTCCTTGCCGCTAGCCAGCAGTTTCTTCGCTCGCTCCCTGGCCAGGGTATTGATCAGGGTAAGACCGGGCGCATTCGGATCGGCAGCGAGCACGTCGTTCAGCAGCTTGTCGTGCAACTCCCGGTTGAAGACGAGCCGCGCGTAGAACTCGGCCTCCAGCGTCTTGGCGAACAGGTTCCTGCCGCCCGACAGTTCGAGTGCCTTCTCGAAATAGCTGCGTCCCAGCTCCGGCTTGCCGCCGACCGATTCCGGGCGAACCGAATTGAGCACGCCAAGGTACATGTAAGCCTGGCCCTGGTCATGCTGCGGATCGAGCGCGACCACGCGATTCAACAGATCCTCGACCTTCGGCAGGTCGGCGATGGCGCCGCCGTCGTCGGAGTGGTTTTGCACGTATCCGGCCCAGGCCGAAGCCAGCGCATACATCAGATCGGTGTTGCCATCGGCTTTCACGACCGTGGCGAATCCTTCGATGTCCTTGTCGATGGCGCCGCACAGCGCAGCGTCCTGCAAGCAGGTCGCGCGCCGGGCGTAGTCGAAGGCCTTCTTCGACAGCCGTTGCGCGTGCTCCTTGTCGTCGCCGGTGAAGTTGCCGGCGTAAGCGCCATCGAGCTTGGCGGCGGCCAGCAGGGTCGACGCATTGGCCTTGTCGCCCGGCTGCTGCCCTGCGATCAGGCTGTCCAGCAGCAGCAGGTAGGCCGGCAAGCCATCGCGCACCGTCGCGGGGTCGTCACTGTTCAACACGGCGCTGCCGAGGTTGGCCGCGAAGGTGTCGCTGGCCTTCTGGACCACGGACGCGCAGCCGCCCAACCCGACAAGACAGATGAGGACCAGACCCGGAATCTTGCGGGAGCTAAATTGCATACATGGAATCTTCACACAGTCTCACGACATCTGCTGCGTCTTGTCGGCCGCATCCGCGGCTTCCAGCGTGTTCTGCATCAATGTCGCCACCGTCATCGGCCCCACTCCGCCCGGAACCGGGGTGATCCAGCTCGCGCGCTTCGCAGCCTCGGCATACCCGACGTCGCCGACCAGGCGCCCGTCGTCCAGCCGGTTGATGCCGACGTCGATCACGACCGCACCCTGCTTGATCCATTCGCCGGGGATGAGCGCGGGCTTGCCCACCGCGACAACCAGGATATCGGCCTCACCGACGTGGCGACGCAGCACGTCCGGCGGCGTGAATTTGTGGCAGGAGGTGACCGTGCAGCCGGCGATCATCAGCTCCAGCGCCATCGGGCGGCCGACGTGGTTGGACACGCCAACGATGGTCGCGCTCGCGCCGCGCACCGGGCGGTCGGTGTAGCCGAGCAAGGTCGTGATCCCGCGCGGCGTGCACGGGCGCAAGCCGAACTGGCGCAGCGCGAGGTGGCCTACGTTTTCGGGATGGAAGCCATCCACGTCCTTGCGCGGGTCGATCCGGTGGATCAGCCGGCTCGCATCGGGAATGCCCGGCAGCGGCAACTGGACGAGGATGCCGTGCACCATCGGGTCGTCGTTGAGGCGATCGATCAGGGCCAGCAGTTCCGCTTCGGTCGTCGTTGCCGGCAGATCGAAATCGAGGGTGTGGATGCCGACCTTCTCGCAGGCGCGGCGCTTGTTGCGCACGTAGACGGCCGACGCCGGATCGCCACCGACCAGCACGACCGCCAGGCCCGGCCGCGGCTTGCCGGCGGCGATCCGCGCTGCGACGCGCGTGGCAAGGCCGTCGAGCAGATCCTCGGCGATGCGCTTGCCGTCGAGGACGCGCGCTGCTGTGGCGGCTGTGGTCGGAGCGAGCTGGGTCATGCGGGAAGTTCGCGGCTGCGCTAGAGTCGCGCATTATCGCCGATCCAGGGAGATCCCCGCTCATGGTGAGCCCAGCCGGTCCCGCGCCTGTCGAGGGAAACCCCGACCAGACCCAGTTCGAGGCCGCTGCTTTCCGTCGCCTGCTGCGGCATCTCAACGAGGCCCGGCCGGACGTGCAGAACATCGACCTGATGATCCTGGCCGGCTTCTGCCGAAACTGCCTGTCCGACTGGTACCGTGAGGCGGCGGCCGACGCGCACGTGCAGATGAGCAAGGACCAGGCGCGCGAAACGATCTATGGGATGCCGTTCGCGGAATGGAAGTCGAAGTACCAGCAGGATACGACACCAGAACAACTCGCGGCGTTCGAAGCCGCGCAACGCAAGCACGCAAGCTGACGACCAACCCACCCCGACGACCGCAGCGAAGGAACCGACATGATCCACCAAGGCCACTGCCCCAAGTGCGGCAAACGCGTGTTGCACGTGCATGTCGAGAGCGTCAACGGAATGGTCGCGAACGAAAACAAGGTGAAATGCCTTAGCTACAGCTGCATCCACTGCTTCGCCGTGCTCGGCGTGCAGATCGATCCGCGCGGGAAGAAGCGGCCGAAGCGCGATGCGGACGAAAAACCCGCTGCGGCGAAGAAACAGGCGTAAAACCGGCTGGATGGCGTAGGCGAATGCGCAGGAGAACACCCGCCTCTGCGGGCAGACGCTTCGTAGCCTTTGGATGGAGCCTGACCTGGCTTTCATTGCCCGGCATATCCATGGCCGGATGTGGAACATCCGCTGCGCTGGCGCACCCGCAATCGCTGGCCGAGAAATCTCCGTCACTGGCTGTGCGAACTTCCGTGCCGCTGTATCGATTCGACACGGAGGGCGATCTCTACAAGGGCAGTTTCGACGGCAGGCCATGGAAACTGGTTTCGAAGCACAGGTTTCGCAATCCGGGGGGCCTCGAAGTTCGACTCTCCAGCGATGGCCGCTGGGTCGCCTATGGAAACGACGACGTCGATCAACTCTGGTTGTACGACACGCTGACCGGCTCGGACCGGAAGTTGCTCGATCGGTGGAACTCCGCGGCGTTTTCGCCGGACGGAAAGTGGATCGCGCTGTTTTCCGACAGCGACTCGCCCCGCAGGCGCGGGATCCGTGATCCGAAAAACGGGCTGTACCTCATCGAAACCAACGGCGGTACGGTGAAATTCCGCGGTGCTCCAATGGCTTTCGACCGCAAGATTGGCTGGGCTCGCCTCGAATGGTCGCGGGACGGAAAAATCCTGCTCGCAAACGATGGCGGATCGCGTCGGTCTTCGTATTATCTGTTTGATCCCCTTCGCACGGGATTCGTGGCCATCGGAGGCAGCTACGACAACAAGAACTACCGGTACGAATTCACGATCAATGGATCGGCAATCGCGCAGCAGGAACAGCGCGGAATGCAGTCACTGCAGGGATACATGCCATCCACGTCGCCGGACGGGCTGTACCGGGCGGAAATCAGCCAGGCCGACTACCGGTTGACCCTCCATGGTCCCGGCAGGGAATCGCGGGTCCTCGATATCGGTTCATACAATGATTGCGAAGGCGTGTCGATGCGCATCCTAGGCTGGCTCGAAGGAAGCAAGTATCTCGTCTTCGCCAACGGCAGGCATTCCTTGATCGCCGAGACGGCGACCGGAAGGAAAGCGGAAATTCCGCTTCCCTGGCCGGATCCGGTCAGGAGCTATTTCTGGTGACGAGGATCGACCCCTGCCATCGCCTCCGAGAGCGATCTAGGGTTTGCCGCCTGGATTCCAGGCCGGCCTGAAATCCGAATTGACGAGCCAGTTCACCGGAACGACCATCGAGCCGATCGCCTCGTCCATGTGCGCGAAGTCGATCTTCGAGACCTCGTCGCTCGGCTGGTGGTAGTCGGTGTGCAAGCCATAGCTCGACACCGTGTGCGCGATGATCCCCTGCTTCGCAAGTCCGTAGTTGTCCGAGCGCATGAAGAATTGCTGCTCCGGGTGCGGATCGGCGGCCAGTCGCGCGCCGTGCTTCGCGAGCGTCGGGCCGAGGTCGGAACGCTCGAAGCCGGTCAGCCAGAGCGTATGCGCGGGCACCGCCGAATCGCCGCGGCCGATCATCTCGAACTCGAGGTTCGCGACGATGTTCTTCATCGGCAGCGGTGGATGCTCGCGGAACCATTGCGCGCCGAGGCTGCCGAGTTCCTCGCTGCCGAACAGCACGAACAGCACCGTGCGTTTCGGCTTCGCGCCGCCGCCGAGGATGCGCGCGAGTTCAAGCACCGCGCACACGCCGGATGCATCGTCGTCGGCGCCGTTGTAGATCGCGTCGCCATGCACCGGCGTTCCGACGCCCAGGTGATCGAGGTGCGCCGTCAGCAGGACGACATCGCCTGCGAGTTGCGGATCCGATCCCTTGATCATCCCGACGACGTTGACGGTGGTCTTCGCGCCGGTCGGTCCCTCACTTGAAAGTTGCGCGACCTGGATGTAACCGCCCTTGTCGCCGGCGGGCTGGATTCCGTAACGCTTGAGCTCGTCCGCGATGTAGTTCGCCGCCCTCGCCTCGTCCGGTGTCGCGCTGCCGCGTCCACGCATCGCATCGCCGGCGAGCGCCTGCATGTGCGCATGCACCGATGCGTCGAGCGCGGTCGCAATCGGAACCGGCTGCTTCGTCGCGGCAACCGCCGGCATCGCGACGGCAAGGGCCAGCAGCAGCGCCCAGCACTTCGGGAACGGGTGTTTCATCGGGGAGGCCTCGGATGGCGTGGAAGACGACGCGTGATTGTAAGGCACGCGCATCGCGCTATTGCATGAATCCCGACAGCGAGGGCGCGTAGTCTTCCTCGAACGAGATCGTGTTGTGGCCCGCCTGCGGATACGACTTCACGACCGGTTTCACGCGCATCGCTGCCAGCAGGCGATCGGTGCTGTCCTGCGGCACGATCTCGTCGCGACCCGCGCGCATCACCAGGATCGGGCCGTGGTACGTCGCGATGTAGCGGCTCGATTCGTAGCGTTCCGTTGCGATGAGGTCGATCGGGAACATGCGGTAGTGCGCCTGCGCGACCTGCGCGAGGCTGTCGAACGGCGTGATGAGTGCGAGGCGTTCGACGGGTCGCCGCGACGCGACGTAGCATGCGACGCCGCTGCCAAGGCTGCGCCCGACGATGGCGACCGATGCGTGCTTCGCATGGACGGCATCGAACAGTGCGAGCGCGTCGGAGAACAACCCCGCCTCGGTCGGCGAGCCGTCGCTCGCGCCATAGCCGCGATAGTCGACGAGATACATGGCGCGATCCGGGAACAGCGCCGCGAGATCGTCGCGCTCCGCGCCGAGTCCTTCGGCATTGCCTCCGAAGTAGATCACGGCGCGCGGCTTTTCCGGATGGAACAACCAGCCCCTCAGCACGACGCCATCATTGGTCAATGCGAAATTCGTCTCGCCGACCGGGACATGGGTTCCGTTCCGGAAATAGACCATGCCTCGCTGGTTCTTGTACAGGAAAACGCAGGAAGCGACCCACGCAATCAGCACGACGATCATGATGAGCATCGCGATCCGGAAAAGCTTCCGGCGCATGGGCACGGTGGGCACCTGCCTGAGCCTTGCGTACTCAGACCTGAGCACAGAACGCCGCGTAGTCGATGTAGCCGGGGAATGGCTTGCCGACCGCACACACCGGACATTCGGGATCCGGGCGTAGGCGCGTTTCGCGGAACCGCAGCGCGAGCGCATCGAAATGCAGCAGGCGGCCGGTCAACGGCTCGCCGATCCCGATGATCAGTTTGAGCGCTTCGGTCGCCTGCAACAGGCCGATTACCCCGGGCAATACGCCGAGCACGCCAGCTTCCGCGCAATTCGGCGCGGCTTCCGCTGGCGGCGGTTCCGGGAACAGGCATCGATAGCACGGCGCGGTTCCGCGCTGGCGGCCCGCATCGAACACGCTGACCTGTCCCTCGAAGCGATGCACCGCTCCGTACACCAGGGGCGTGCAGAGCTTCACGCAGGCATCGTTGAGCAGGTAACGCGCGGCGAAATTGTCGGCGCCGTCGATCACGAGATCGGCGCCAGCGAGGATGCGTTCGACGTTGCCCGACGTCACCCGTTCGGCGACAGATTCGATCTTCGTGCGCGGATTCAGTGCGGACAGCGTGCTGCGTGCCGACTCGACTTTCGGCATGCCGATGCGGTTCTCGGTGTGCAGGATCTGCCGTTGCAGGTTGCTGCGATCGACCACGTCGTCGTCCGCAAGCACGAGCGCGCCGACACCAGCCGCGGCGAGATAGAACGCGGCCGGGGAACCAAGTCCGCCAGCACCGACCACCACCACGCGCGCGGCTTCGAGTTTGCGCTGCCCCGCTTCGCCGACTTCAGGCAGTTTCAGGTGCCGCGAATAGCGCTCGAAAAAATCGCCGTCGCCCACCGGTTTCGCGATCGGAAGCCCGTCGGAAATCCAGCGTGCGGTGCCGCCGGCAACCGATACGACGTGCGCATAGCCTTGCGCCTGCAAGGCGAGCGCCGCCTGCATCGAGCGGCGGCCGCCCTGGCAGATCAGCAGGATTTCGGCATCGCGATCCGCGAGCGCTTCCTGTGGCGCGGATTCAAGGTCCGCCCTAGCGATCCCGAGCGCGCCCTCGGCGTGACCCGCTGCGCGCTCGAACGCTTCGCGCACATCCACCAGCACCGCACCTGAGCGCTGGCGATCGCGCGCTTCGGCCGGGGAAATTTCCGGTATGTCGTGCGTGCTCATGCAAGTCCCGCGCTCGTCATTGCCGGGGATTATCCGCCGCAGGCATCAATAGCGCAGCACTTCGACGACGGTATCCACCTGCATCTGCTGCGGCCCTTCGGCCAGAACGATCAGGCAATCGCTGTCGGCCGCGCCACGCAGGCGGTGCGACGCGGTCGCCGGATGCGGCGCGACGCGCAGCACGCCATCGTCGCCGTAAGCCAGGCGTCCGCGCTGGAATTCACGTCGCTCATGCGTCTTGGCGATCGGCATCGACAACCGCGCCGCGACTGCCTGCGACGGCATCGCATCGCCCTGCAGACCGCGCAGCAAGCGTCTGCCGAGGGTGAGGAACGTCGCCAGCACCGACACCGGATTACCCGGCAGCGCAAGCACCTGCGCCTGCCCGATCGCACCGAACAGCAATGGCATGCCGGGTCGCATCAGCATTTTCCAGAAATGGATGCGGCCGAGTTCGGCGAGCAGCTCCGGCAAATAATCCTTCTCGCCTGCAGAAACGCCGCCACAGGTAATCACCACGTCGAACGCATTCCCCGCGTCGCGCAGCAGTGCGCGCATGCGTTCGGGATCGTCCGGAAGGATCGGCCACGCAAACGGCTCCAGGCCCTCGGCGACGAGCAGGCTCATCAACAGGGTGCGATTGCTGTCGTGGATCGTGCCGGGCTCGAGCTCCTGGCCGGGCGGACGCAATTCGTCGCCGGTAGTGAACACCGCGACGGTCGGTCGCCGCGCAACGGGCAATTCGGCAAGACCGACGGCCGCGGCGAGCGACGCCTGCACCGGCGTCAGGCGCATGCCGGCGCGCAACAGCAGGTCGCCGACCGCAACATCCTCACCGGCGCGGCGTACGTGCGTATCGGGGGCGACCGGCGCCGCCAGGAAAATGCGCCCGCGATCGATGCGCGTGGCCTCCTTCATCACGACAGCGTCTGCGCCTTCGGGCAGCGGGGCGCCGGTGGTGATGCGTACGCATTCGCCCGGGCCCACGCGAAAGCCTTGCGGAAGTCCGGCGAACTGTTCGCCGATCAACCGCAGCGATGCATCGGGCGCGGCAGCGTCGACCGCGCGCAGGGCATAGCCGTCCATCGCACTGTTGTCGAACGAGGGCAAGGCCATCGGTGCACGCACGTCCTCGACGAGGACACGGCCAGCGGCGCGCGCGACCGCAACGCGTTCGACCGGCAGGCGATGCGCAGCGGCAACGTCGCCGACGATGGCCTCGGCCTCGGCGAATGGAATGCGGGTCGGGAAATCCTGGTTCATGGCAGCTGGGTCACGGCGGCGTCTTCACGTGGAGAAATCATCGGGCGCGTTGAGGTTGCCGAAGTCTGCACCGTCGAAGCGCACCTCTGGAAGCGCGAGTTCCGCAACGATGCGGTGCGCCGCGCGTTCGCCGCGAGCGAGTGCATTGGCGACCGCGTTGCTCGCGCGCGCAGCCGGCCAGAGCGCGACCAGCGGCTGCAATCCGTGCGCATCCAGCGCGACCGCACCGCCCTCACCCGTTTCCAGCAGACGCGCGACGAGATCGGCCGGAATCGTGCGCAAGTCGACCGGCACCGTCAACAGCAGCTCCGTTTCGCAAGCCGCGAGCAAGGCATCGAGCCCCGCCAGCGGGCCCGGATGACCTGCGATTCGATCGGGAACCGCGCGCAAGCCGACCGCCGCATAGCGATCGAGGTCGCGGTTCGCGCCGACCAGTCGCGCGGCGAAGGCATCGCCGAGCGCATCGAGCGTGCGTTCGATCAGGGTTTCGCCACGATAGACGGACCATGCCTTGTCGCTGCCGCCAAGGCGGGTCGCGCGACCGCCGGCAAGGATGCCAAGGGTGACGCCAGGTCGCTTGCGATCGGTCGTCGTCGCATCCATCGCGATGCGTTATTTCTTGGCTTTGCGGACTGCGCGCCGCCGCTCTTTCTTCTGCTTGTCGGTGAGGACGTTCTTCTTGCCCTCGTACGGATTCACGCCTTCGCGGAACTCGAACTTCACCGGCGTGCCGACCAGCTTGAAACGCTTGCGGAAGAAATTCTCCAGGTAGCGCTTGTAGCTGTCCGGCAGGGATTTCAGGCGATTGCCGTGGACGATGAACGTCGGCGGGTTCTCGCCGCCCGGATGGGCGTAGCGCATCTTTGCGAAATGGCCGCGGATCGCCGGCGGCGGGAAACTCTGGGTGGCGATCTCGATCGCCTTGGTGACTTCCGCGGTGCTGAACGTACGCGTCGCCGACACGTGCGCGCGATGGATCGCCTTGAACAGTTCGCGCAGGCCGGAGCCGTGCTTCGCGGAGATGTGCAGCTTTTCTGCCCACAGCACGAACGCCAGCTTGCGGTCGAGCATGCCCTCGGTCTGTTCGCGCTGGTAGGTCGTCAATCCGTCCCATTTGTTCACCACGATCACGAATGCGCGGCCGGAATCGAGGATGTGGCCAAGCACGGTCGCGTCCTGTTCGGTCACGCCTTCCTGCGCATCGAGCATCAGCGCGACGACCTGCGCGGAATGGATCGATTGCAGCGTCTTGATCACGCTGAACTTCTCGATCGCCTCCTGGACCTTGCCGCGCTGGCGGATGCCGGCGGTGTCGATCAACTGGTACTTGCGGCCGTCGCGCTCCATGTCGATCGCGATCGAATCGCGGGTGGTGCCGGGCACGTCGGATGCGATCACACGATCCTCGCCGAGCAGGCGATTCACCAGCGTGGACTTGCCGACGTTCGGGCGACCGACGATCGCCAGGCGCAGGCGTTCCGGGTCGTCGAGAATGCCCTCGCTGCCGGTGTCGACCGGCAGCCGCAGGGAGACTTCATCGAGCAGGTCGGAGATGCCGCGCTGGTGCGCCGAGGACACCGCAAGCGGCTCGCCGATGCCGAAGCGCATGAATTCGACCAGGCAGGCTTCCTCGTCGAGGCCGTCGGTCTTGTTGACGACCAGCAGGACGGGTTTTGCGCTCTTGCGCAGCCACGCGAGGATGGATTCGTCGAGCGCGGACGGGCCGGCACGGCCATCGACGATGAACAGCACGACGTCGGCCTCGTCCACGGCGGCGCGCGCCTGCTGCGCGGTGAGCCCGGCCATGCCCTCTTCCTCGCCGGACAGGCCGCCGGTGTCGACGAGCGCGAATGGTTTGTCCTCGATCAGCCGGCACACGCCGTAGTGGCGATCGCGGGTGACCCCGGGCTCGTCGTGCACGAGCGCATCGCGGCTGCGCGTCAGCGCGTTGAACAAGGTGGACTTGCCGACATTCGGTCGGCCGACCAGGGCGACCAGTGGCAACATGATGAGCAGGCCTTTCGTGGTGAAGGTGTCGCACCGCCCGATGACTGATCATCGGGCTCTGGATTGCATACGCGCATGCGTCGCCGCATGCGTCGACAGCGGCCCGCGTACGGGCGCTGCCTGTATCGGATTTACTTCTTGATGCGGAACGCGACGAGCTTGCCCTTCGTGGTCACTGCGACGAGGACGCCGTCGGCCGACACTTGCGGCGTCGCGCGGACGGGATCCTTCTTGCCTCCGATCTGGACGCGCGCGGCGAACGAGCCGGTGTCGGCTTTCATCCAGTGCAGGTAACCCTGCGCGTCGCCGGCCACGACGTAGCCTTCCTGCACCGCCGGCGAACTCAACCAGCGATAGCCCAGTGCATCCTGTTTCCACAATGCGGCTCCGGACGCACGATCGAGTCCCCACACCGTACCGACGGCATCGCTGACATACAGCGTGTCGCCGGACCGGGCGAGGCCGCCGTAACTGGCCACGTCGTGGCTCCACAACGGACTGCCGTTGCTGGGATTGAACGCCGCGACCTTGCCCTTGTAGCTTGCCGAGAACACGCCGTCCGGACTTGCGATCACGTCGCCGTCGATGTCGGCGAGCCGGTCGAGTTCGCTGCGGCCATCGGGCTGCGCGACCACTTGCTCCCACACCTTGATGCCGTCCTGCGCGCGCACGGCGACCAGCGTGCCGTCTTCGAAACCGAGGTAGACCAGCCCGTTGCCGCCGAGAATCGGCGATGGATTGCCGCGCAGGCTCAGGCTCGGCAATGGACGCTCGAACGCCCAGAGGCGCTTTCCATCGGCCAGGTCCAGGCCAACCACGTGTCCGTCGGCACTGCGGACGATCACGACGTTGCCCGCGATCAACGGTGTCGAGATGACTTCCGAAGTCGTTTTCACGCGCCAACGCTGGGCACCGGTGTCGGCAGCCAGGGCGACGACGTCGCCATTGATCGAGCCGACCACCACCATGGACGAACCAACGCCGGGGCCGCCGGTCACGCGCAGCTTGGTGTCGGCTTTCCAGATCTGGCGACCGCTGTTCAGGTCGAGCGCATAAACGGCGGCGTCGTGGCTGTCGGCCACGTACACGCGGCCGTCGGCGATCGCCGGATGCTCGCCCAGGCCGAGCAGGCGCTCGCCCTTGCCTACCGACCGCGACCACAACCGCTGTACCCCGATGCTGGGCGTGACAGCGACCAGAGTGGCGGGTTGATGGACATTGTCGCCACCGCTGGCGGCCTTGTGCATCCAGCCCTTGACGGTGGTGCAACCGGCGACGGCTGCGATCAGCCCGGCGAGAAGAACGATGCGGGGGAAGGTCATGCTTTCTTGGCCTCGGGTTTGGGAGCGACGCCGCCGATATCGGCGAGCTTCATCTCGAGTATGTCGCGGTTCGGCGCTTCGGCCGGCAAGTGGATGATGGCGTCGGTATAGGCCTGGCGCGCGGCATCCAGATGGCCCAGCGCGCGTTCGGCATCGCCACGGATTTCGCCAGTTACCGATGCGAACGCGGGATCCTGCACCGGGCGGATCCGGACCAGCGCATCGGCCGGACGCCCCAGGACCAGCAGCACCCGTGCAGCACGCAGGCGCACCAGGGTGGCCAGGCCAGGATCGGACGTGGTGTCGGCCTTGTCGAGCGTCGCCAGTGCGTCCTTGGCCTCGTTGCGATCCATCTGGTGCGCGGCAACGCGCAGCGCAGCCAGGGTCGCGTAAGGCGTCTTGGCGTAATCGGCATACAGCGACCCGGCGAGCGCAGCGATCCGCCTCTCGTCGCCATTGACGTGCACCGTATCGCTGAGAACGGAATATGCTGCCGCGGCGTCCTGGTTGTGCAGGTCCTGCTTGCGCTGCCACCACTGCCAGCCGGCGATCAACGCCAGTCCGACGGCGATACCGCCGATCATCGAGCCGCCATTGCTGCGCAGCCATTTCCGGACCTGTTCGCCCTGTTCGTATTCTTCCTGATCGTCGATGGCCATACTGTCGTCGTTGGCCGCGCCAGGGCGCGGTCGTCTGGTGGTGGGATGCCGCCGCTCGGGCAGGCAGTTTGCCGCGGCTCAGTCGCGCACGGGCGCGGGTTTGCCGTCGGAGGATAGCGTAAAGCGCGTCTGGTTCGCGTTCTGGAACGGCTTGAGGTCGAGCGGTTCGCCGTTGCGGAGCACCAGCACCGACCCCGGATTGCCGATCGCGACGCGCGCGACCGCGGCGGTCCGGTAGTTGCGCACAGTGCCGGCAGCGACCGTATCGTGTTCGATCACACGGCCGTTGGTGCCGACGATATCGACCCAGCTGTCGCCGCTGAAACGCAATTGCAGCGCGGTGTTCGCCGCGGCCGGGCCGGCAGCGGAGGTCGCCTGGGCGGTGCTGCCCTCGTTCCACCGGTAGCTTCCGAACGGTGCGATCGACGCCACGACCGGCGGCTGGTTGCGCGCTTCGCCAGCCCCTGCGTCGGCGGAACCGGCAGCGCCCTGCGCAGCGACCGGCACGCTGTCGAGCGCAGTCAGCGATGCGGCCGATTGCGGCAATTGGTTATGCGTGGCGAGCCAGACGACCGGGAGCACGATCGTCGCGGTCAGCGCCGCATAGATACCCTGCCGCGCGAACCGCTGCAGGCTGCGTTCGACGCGCGAACTGCGCGCGGCGCTGACCAGCGGAGGCGGCGCCGTCAGCGCGTGCACGAACTGCGCCTCGACAGCGTCCATCGGGATGCCGACCAGGCGTGCGTAGTTCCCTAGCCGGCCGCGCGCGAAAACCGCTGCTCCGAGCATGCCGTGATCGTCGCACTCCATCGCCTCGACGATCGTCGTCGACAGCTTCAGCTGCGAGGCGACATCGTCGATGCTCATGTGTTGGGCAAGCCGTTGCGTACGCAGGCGCTGACCGAGGCTGGATAGGGCGGAAGTGGGGGAGAATTCCGTCTGCATGTAGGTCAAAGTTGGCTTGGGGTGTATTGGGGAAAGTCGTTGGCGAGGCGCTTGCGATAACCGCTTGCGGCGTCGCGGTCGCCGAGCTTGTCCTCGATGCGGGACGCGAGGTCGAGCGCCTCGGCGGTCGGCTTGCCGGCTGCGATCAGGCGTTCCGTGAAACCGCGCGCGCTCAGGTATTCGCCACGCTGGTATTGCGCTGAGGCCAGGGCCTGCAAGGCTTCGGTGTTGTTCGCGTCCATCGCGAGCAGCTGCCGGTAATAAACCCCGGCGAGCTCGTGCTTTCCGGCCTTCTCGGCGCAGGCCGCC
>JBBQHA010000048.1:0-20564 GCA_038323475.1 Lysobacterales bacterium
GCGAAGGAGGTCGCGGTAGGGCGGCATGTCTCCCCACAGCGCGCGTTCCAATCGCTCCCGCGTCACCACGGATGGCGACGAACGCATGAGGACCTCGAGCAGCTTGCGGCTGGCCGGATGCAACTGCAGCCTGCGACCACCGCGAACAACCTCGAGCGAATCGAGGTCGAGCCTCAGGTCTGCGACCGCGAGGACGCGGCGGGCCTGGTCGCCGCTGCGCGCGACCAGCGCGATCAGGCGAACCTCGAGTTCCGGCAGCGCAAACGGCTTGGTGAGGTAGTCGTCGGTGCCGGCATCGAACGCGCTCAACTTGTCCGGCAATGCATCGCGTGCGGTCAACAGGATCACCGGAGTACGTCGATTGCCAAGGTCCTTCAAGCCGCGCAGCACCCCGATGCCGTCCAGCCTGGGCAGCATCCAGTCGAGCACGATCGCGTCGTAGTCGTTGTGGGACGCCAGGTGGAGCCCAGTGATGCCGTCCGGCGCGGCATCCAGTACATGTCCGCGCTGCTCGAAATAGTCGAACAGGTTGGCGACGAGGCTGCGATTGTCTTCGACGACGAGCAATTTCATCGGCAGTGTCGTTGGCGGCGTCCGCGCACCGCACGCGATGCGGCCGCGAATGGGTACGTTTCCACGGATGGGGTCATCGAACGAAAGCCCCATCCGGGACAGTCGTGCTCGCCATGTGTGTGGAGCATCCCTGATGCGATGTCGGCACGGCGTTAATTCCAAGGTTCGGCTTCGATGCGCATCTTGATCGCGGGAGTGTTAGCGCAACCCTAACGTCGCTCCGACGTGGCTCCGACGTGCCGCGCGCGAAGCTATGCGCAACGCGTCAACCGACGGTGGTTCCTGTGACCTTGCTGTCCGATCCGGCAAGTGGTCCGGAAACATTGCACCGATTCGGCGTGGCCATCCTGCTGGGATTCGTCGCCGTCGGCGCCAGTGCGGAGCCGGTTGCCGCTTCCGGCCAGGCGGATCCGTTGAGGCGTTTGCTTGCGCCGCCCGTCGTGGCCGCGCATCGGGGAGGCTATTTCGAATCGGGAAATCCTCTTGCGAAGATCCGGGCGACACTGGGCGCGGCCTCGGCGCGCGTGCTGGAGATCGATCTTCGCCTGACGCGCGATGGCATCGTCGTCGTGTCCCATGACGCGAGCACCGCGAAGTCGGGCGCGTGCGCCGGCGATGTCGGGAGCTTCGCCTACGCCGAGCTCGCCACCTGCGAGCGTGCGCACGGAGGTGAACCTGTCACCCGGTTCGCGGAAGTCCTCGACCTGGTGGACGGACGCGCCGTCGTCAATGCCGAGTTCAAGACAGAAGACGTGATCGGTCCGGCGATCCGGCTTGTCGAGGCGCGACGCGCCGAGTCATGGGTGTATTTCCAGGCGACCGGCGATCTCGCGAAATACCGCATCGCCCGCCGGGTCGCCGCCGATATCGCGTTGTTGCTGAAGGTGACGTCCGACGACGGGATCCGCGAAGCGATCGCCTTGCACGATCCGCACCTGCTCATCCTCGAAATGGACCAGGCATTCGTCACGCCGCGGCGCCTGCAGCAGATCCATGCCGCCAACATGCTGGTATCGGTCAACAGTTTTCCCTACCAGTTCACGCGGGAGCGGTTCGTGGCGAATTGCGACCGCTTGTTCAGCATGGGCGTCGATATCGCCGTCACCGACAACCCCTCCAGTTGCGCCGCCCAACGCGAGGCATGGGGAAAAGTCCAGCCCGGCCGCTGGTCTGACGCATTCGATCGGCGGCGTCTGCGCGCGGACTTCGGCGGAAGCAAGCCGGCGTTCGAGTTGTTCCTTGCCGGCATCGCGATGCTGGCGGGCGCGCTAGGCGTCCTGGCACTTCGCACGCTGGCCAGACTGCGGCGCCTGCGCGGTTCGCGGGCAGCCAAGCCTGGCTATTAGGCGAACCGGCTGCGCTGGCGGCCCCTGCGTCACCGCTGCGACGACGGCCCCGGGGGGGGTGCCGCGATTCATTTGACCGCAGCCCTTCGGGAGAAAACGAGGGCCGGCTTGGATCGCACTGGTGGAACCGGCCGGAAATGCCTGCGAGCATGACCAAAGACTCCCGCCATACCGCCGCGCATGGCGTAGGATCGTCGCGTCGCCATTCGCAGCCGGCCATGCCATGAATGCAGTTGCGTCCGAATCGCCAGCCGACCAACGGCTTGCCCGCCTCGAGGCTGTTCAGTCCGCGGTCCTGGAGATCAGCCACCTTTCCGGGCGGCGCGGCGACCTGCCGGCCTTCTTCAAGGCCGTGCACGATGCGATCCGCCGGATCATGTGCGCGAGCAGTTTCTACATCGCCTTGCTGGACGAGTCCAAAAAGGGCGTGCGCTTCGTGTATCGGACCGACGAGAAGGAAGCGAGTCCGGATCCCGACAAGGTCTATGCGCTGCATACCGAGAATGATTCGCCGACCGCGTGGGTGATCCGGCGTGGCGAACCGCTGTGCATTACCGTCGACGACATCCTGGCGCGCAAGGCGCAGGGACATCGCTGGGGCGTCGGCACGCCGGCCGAACACTGGATCGGCATGCCGCTGCTAGGCAACGATGGTTCCGCGTTCGGGGCGATCGTCGTGCAGGGCTATACGCGCGGTTTCCGCTACACCGACGAGGACATCGCGCTGTTCGAACTGATGTCCAAGCACGTCGCCGACGCGGTCGAGCAGGTGCAGTTCGCCGCGCGGCTGGAACAGGCGATCGCCGAACGCACCCGCATCCTCGAACACGAGGTCGCCGAGCGCCGCCACGCCGAACAATTGCAGCGCGCGCTGTACGAGATTTCCTCGCTGTCGGTGCGCGACATCGACCTCGATACGTTCTACGCGGAAGTGCACCGCATCCTCGGCGAACTGCTGTACGCGCGGAACTTCGCGATCATGCTGTACTACAACGACCAGCACGACCTGGTCGGCTTCCCGTATTTCGTCGACGAGAAGGATTCGGACCTGCCGGCGAACTACCGTCGTCCGGCGGGACACGGCCTGACCGGCTTCGTGCTGCGCACGCGGATGCCGCAGCGGATCGATCAGGAGCGCTTCCAGGCGTTGTTCGATTCCGGCGTCCTCCACCACGTGCTCGGCAGCGTGGACTTCACCGCGTGGATGGGCGCCCCGATGATCCACCAGGGCAAGGTGCTCGGCGTGATCATGCTGCAGAGTTACGACCCGGTGATCGCCTACGACGACCGCGACCTCTCGCTGCTGACCTTCGTCGCCGACCACATCGCGGCGGCGCTGTCGCGCAAGCAGGCCGACGACCAGTTGCGCGCGGCGCATTCCTTCCTCGCGCAGGGCAACCAGGCGCTGCTGGAAAAGAACCGCCAGCTCGAGATGACCCTCAACCACCTCGGCATCGCGCAGGGCGAACTCGTGCGGCAGGAGAAGCTCGCGTCGCTCGGCGCGCTGGTCGCCAGCATCGCGCACGAGGTCAACACGCCGCTCGGCATCTGCCTGACCGCGACGAGCCTGATCGCCGAGGAGATGAAGCAGCTGCGCCAGACGTACCCCGAAGACCAGCCGATGGATGCGAACCTGCAGGCGTTCTTCAAGGCGGCCGACGAATTGCTGCGGGTGCTGACCGCGAACGCGCAGCGCGCGAGCGGCCTGATCCGCAGCTTCAAGCAGGTCGCGGTGGACCAGACGTCGCAGGACGTGCGCGACATTGCGCTGGGCGAGTACATCGAGGACATCCTCAAGTCGCTGCGCCCGAAGTTCAAGCGCACCGGCCACGTGATCGACGTGGCCTGCGACCCGGACGTGCGCCTGCGCAGCATTCCCGGCGCGCTGTCGCAGGTCATCACCAACCTGGTCATCAATTCGATCACCCACGCCTTCGAGCACACCGACCAGGGCCATATCCGGATCGAGGCGAAAACCAACGACGCGATGGTGACGATCAAGTACCAGGACGACGGCAGCGGCATGGCGCCCGCATCGCTACGGCGCCTGTTCGAGCCGTTCTACACGACCAAGCGCGGCCAGGGCGGCAGCGGCCTCGGCGCGAACATCGTCTACAACCTGGTGACCACCAAGCTTGGCGGCACCATCAACGTCGACAGCCCGAAAGGGAAGGGCCTGCGCTACATCATCCGGCTGCCGGTGGAACTCGCGCAGCTCCCCGAATGACGCCACGCATGGCGTGAGGCGTCACTTCGAAGGCGCTGCGGTCTTTTCGTATCTGACGCCCGGGCAGGATGGGTCGAGCGCAGCGATACCCATCAATCATCCGCGCAACGATACGATGGCAATCGCGGTCCCAATCCTTTCCGCGTCCTGCCAATGGCTGGAGTCGGCACCTTCACTGGTGAGGCGCTGCAGTCGTTTCGTAGCTGACGCCTTGATAGTGCGCAATGGCCGGCGACAGCGCCGCCGCGGCGTCTGCATCGTCCTTCAGGTGGGCCAGCAGGAAGGCGGTCGCGATGTGCTTGATCTGGTCGGCGTGCGCATCCCATCCGAGGTCGTGGTCCCCGTGCTCGAAAACGACCAGGGTCTTGTCAGCGCTGCCGAGGTGTTTGTAGATCGGATAGGCGCAGAACTCGGGCACGTTCGTATGGTCGTCCGAGCCGGCCATCACCAGGGTCGGCGCCTGCAGGCTGGCGACGCCTGCGTAGTCCGCACCCCACAGATCGCCGTCGGGCGACATCGCGATCACCGCGGCGACACGTGGATCGCCCATTCCCGGCCACAGGCCCGTCGGCGTCGGTTGCAGGCCCAGCATGGCTGCGATGTCCGCCTGGTGGGGCACGAACTGCGGGCAATTGCCGTCCTCGGCCCGGGCCGCCGGATCGGGATGGGCGCACCAGCCGAGATCCATCCGCGCTCCGCCTCCCATGAGGGCGCTCCATCCTCCCGACGAGTGCCCGGCCATCCCGATGTTGCGGGTGTCGATCAAGCCGGCCAGGCGGCCGCCGGGGGCGTTCAACACGTCGGCGTAGCGGATGATGCGCTGGACATCCAGCGGTCGCGTCGCGGCGCCGGCCCAGAACCCGCCGCCGCCTTCGCCGCGCGGAGCCCAGGTCAGGATCACGAAGCCGTGCGAGGCGATGGGCTTGAGCAAGCGCATGTAGGGTTCGCCCGACGAACCAAGCCCGGGAGAAAACACGACCAGCGGATACGGGCCACGGGCGGCGTCGGGCTTCGCGCCCGCGAGTGGAAACAGGGCGGTGATGTGGATCGTGGCCTCGCCGTCGCCGACGACGAACTCCTGCTGCCCGACCGCGAATGCGCCGGGCGCGGCATATTTCAGCGTCCCGGGACTGGTTGGGATGGAGGCCATGCGCGTGGTTTCCAGGATTGCGGGGGCAGGCTGGGCGACTGCGAGCGCGGCCTGCGTCCGGGCGCTTGCACCGATGCAGCATGCGGACGAAGCGACTGCCAGCAGGACGATGGCGATGGTGTTCCGGAACATGCTTCCTCCGTTAGCCTGCGCGTCGTCGAAGCCGACAGTAACAGCCGGCCGCCGACCCGAGTTCGACGACTGCCCGGCTTCCCATGCATCCGCGCAAGCCGCCGCGTGGTGGGTCGGTGCTGGCGCTGACCGGGATCGGAATTGCCGCGCTGCAACATTTTTGATCGGCTGCAAGGCGCGTCCTGTATGGGTTTCAGCGGATTTAACGGCAACTTTACACCCTCTATGAAAACGTTTACAGTCGGCCGCAACCGGGCAGGTAGGGGCGATCGGCACTGTGGCAGGGGTCACCATCAAGGATGTCGCACGGGTGGCGGAGGTTTCCGTCGCAACGGTGTCGCGCGCCCTGAACGGGCACAGCAATGTCGTCGAGGAAGTGCGGCTCCGGGTGGAAGCCGTGGCCCGCGACCTGCGCTACACGCCCAATGCCGCCGCCCGCAGCCTGAGCAGCCGCCGCACCCATACGCTCGGCGTGGTCCTGCCCGACCTGTATGGCGAGTTCTTTTCCGAACTGGTCCGCGGCGTCGACCAGGCCGCGCGCGCGCATGGCCTGCACCTGCTGGTATCCAGCTATCACGGCCATCCCGAAGAACAGGGCGCGGCGCTGCGCACGATGCGTGGCCGCGTCGATGGCCTGCTGGTGATGTCGCCTTACCTGACCACCCCGGCGGTCCTGATCGACGATCTCGACGCGTTGCCGGTGGTGCTGGTCAACACCCAACTCGTTGGCGACGGGATCGCCGCGATCGGCGTCGACAACCATGGCGGGGCGGTCGCAATGGTCGACCACCTGGTCGATGCCGGGCATCGCCGGATCGCCTTCATCGCCGGTCCCGACGACAACTTCGATGCGCACGAGCGCCTGCGTGGCTATCGCGATGCGCTGGCGCGCCGGTTGCCGGGCGTCGAGGAGTGGATCCTGCCCGGCGATTTCGACGAGGCGTCCGGTCATCGCGCGGGGATGGACCTGCTGGCGGGATCTTCGCGCCCCGATGCGGTGTTCGCCGCGAACGACATGATGGCGCTCGGCTGCATGTTCGCGTTCGCGCAGGGCGGGGTGGTCGTTCCGGACGACATCGCCCTGGCCGGTTTCGACGACATTCCGTTGGCGCGGTACGTGCATCCGGGCCTGACCACGATGCGCGTGAACATCCCCGACCTGGGAGCCCGCGCCGTGCACATGCTGCTGGCGCGGCTAGGCAATACGACGAAGATCGCCACCGAGAACGTGGTGTTGGCGGCGGACCTGATCGTGCGCGGATCCAGCGCGGCGAAGGCGCCGCAGCATCGTGAAAACGACAGTTCGTGAGGGGCGGGAGTTTTTTTGCCCGTGGATGTAAACGCTTACAAGGGACGTCGGACGCATTGCCCCGACTCGTATTTCAAGCAGTTCGAATGCTCATGGAGAGAGGAACCCATATGAAGGCGTATCCGCAGAAACTCCGTCGTCCCATCCCCACGCTGCTCGCCTGTGCACTGGCGAGTTGCCTGCTGGTGTCCTCGCCGTCGGTGCTTGCGCAGAGCACCGCGGCCACCGTCCACGGCCAGGTGACCGTGGATTCCGCGCCAGCCAGCAGTGCGAAAGTCACCGCGACCAACACTGCCACCGGATTCACCCGATCGGTCCAGGTCGGCGCCAACGGTGGCTACAGCCTCAATGGCCTGCCGCCGGGCGATTACCGGCTCGATGTCGACGCCGGCGGCAAGACCAGCACGCAGGACGTGACCCTGCTGGTCGGACAGACGGTGACGATGGACCTCGCCGCCGGCGCCGCCGCAGCGTCGGGCCCTGGCGAACCGCGCACGCTCGGAACCGTGCAGGTGAAGGGCGTGCGGCTCGAGACCAAGACCTCGGAAATCGCGACCTATGTGACGCAGAAGCAGATCAACGCGTTGCCGCAGGCATCGCGCAATTTCCTCGCGTTCGCGGACACCGTCCCGGGCATGGTGTTTTCGACCAACGGCGACCGCCAGGTCAGCCTCAAGAGCGGCGCCCAGAACTCGAACGGCATCAATGTCTTCATCGATGGCGTCGGCCAGAAGAACTACGTGCTCAAGGGTGGTCTGGTCGGCCAGGATACGAGCGTCGGCAACCCGTTTCCGCAACTCGGCGTCGCCGAGTACAAGATCATCACCTCCAACTACAAGGCGGAATTCGACCAGGTGAGCAGCGCTGCGATCGTTGCGCTCACGAAGTCCGGCACCAACGAGTTCAAGGGTGAAGTCTTCGGCGACTACACCAACCAGGATTACCGCGCACCTTCGCTGCACGAGGAAACCAACGGCAAGGTGCGTTCGTTCGACAAGCAGTACGGCTTCGCGTTTGGCGGCCCGATCGTCCAGGACCGCCTGCATTTCTTCTTCACCTACGAAAGCAAGCAGTTCGCCATTCCTGCGCAAGTCTCGCCGGACCAGGGTTTCACGATCGCGCAGTTGCCGGCGTCGCAGCAGGCGCTGGCGAACGCCACGTCCACGCAACCCTTCAGCGAGGACCTGTACTTCGGCAAGATCGACTGGGAGCCTGGCGACAACCATCTCGTGGAGTTGACCGCAAAGTACCGGACCGAAGACCAGGTGAGCGGTCTCGGCGGAACCAATACGACGTCATACGGCACGAGTCGGAAAGGCGACGAAACCCGTATCGATCTGCATTACCAGTACAGCGCCATGAAGTGGATCAACGACGCGCACCTGACCCACGAGGACTCATCGTTCGGGCCACGACCGACGACGATCGGCCCCGGTTACCGGCTCACCGGCAATCGTCAGCTGCAGCCGGCGCAGCCCTACCAGGACATCCTCAATTCCGGCGGCGGACCCGACTTTCAGGACAAGGGCCAGAAAGGCACGAGCTTCCAGGACGACCTGGCGTTCACCAGTTTCGACTGGAACGGCAGCCATACGATCAAGACCGGGCTGAAGTACAAGGCGATCGACATCAATGCCTTCGAGCAGCAGCCGTACAACCCGCAGTTCTCGTACGACATCAACAACAGCCTCACCGCCCCGAAGGACACGTGATACGGGACGGTGACCGGCGGCGGCAGTCGCGACATCGTCACCCACAACAAGCAGTTCGGCATCTACATCCAGGACGACTGGGCGGTGAACACGCACCTGTTGTTCAACTTCGGCATCCGTTGGGATTACGAATCGACGCCCGCCTACAACGACTACGTCACTCCCGCGGGACTGGTGTCGGCGCTGCGCGGCTGGTCGAACATCCACCAGCCCGGCGTGGACTACAACATCGAGGACTACATCAGCAACGGGCACAACCGCAAAGCGTTCAAGGATGCGTTCCAGCCACGGCTCGGCTTCTCCTACGACCTCAATGCCGACCAGCGGCACGTGGTCTTCGGCGGCGCGGGGCGATCCTACGATCGCAACCTGTTCGACTACCTGGCGCTTGAGCAGTCCAAGAGCACGTTCCCGACCTACGACTTCGACATCAACAGCCCGGGGCACCCGTGCGTGGTGGGTCCGAATTGCCTCGCCTTCAATCCGAACCTCTACGATCCCGCAACGCTGGCCGCCCTGGTCGCCGCGAACCCGAACCTCGGGACCGAGGTGAACCTGATCAAGAACGACATCAAGACGCCGTATTCCGACCAGTTCAGCATCGGCATGCGCAACGTGTTCCAGATGTGGGGCAACGACTGGAACAGTTCGGTGACGTTCGCGCACATCGTCAGCCACGACGGCATCGTGTTCACCCTCGGCAATCGTCATCCGGACGGAACGTTCCGGCCGCCCGGCACGACCTGGGGCGGCCAGCCGTGGGGTGACAGCATTCCGGGTTTCGGCACCCTGATCATTGCGAGCAACGGCATCCAGACCAAGCTCAACAGCCTGCTGGTGTCGCTGGACAAGACCTACACGCGCGATTCCGGCTGGGGCATGACGCTTGCCTACACCTACAGCGCCGCGACCGAGAACCGCGGGCATGCCTACGAGTCCGACGAGCATTACCTGTTCGACTACCCGAACCTGGACGGCGCCGGTTTCACCCGTTCGCTCGGGCTGGCGCGGCATCGGCTGGTGGCGACCGGCATCTACGACGGGTTCTGGGGCATGACGTTCAGCGGCAAGCTCACGCTCGCCAGCCCGACCCCGAAGGAAGGCGTGAACTGCCATGACGCGGTCGACTTCAACCACTGCTTCTTCGATCCGGTCACTCCGCATGGCACGATCGGCTTCAAGCAGTTCGACCTCGCCGTGCAGAAGGAATGGAATACCGGGCACGACGTCAAGTTCCGCATCCGTGGCGACCTGCTGAACGCCTTTAACTGGAAGAACTACACGGATTACGATACCTGGCGCGGTGGACCGTCGCCCGACTTCAACCCGACCTTCAACATGCGCAATGGCGATGGCACCACCTACCCGACGCGGATGTTCAAGCTGACGGCTGGTTTGAGCTGGTGACGGGTACGCATCGGTCGCCCGTCGAACGGGCGGCCGATGGCATGGATGCGACCACAGGGAAAGGGCGGATGTCCTGATGCTCGAGTCACTCCGTCGAACGGCGTCCGCGCTGTTCCTGGCATTGGCGCTGACGGTGTCGGCCGGGTGCGCGCATGCGCCTGATCGCGCGCAACAAACAGTGTCCGCATCTGTCGATCGGGCAGCGGCCCCGCAGCACAGCCTGCCGCCGCTGGTCGTCGACCTCGAACACCGCACCTTCGATTACTTCTGGAAGCTCGGCAATCCGGCCAACGGGTTGGTGCCGGATCGCTGGCCGACGCCATCGTTTTCCAGCATCGCCGCGGTCGGCTTCGGACTGACCGCGTACGGGGTCGGCGTCGAGCGCGGATGGATCGGCCGCGAACAGGCCGTCGACCGCACGCTGGCAACGCTGCGCTTCTTCGCAAGCGCGCCGCAGGGCCCGGCGGCGGCCGGCATGTCCGGCTACAAGGGCTTCTTCTACCACTTCCTCGAAATGGATAGCGGCGTGCGCAGCGGCACGAACGAACTTTCGACGGTCGACACGACGCTGCTGCTCGGCGGCATCCTGTTCGCGCAGAGCTATTACGATCGCGCCGATCCGAAGGAGGCGCAGATCCGCGCGCTCGCGGAAGCGATCTACGGCCGCGTCGACTGGACCTGGGCGCAGGAACGCAAACCGTGGATCGCGATGGGCTGGACGCCCGAGCACGGCATGCACGCCTACGACTGGAAAGGCTACAACGAGGCGATCCTGGTCTATCTCCTCGCGCTCGGATCGATCACGCATCCGGTCGACAGGGACGCGTACGATGCGTGGACCTCGACCTACGACCGTACCCTCGGCAGTTTCCATAGCCAGCAGCACCTGAGTTTTTCGCCGCTGTTCGGCCACCAGTATTCGCAGGTGTGGATCGATTTCCGCGGCATTCGCGACGGCTACATGCGCAAGCGCGGCTTCGACTACTTCGAGAACAGCCGCCGCGCGGTGCTGTCGCAGCAGGCGTACGCGATCGCCAATCCGCTCCGCTGGGAGGGTTATGGCCGCGATGTCTGGGGCCTCACTGCGAGCGATGGCCCGGTCGATGCGACCTTCGCCTACAAGGGTGAGGCACGGATGTTCCGCACTTATGCAGCGCGCGGAGCCGGCATCGAGTACGTGCTCGACGACGGCACCATCGCGCCGACCGCCGCCGCGGGTTCGATCGCGTTCGCGCCCGAGGTCGTCGTCCCGGCGATCGCGGAAATGCATCGGCGCTATGGCAGGCAGATCTATTCGGAGTACGGTTTCCTCGACGCCTTCAATCCCAGTTTCACCTACAAGGATGCGAAGCTGCACCATGGCAGGATCGTCGATGGCATGGGTTGGGTGGACGGCGATTACCTCGGCATCGACGAAGGCCCGATCGTGCTCATGATCGAAAACTACCGCAGCGGTTTCATCTGGAGCGTGATGCGCAGGAACCCGCATATTCGCCGCGGCCTCGAACGCGCGGGCTTCACCGGCGGCTGGATCGACGTCGCGCGGACCGAAGACGCCGCCGCCGCGCCCGCACCGACGCTGCACTAGCGGCGATCGCATGCGCCTGCAAGCACTGGTTCGGTGGTCATGTTGGGTCCTGGTCGGACTGTGCGCGGGCTGCTCGCGCGAGCCAGCCGATCATCGCGAAGTCGTACGCTTCTGGGCGATGGGCAACGAGGGCGAAGTCGTCGCCCAGTTGCTGCCGGAATTCGAGCGTCGCCATCCGGGCATCCGCGTCGAGCTGCAGCAACTGCCGTGGACCGCCGCGCACGAGAAACTGCTGACTGCGTACGCCGGCGATGCATTGCCGGACGTGTGCGCGCTCGGCAACACCTGGGTGCCTGAATTCGCCGCGCTCGGCGCGCTGCAGCCGCTGGATGCGCGCGTCGCGGCATCGGGGTCGCTCGACCCGCACGACTACTTTCCGGGCATCTGGGATACCGGGGTGGTCGATGGGCACATCTACGGATTGCCCTGGTACACCGAGACGCGGCTGCCATATTTCCGGCGCGACCTGCTCGCCAGGGTCGGCATCGCCACGCCGCCGCGCGACTGGGCGCAATGGCGCACGGCGATGGACGCGATCAAGCGCGACGTCGGCCCGCAGCGCTACGCGATCCTGTTGCCATTGAACGAATTCGAGCCGCTGCTGAACCTCGCGATCCAGCAACCCGATCCGTTGCTGCGCGATGGCGGTCGCTACGGCAATTTCCGCAGCGCCGGCTATCGACGCGCGCTCGCGTTCTACAAGGAAATGTTCGACCGGCATTGGGCGCCATTGGCGAGCAATACGCAGATCGCGAATGTCTGGGACGAATTCGGGCGCGGCTATTACACGTTCTACATTTCCGGCCCGTGGAACATCGCCGAATTCCGCAAGCGCCTGCCGCCCGCGCAGCAGGGCGACTGGATGACGATGCCGTTGCCCGGACCCGACGGTCCCGGCGCTTCGGTCGCGGGTGGCACGGCGTTCGTGGTGTTCGACAAGTCGCAGCACGGGGATGCCGCGTGGCAACTGATCGAATACCTGTCCGATCCCGCGGTGCAGGTGCGATTCCATGCGCTGACCGGCGACCTGCCGCCGCGCCGTTCGTCGTGGACCACGCCGGCGCTCGCGAACGATCCGTATGCGCGCGCGTTCCGCGACCAGCTCGAACGCGCGCTGCCGACGCCGAAGGTGCCGGAGTGGGAACGCATCGCCACCGAGATGCGCCTGGTCGCCGAGCAGATGGCCAATGGCCAGCTGAGCGTGGACCAGGCCGCGGCGGAAACCGATCGGCGTGCCGATGCGATCCTCGAGAAGAGACGCTGGATGCTCGACCGCGCGACGACCGTGGCGCACGCGCCATGAAGGCCGCGACCGCCGGTTGGGTGTTCGCTGCGCCCGCGCTCGGGGTGATCGCGCTGTTCTTCGGGGTGCCGGTGCTCGCCGCATTGGTGCTGAGCCTGACCGACTTCGACATCTACGCACTCGCGGACCTGCACAACCTGCGCTTCGTCGGCCTGCACAACTATGTCGCGCTGCTGCAGAACCCGCTGTTCTGGCAGGCGCTCGGCAACACCGCGTATTTCGTGGTGGCCGGCGTACCGCTGTCGATCGCGACGTCGCTCGCCGCCGCGCTGCTGTTGCACTCGAAGCTCGCCAGGTTCAAGCCGTTTTTCCGCACCGCGTACTTCGCGCCGGTGGTCACTACCGTGGTCGCGGTGGCGGTGGTCTGGCGTTACCTGTTCCATACGCGTTACGGCCTGGTCAACTGGGCGCTGTCGCACGTGGGCGTGCATCCGGTGGACTGGCTCGGCGACCCGCACTGGGCGATGCCGACCATCATCGTGTTCGCGGTGTGGAAGAACTTCGGCTACAACATGATCATCTTCCTCGCCGGACTGCAGGCGATCCCGGAAGACCTCTACGAGGCGGCGCGGATCGATGGCGCATCCGCATGGCGACAGTTCCTGCATGTGACCTTGCCGATGCTGGGGCCGGTGCTGCTGATGGTCGGCATCCTCACGCTCGCCGGCTATTTCCAGCTGTTCGCCGAGCCCTACGTGATGACCCAGGGCGGGCCGCTGCAGAGCACGGTGAGCGTGCTGTACCTGATGTACGAGGAAGGCTTCAAGTGGTGGAACCTCGGCAACGCCTCGGCGGTGGCCTTCCTGCTGTTCGTGCTGATGACCACGATCACCAGCGCGATGCTCTGGTTCGCGCGCCGCAAGGGGGCCGAATGAGCGACCCTGTTGCGATGCGTGCGCGACTCGCGAAGGCGACCATCAATGGCCTGCTGGTCGGCTTGGCCGTGCTCGGCATCGCTCCGTTGCTTTGGATGCTGTCGGTGTCCTTCATGCAGCCGGGCCAGGCGAGCAGTTTCCCGCCACCGCTGCTGCCGTCGGCGCCGACCTGGCACAACTATTACGAACTGTTCGCGAAGGCGGGCATGGGCCACTATTTCTTCAACAGCCTGCTGATCGCGACGTGCACCATGCTGATCGCATCGCTGCTCAACACGCTGGCGGGCTACGCTTTCGCGAAGCTGCACTTCGCCGGCCGCGAGCATGTGTTCCGTGCATTGCTCGCCGCGCTCGTGATCCCGGCGCAGGTGACGATGATGCCGCTGTTCCTGATGCTCAAGCAGATGGGGCTGGTGAACACGTATGCGGGTGCGATCGTGCCCGGCATGGCGAGCATCTTCGGCATCTTCCTGGTGCGCCAGTACGCGCGTTCGATCCCGGACGAGATGCTCGAAGCGGCGCGCATCGACGGCGCCGGCGAGTTCCGCATCTTCTTCCAGATCGTGCTTCCGGCATTGAAGCCGATCCTGGTGACGCTGGCGATCTTCAGCTTCCTCGGCGCGTGGAACGACTTCATGTGGCCGCTGATCGTGCTCAACGACGCCAACCTGCACACGTTGCCGGTCGCGCTGGCATCGCTGTCGCGCGAGCACGTGCAGGACAACGAATTGATGATGGCCGGGTCGGTGGTGACCGTGCTGCCGGTGCTGCTGCTGTTCATGGTCCTGCAGCGGCATTACCTGCAGGGCTTGCTCGTGGGCAGCGTGAAGGGGTGATGGATGGCGCGATCCGGAATGCTGGCGCTGTGTGCGATCGCGTCGATGGCAATGACGGCGCACGCGCAGCGACCGCGCATGCTCGACGGTTTCGATGCGCCTTCGGCATGGAAGGTGATCGCATCCGACCAGGTCGGCGGAAGCCTGCGCGCGGTCGATGGCGTCGATGGCCGCGCGCTGTGCCTCGACTACGATTTCCATGGCGTGGCCGGCTATGTCGGCATGCAGCGCGAGTTGCCGCTCGACTATCCGCAGGACTATGCGTTCGCGTTCGAGTTGCGCGGCGATGCGCCGGCGAACGACCTGCAATTCAAGTTGATCGACGCCAGCGGCGACAACGTGTGGTGGGTCGATCGGCCTCGCTTCGATCTCCCGAAGCAATGGACGCCGGTCGTGTACAGGAAGCGCCACATCGGCCGCGCGTGGGGCCCGGCGCCGGATCCGACGCTGCGGCATAGCCGGAAAGTCGAGTTCACGATCGCCAGCGATGCCGGCGGCAAGGGCTCGGCCTGATTCGACAGCCTCACGTTCGAAGCACGCGTTCCCGACGATGGTTCCCCGCTAGCAGCAATCGCGACCGCCAACGCAGGGGACGGTGCGGCGTTCGCGGTGGACGCGGATGCGGCGAGCGCGTGGCGCGGCACATTCGTCGATGCGACGTCGCCTGCGCTGACCCTCGATCTCGGTCGCGTGCGCGACTTCGGTGGCCTGATCCTGCAATGGTCGGAGGCGTTCGCTTCCGACTACGCCATCGCGTTGTCGAACGATGCGCATCATTGGCGCGAGATCCGGCGCGTGCGCGGCGGCAACGGCGGCCGCGACTGGATCGCGTTGCCGGAATCCGAAGCGCGCTACCTGCGGCTGGTCCTTTCCGGCGCTCCAGGAACGCGCTATGCGCTGGCCGATGCGACGGTCGAGCCGCTCGCGTTCGCGGCAACGCCGAACGACTTCATCAAGTCCGTCGCGGAAGATGCGCCGCGTGGCTGGTATCCGCGTGGCTTCGCCGGCGAACAGCCGTACTGGACGATCGTCGGCATCGACGGTGGCGACGAGCAGGGCCTGATCGGCGAGGACGGCGCGATCGAAAGCGCCCGCGGCGGATTCAGCATCGAGCCGTTCGTCGTCAGCGACGGGAAACTCGTGACCTGGGCGGACGTGAAGGCATCGCAGTCGCTGCAGGATGGTTACCTGCCGATCCCGGGCGTGCGCTGGACGCATCCGGACTTCGATCTCGCGATCACTGCATTTGCGCAGGGATCGCGTGCGCAGTCGCAGATGGTCGCGCGCTATGTGCTCACGAACACGGGGACGCAGCCGCGCGACTGCACGCTGGCGCTCGCGCTGCGGCCGATGCAGGTCAATCCGCCGAGCCAATTCCTCAACACCGCCGGCGGTATCAGCGCGATCCATGCGCTGGCGATGGGCCTCGACGATGCGCTCGTCGATGGCAGGGCGCGCGTGCGTCTGATCGTAGTGGCAGGCTCGGCGTTCGCTGCATCGTTCGATGCGGGCATGGCGGTCGAACATCTCGTGGATGCGAATGCATCGTTGCCGTCGCGCGTGGACGACGCCACCGGCATGGCTTCTGGCGCGTGGCGTTACCCGATGCATCTCGCGCCTGGCGAAAGCCGCGAAGTCAGCCTGGTCATGTCGCTGACCGGCGATTTTCCGCAGGAGCGCATCGACGCATCCGCGGCGCAGGAACGGGTGGCATCCCAATGGCGCGAGACCCTCGGGAAGCTGGACCTGCGCGTTCCCGAACAGGGCCGGCACCTCGTCGATACGCTGCGCACGGCGACCGCGCAGATGCTGATCTCGCGCAAGGGGCCGCGGCTGCAGCCGGGCACGCGATCTTATGCGCGCGCGTGGATCCGCGACGGCGCGATGATTTCCGAAGCGCTGCTGCGCACGGGCCACGCGGATGTGGCTGGGCAATTCCTGCGCTGGTATGCGCCGTACCAGTTCGACAACGGCAAGGTGCCGTGCTGCGTCGATGACCGCGGCAGCGATCCGGTGCCGGAGAACGACAGCCAGGGCGAATTGTTGTTCACCATTGCCGAGGTGTATCGCTACACCCGCGACCGCAAGCTGCTCGAGGTCATGTGGCCGCATGTGCTCGGCGCGGTGGCGTACATGGATGCGTTGCGCGCGAGCGAGCGCAACGAAACGAATCGCACGTCGAACCCGGCCTTCTTCGGATTGATGCCGGCCTCGATCAGCCACGAAGGTTACTCGGCCAAGCCGATGCATTCGTACTGGGACGATTTCTGGGCGTTGCGCGGTTACGACGATGCGGTGCGGATCGCTCAGTGGTTGGGTCACGACGACGAGGCGAAGCGCTTCGCCGCAGCGCGCGACCAGTTCCGCGACGACCTGCATGCGTCGATCGCGGTAGCGACGAATCGGCATGGCATCGATTTCATCCCCGGCTCGGCCGAACTCGGCGACTTCGATGCGACCTCGACGACGATCGCACTCGCGCCCGGAGGCGAGCAGGGACGCCTGCCGCAGGCGCTGCTCGAGAACACGTTCGAGCGTTACTGGCGCGGCTTCGTTGCGCGTCGCGACGGAACCCGCACGTGGAAGGACTACACACCCTACGAACTGCGCACGATCGGCGCTTTCGTCCGCCTCGGCTGGCGGGATCGCGCGCAGGAAGCGCTGGATTTCTTTTTCGCCGACCAGCAGCCGCGCGGATGGAACCAGTGGGCCGAAGTCGTCTCGCACACGCCACGCAAACCGTTCTTCGTCGGCGACCTGCCGCATGCCTGGGTCGCATCGGACTACGTGCGCTCGGTGCTAGACATGTTCGCGTATGCGCGCGATCGCGACGACGCGCTGGTGATCGCCGCAGGGATTCCTGCGGACTGGCTGGAAGGCGAGGGCGTCACTGTCGCCGGATTGCGCACGCCGTACGGGTCACTGGGCTACACATTGCGCGCCGGGAACGGACGCGTCCGCTTGCGCCTGATGCCTGGCACGGATGTGCCTCCAGGCGGGATCGTCCTGCAGCTTCCGGCCGCGCTCGCGGGCGGCAAGGCACGGATCGATGGCGTTGCGTCTTCATGGCGCGACGACGGGTTGCACATCGATCACCTGCCTGCCGATGTGGTGATCCAGACGCGCTGAGGCCAGTGGGTGTTGGTTCGAGCAACCGGCGAGTACCGGGCGCAAGCCCGCTCCGCAGCGTGTCTCATGCCATGTTTCGCGCCGTGGAATGGGTGCGTTCACCGACATATCCGCGTCCGCCGAGCAGCTTGCCCACGATCGTATTGCGGACCAGTAGCTGATAACCCGCCAGCGCAAGCAGCAACGTGGCCAATGCGGAAACCGCGAACTTGATCTGCCATGGTCCGGCTACATCGAGCAGTCGATACTGGATGGCGAACAACAACGGAAGGTGCACGAGGTAGATCCAATAGGAGGCATCGGCCAGATAGCGCATGACGCGACTGCACCCGTTCAACCATTGCTTGCCGGCTTGCAGGCAGCACAGGGTCAGCCACAAACCCGCATAGGCTTCCAGCGCGGCCTGCAGCAAGCGCAGCGGCAGCCCCGGTTGACGCGTATCGATGAACTCCAGGAACACGCCATGCGCAGCCAGGCCAGCCACCAGCAGGAACGGCGTCAATGGCCTGAGTTGTTCCAGCAGCGACTCGCGCTGGAACAGGACAAAGCCCAATGCGAAATAGAAGCCGAAGAAGACGAGCGCCCACAATTGCGGAAGCAGGAACTCCGGCGCGGGCCATGGCGCGCCGACACTGGCCAGCGCCGGCACGAGCAGCAGCGGCGCCACGCCTGCGAGCATCCTCGGACGCGGGCTCGCCAACCACGACGGCAGCCGCTTGAACTCGAAGGCCGAGACAACCCAGACCAGTACGAAGAAGTACATCAGGTACAGAAGGAACCACAGATGCGCCACGGTCGGCGCGAAGGGCAGCGAGCCTTTTTCGAGCATGGTCTGCTTGATCCACGCCAGCACCGGCGAAAGGTCGCGAACGCTCGACGCCGCCTCGGTGGTCAACCATGTCAGCGCGCAATACGCCAGCGGCAGGAAGACCAGGAATGGCAACAGGACGCGTGCGAGCCGGTTGCGCAACATGCCTGCGACACCGCGCTTGCGCACCAGCAACGCCGCGAAGAATCCCGCAATGACGAAGAACAACGGCATGCGGAACAAGTGGACGAACCAGGCGATCGCATCGACCCACGCGGAGCCGCCGGCATCGGCCGTCGGCCAGACGTCGTGCGCCAGAGGGCTGTACGCAAGCGCGGCATGGAACACCACGCCGGCCAGCATCGCCAACGCGCGCAGGTTGTCCATGTAGTGGACGCGGTCGTCGTAAGGCATTTGCCTTCTCCTACAGGAAGGACGTCTTGCGTGCGTGGATCCAGCTGGTCGCGCCGAGCACGATCGCGATCACTGCCAGTTCGCCGGCCAGGATGCCGACGGCCGGTGCGCTCCAGACGATGTTGTTGGTCGTCAGGTTGCTGCCGATCGCCGCGATGCGTCCGATCCCGTAGATGTACGGACCCACCAGCGTCATCAAGGCCATCATCGTGAACATGATCCAGGCTTCGGACGTCACCGCGATCGCGATGCACAGCGTCACGCAGAAGCACATCAGCAGAAAGCAGTAAATCAGCAGGAAGTACACCAGCAGGCCGTTCGGCAGGGGCGTGGTCAGAACGAGCGCAGCCGAGCCGCCCGCCACCAGGGTGAAAGGCACCAGGTAGATGGCGAGGTTCGCGAGCAGCTTGCCCCAGTAGACATCCATCGGCGCCACCGGCAGGCTCATGATGAAAGGCATGGTCTGTTCCTTGCGCTCGGCGATCAGCGAGGTCTGGATGACGAACGAGCCGATGGCGATCAGCAGGACCAGCAGCAGCAGACTGCCGGCGGCGAACGACCACGGCTTGCCCATGCCGACCAGGCTCAGCGCCAGCAGCATTCCGGCTACATAGGCGGCCAGCTGTTTCTGGTAGATCTGCCAGTCCTTGATCACGAGCAACTTGATCATGTCGATGCTGGATGTGGGGTGGTTCATGACGTGGCTCCCGCGCGGATGCTGGTGACGAAGATGTCCTCGAGATTCATCGGCTCGATCTTGTTCACGGTCAGGCCGAGCTGCTGCAATTGCGGCACGATGCTTTCGCTGAAGTTGCCCACCTTCAATTCGATGACCGAGCCGTTGTTGCGCGCGGAGGCTACGCCCGGCAGTGCGCCGATGCTGTCCTGCCAGATGCCCTGGCAAAGGATCCGGCGCCAGTTGTCGAGGAACGTCTCCTTGTCCTGCGACGCGACGAGCTTGCCCTTGTGGATGAAGCTGATCGAATCGGAAAGTTGCTCGACGTCGCTGGTGTTGTGCGAGGAGAACAGCACCGAACGCTCGTCGTCGCGCAGCACTTCGGCCAGCGCCCCGAGGACTTCACTGCGCGCGATCGGGTCGAGTCCCGTGGTGGGTTCGTCGAGCAGCAGCAGTTTCGGGCGACGCGCCAGGATCAACAGCAGCAGGGCTTTCACCCGTTGGCCGTGGGAAAAGCCACGCAAATCCTGCTGTGGTCGCAGGTCGAATCGCTTCAGCAATTCGGCGGCGTAGGCCTCGTCCCAGCCGGGATAGATCGTGCGAATGAAGTCCATGTGCCAGCGCAGGGTCTTGCCCTTGTACAGCCGCATGTCTTCGGACGCGTAACCGATCTCGCGCTTGGCGGCGACCTGGGCCTGCGGCAGCCGTTGGCCACGGATTTCCACCTCGCCGCTGTCGGCCTGGACCAGGCCCATCAGGATGCGCAGCAGGGTGGATTTGCCCGCGCCGTTGACGCCGACCAGACCCATGATCTGGCCCGCCGGCAACTCGAGGTCGATGTCGCGCAGCGCGAAGTCGTCGTATGTCTTGCTGACGCCGCGCAATGAAAGTGCAGAACTCATGTCCGTTCTCTCCTGTTTTCGATGGCGTCGATCCCGATTGCCTCCGCTGGCTCCGATGGCAGCGCTGCGCGCACCTGGCGAAGGATTTCCTGCGGGCCCAGACCGAGCTTGGTGGCCGCGCCGAGCAGGTCGGCGAGGTGGAAATCCGTGGCCAACGGCTGCCGCAGGCCCAGGTCG
>JBBQHA010000049.1:0-20447 GCA_038323475.1 Lysobacterales bacterium
GGCAAGCTTGCTGGCGAGATCGCGGACTCGGATGGCGAACGCTTCGCGGCGTGGCGCAATGCGCCCGAATCGGTACTGATGCCGGGTCCCGGCGGTGAATCGCTGGATCACGTGATCGATCGCGCGTGGCCGGCCCTGCAGCGCGCCTGCGCCGGTCTTGGTGCTTCAGACACGCTCTTGGTGGTCGCGCACGATGCAGTGAACCGCGTGCTGCTGTGCCGGATCCTTGGAATCCCGTTGTCGAGGCTGTGGGGGTTCCGGCAGGCGCCGACGACGCTGAATCTGCTGGAAGGCGCGGACGTCGACCATCTGGAAGTCGTGCGCCTGAATGACTGCAGCCACCACACGGCGCTGTATGGCGAAGCGGTGCATCGGGCGCTGTAGCCGTTTCAGTAGTGCCATTGAAAACGGCGACACATGGTCGCCGTTTTCTTGCGTCGCGCGTGGTGCGCAGACAGCGGATCCTTCAATACGTATATCCATGTCCCGCTCGGGATGACGCCAACCTGGCGTCACTTCATGCGGTAGGTGATGCGGCCCTTGCTGAGATCGTAGGGCGTCATCTCGATCTTGACCTTGTCGCCGGTCAGGATGCGGATGTAGTTCTTGCGCATGCGTCCGGAGATGTGGGCAATGATGACGTGCCCGTTTTCGAGCTTCACGCGGAACATGGTGTTCGGCAGGGTTTCGAGGATGGTCCCCTCGAGTTCGATAGCGTCGTCTTTCGACATGCGTTGCCTGGATAGCTGCGGGAGTCGCGCTTAAGTCGTTAATTGTGCCATGCGGCATATTGCGGGGTCAAAATTTTGTTAATCGGACTCTTGGGTCGCCGCCAGCAGCCAGCCAATTCCGTGCTCGCCAAAGGCATCCGTCCACGCCCCAGCCGCGGCCTGCAGGGCAGTCTGGCGGCTGACCAGGCTCAGAAAGGCATCGCGGGGCAGGGTTGTTGCGCCCATCCGGAGCAGGTGCCCTGACTCGACCTGCGCGTCGAACAGGGGCCAGCCCCATGTGCGCAGGATCGCTGCCAGCGCGGCCAGGGCGACCTTCGAGCCACCGGACACCCCGCTGAACATGCTTTCCGCGAAGAACATCCGCCCGACCGCCACGCCATACAGGCCCCCAACGAGCAGCGCACCATCCCAGACTTCGATTGCGTGCGCATGCCCGAGCCGGTGCAATTCGGCATAGGCCGCCCGCATCGCCGGCGTGATCCAGGTCCCAGCCTGCCCGGCGCGCGGGCTGTTGGCGCAGTTCAGGACCACGCGATCGAATGCGGTATCGGCGCAGATCGTCCAGTCCAGCGACCGCATGTCGCGCCGGAAGCGTCGTGAGAGGTGCACACCGTCCGTGCGGAACACCGTGCGCGGATCTGGACTCCACCAGAGGATCGGCTGGCCTTCCGAGTACCACGGGAAAATCCCGTGTCGGTACGCGTTGAGCAGTCGCGAAGGCGACAGGTCGCCGCCGAAGGCGAGCAGTCCGTCGGGCTCGCGCAGCGACGTGCGCGGATCCGGGAACGGGGCATCCGGATGGGCTCCGAGCAGCGGAAGTCGCAACGTCATGGAACCCCATCGCCGCGATAGGGGGAATGCGCCAGCACGGCACGCCGGTACTGGTCGACCGCAGCACATTCCTCGATGCACCAGCGCGAGAACGCCTTGTCGATTCCCGGCTCGATGAAATGATGGCGGCTGTGGGTTGCCACCGGCAGGAACCCGCGCGCGATCTTGTGCTCGCCCTGGGCACCCGGCTCGAACACGCGCAGGCCCTCGCGGAGGCAGTAATCGATGCCCTGGTAGTAGCAGGTTTCGAAATGCAGCCCCGGGACGTCGTCGAAGCATCCCCAATAGCGGCCGTACAGGGTGTCGCCGCCGCGCAGACACAGCGCTCCCGCGACGGTTTCGCCATGGCGTTGGGCAAGAACCAGCACCAGCGCGCGTGGCATCGCCGTCGCGAGATGCTGGAAGAACCCGGGCGTCAGCGCCGCCGAATTGCCCTTGCCGGCGAATGCCCGCAGATACAGCGCGTGCATGTCCGCGATGTCCGACGGCGTCGCCTCGTCGCCATGCACGATGCGGAACGCGATGTCGGCCTTGCCCACCTGGGCGCGCTCGTGGCGGATGTTCTTGCGCTTCTTCGATTGCAGCGCCGCGAGGAAATCGTCGAACGTCTTCCAGCCCGCGTCGTTGCGCCAATGGAATTGCACGTCGGTGCGTTCCAGCCACGCGGCAGGACATGCCTCGTTGTCGGCATCGGTCAGGAAATTCGCGTGCAACGACGAGAGCTTGAGTTGCTGGGCCGATTCGACGATCAATCCGCACAAGGCTTCGCGTGCCGCCGCGTCCAGGGCAAGCAGGCGCGGCCCGGTCACTGGCGTGTAGGGAATCGCGAGCAGCCATTTCGGATAGTAGTCGCGGCCCGCGCGCTCGATCGCCGCAGCCCACTGGTGGTCGAACACGAATTCGCCGTGCGAATTGCCCTTGAGGTATCCGGGCGCGGCGGCGAGCAGCGTGTCGCCGTCCCACAATGCCGGGTGCAGCGGCGTCCAGCCCCATGTCGGGCGCAGGCAACCATGCTGTTCGAGTCCCGCGAGGAACGCATGCGCGATGAAGGGATTGCGCCCGTCGTGCAGCGCATCCCACTGCGCGGCGGGGATGTCGGCGAGGGTCTTGTGCATGCGGAATTCGGGCATGGCGCAAGACTAACCGACGAAGCGTCAACAGGAAGCCACGAACGCAATGCCGGTCAGGTCCGGCCTTGTTTCGCAAAGCGCAAGGCCACGCCGACTGCGCCAACCACGCCAAGCGCCACGCACCACCATTCCATGTCTGCGTAACCCATCAACCCGAGAAACTGGTTGGCCGAAGCGATGGGCCACCAAGGCTGAACATCGGCGTGGACGATCGCATCGAGGACGACATGCGAGAGGGTTCCGATGAACGCGCCCATACCGGCGGCCTGCCATGAAATCGGCGCGTGCGGAATCTTGCGCCACCTGAGTACGAACTCACTGATGGGCTTGCCGGTGACCGTCGACAACGCACCGATCGCGATGGCGCCCACGATCGTGTGCGAATACCCGTGCAGGATCGGCGTGCCGAGTTCCATCCGCACAAGCGGCTCGATGTCGATCAGGACCTGCGAGCCGCCGAACACCATGAAGCTGAAATGGCGTCCACCGATCGCCTTGAAGACTGCTCCAGGACCGAGGTGGAACAGGGTGAACGGCATGCATTCCTCTCGATGACATTGCGATCGACGGGCGTTCGCTGCGTTCGATCAGTCGCTGGAGATGGCTGCGGCGCGCCGATACACGTCGGGATCGTGATTCTGCATATGGCGCTCGGGCTGCGCCAATGCCTCGAAACCGAATCCGGCGTACAGCGCCTGCACGTCGCGCGTGATCAGGTGCAAGCGACGCAGTCCCTGCAGCCGCGCATCGGCGAGCAATGCCGCGACGATCTGGCGGCCGTAACCATGCCCGCGATGCGCCGGCACGACGAACACATCGGCGATGTAAGCGAACGTCGCCTGATCGGTGATCGCACGCGCGAATGCGATCTGCGCGCCATCCAGGAATCCGCCGCAGCAAACCGAATGCCGCAGCGCGCGCTCGACCGTCTCCCTCGGGATCCCGGCAGCCCAATAGGAATCGCGCGCAAGGAAGTCGTGGATCAGCGCGATATCGAGTTCGTCGGGATCGGTGCTGATCCGCAGCGTCATTCGCCCGTATCCAGGAATTTCTCCGCGTCCAGCGCCGCCATGCAGCCGAACCCGGCCGACGTCACCGCCTGCCGGTAGACCTGGTCCGCCACGTCGCCCGCTGCGAACACGCCGAGTACGCTGGTCTGCGTGGCCATGCCGTCGAGCCCGGTGCGGATGCTGATGTAGCCGTTCTTCATGTCGAGCTGGCCTTCGAACAGGCTGGTGTTCGGCGTATGGCCGATCGCGATGAACACGCCGGTGACGGCGATGTCGCGCTCGACGCCGGTCTTCAGGCTGCGCAAACGCAGGCCGGTCACGCCGGACTCGTCGCTGAGCACTTCATCGACCGCGCTGTCCCAGACGATTTCGATCTTGCCGGACTGCTCCTTGGCAAACAGCTTGTCCTGCATGATCTTCTCGGCGCGCAGCTTGTCGCGACGATGCACCAGGGTGACCTTGCGGCAGATGTTCGACAGATACAGCGCCTCCTCGACCGCGGTGTTGCCACCGCCGATCACGGCGACGTCCTGGTCGCGGAAGAAGAAGCCGTCGCAGGTCGCGCAAGCCGACACGCCGCGCCCCTTGTTCGCGTCTTCCGATGGCAGGCCGAGGTATTTCGCGGTCGCACCGGTCGCGATGATCAGCGCGTCGGCGGTGTACTCGCCGGTGTCGCCCTTGAGGCGGAACGGGCGCTGCGACAGGTCGGAACTGTGGATATGGTCGAAGATGATTTCGGTCTCGAAGCGCTCGGCGTGCTCGCGCATGCGGTCCATCAGCGCCGGGCCCTGCAGGCCGTGCACGTCGCCGGGCCAGTTGTCGACGTCGGTCGTCGTCATCAGCTGGCCGCCCTGGGCGAGGCCGGTGATCATGACGGGATTGAGGTTGGCGCGCGCTGCGTACACCGCGGCGCTGTAGCCGGCGGGGCCGGAGCCGAGGATCAGGACATGGCAATGGCGGGGTTTGGCAGAAGGGGAGGTCATATCGATTTGTCTGTAATCGCCGGGCTGTGAGGGGTCGGTGTCGGATGTTCGCGGCTGCGCGGCGATGTCGGGAACGACGACGCATGCAGCGCAGCAACCCGACCAGAATGCGGGGCGATGGCCGTCTTATCAAGGCGGCGTTATGGGCGCCACGCTCCGGACTCCTTCCCGGCAACCGACAGAATCCCTGGAAAAGGCCAAGCCGTGCCGTTCGCGACCATCCACCAGACCGATATCCCCGGAGAACATCGCATGCGTATCGGTATCCCCCGCGAAACCAAGACCTTCGAAGGCCGCATCGCCCTCGTGCCCGCCGCCTGCGCCGACCTCGTGCGCCGTGGTCATGATGTCTGGATCGAAACCCAGGCCGGCATCAAGAGCGGCTTCGCCGAATCCGAATACACCCGGCTCGGCGTGCATATCGCGCCCGACGAGGCAGCGCTGTACGAAAAGGGCGAGCTGATCGTCAAGGTCAAGGAACCGATCGCCGGCGATCTCGCGCTGGTGCGCAAGGACCACCTGCTGTTCTGCTACCTGCACCTCGCGGCAGATCCCAAGCTCACCCGCCAGTTGCTCGACATCGGCCTGACCGGCGTCGCGTTCGAGACCGTCGAGATCGAGAACTGCGACCTGCCGCTGCTCGCCCCGATGTCGATCATCGCCGGCAGCATCGGCGTCCAGGTCGGAACGCACCTGATGCACCAGCCGATGGGCGGCAACGACAAGTTGCTGGGCGCGCTGCCGTCGACCGAGCGCGGCAAGGTCGTGATGTTCGGAGCGGGCGCAGCGGGCGGCAATTCCGCGGCGCTGGCTGCAGCCGGCGGCTCCAACGTTGTCGTGTTCGAGAAGCGCGCCGACCGCATGGAAGAAATGAAGCGCCTCGGCAACAACGTGACAGCGCTGTTCCCGTACGAGGAAGTCGTCGCCCGCGAAGTCGCCTCGGCCGACCTCGTCGTCGGCGCGGTGCTGGCGACCGGCGCGAAGGCCCCGCACGTTCTGAACCGCAAGATGATCGCGGCGATGGAGCCGGGCAGCGTCGTCGTCGACATCTCCGTCGACCAGGGCGGCTGCTTCGAAACCACGCGTCCGACCACCTGGAAAGAACCGACCTACGTGGAAGAGGGCGTGATCCATTTAGCCGTCACCACCATGCCAGGCGCCGTCCCGCAGACCTCGTCGCAGGCGATCTGCGCCGCGATCCTGCCGTACGTCGGCAAGCTCGCCTCGGGCGACTGGCGCAACAGCAAGCCGCTGGTGCGCGGCATCAACATCGAAGGCGGCAAGATCGTGCATCCGGCGTTGCTGGACATGAAGGTCTGATGCGCGGCTGATCCGGTCGAAGGGGCATGCAGATGCTCACGAAGAAATGGCTCCTTGTGTACTGGTGGGCGCCTTTGGTGGGCTGATGGCTCCGTATGCGCGACGCATGTGTCCAACCGTCCGCACTGCAGAGGTATGACATCGAAGACCTGTCGATTTTCGACATCTACAGGTCGCCCATCACGCGCAAATGTATCGCCTCTATCGACCGTGGCCAATTCGTCGTGTGGACTGGATACCCCAATTTCTGCTGGTGTCCACGCGCTCCGGCGGTCGACAAGTTGGTGATCTTCCACACGAAGAGCCGAATTGTGGACATCATTTCGGATACGTAGCCATTTTTTGTGATCCCGAGCAACGCGAGGGATCTGTTCCCACTTGAGTGCGTGGGCTGGGTCGAAAGATTCAGCACTTTCAGTGAGCGAGAAGAATCGCCGGGCTTTCAACCCGGCCTGCATCTGGGGATCCGGCGAAGACAGATCCCTCGCGTTGCTCGGGATGACAAATCTCGCGTTGCTCGGGATGACAATTGATGTGTCGGGTTCCGATTGTGTCGGGTACCGATTAGTGTCCGGGCCGACGCCAGTCGCATCCGTGGCGCTGCGCTACAATCCGGACAGCCGCGCAAGGGGCTCCAGCGTGCCTTCGAGCAGAGACCACGATTCCAGGACCGAACGCCACACCGTGGTCGAGGCGACGCGCCCGATCGGTGGCGGTTCCAATCCGCGCCTGATCGTCGTCAGCGGGATGCTGCTCGGCCAGCAGGTCGAACTCCGCGATGAACCCGTGTTGATCGGCCGCGCGGCCGACTGCGCGATCTCGCTGCAACACCCGAGCGTGTCGCGCAACCATTGCCGCATCTGGCGCGAGGGCGACGCATTCTGGATCGAGGACCTCGGCTCGACCAACCATACCTATGTAAACGGCAAGGCCGTGGCGCGCGAGGCGTTGCGCGACGGCGACCAGATCAGCGTCGGCAGCAACGCGATCAAGTTCTTCGTCGGGACCAGTCTCGAAGCGAGCTACCACGACGAGTTGATCGACCTCGCGATCTACGACAGCCTGACCGGCTTCTTCAACCGCCGCCATTTCTGCGCGGTGCTCGACGAGGAACTCGAGAAGGCGAGCAAAGGCGCGGCGCTGAGCCTGCTAATGCTGGACCTGGACCACTTCAAGGGAATCAACGATCGCCATGGCCACCTGGTGGGCGACCAGGTGCTCGGGACGGTCGCGCGGATCATCCGCGAACGCACCCCGACGGGCCTGCCGATCGGGCGGCTCGGCGGCGAGGAATTCGCAGCGGTGCTTCCTGGCCATGCCCTCGACGCCGCCGTGGCCTTGGCGGAAGTGTTGCGCGCGGCGGTCGCCGAACGCCCGGTGGAGACGCGCGAATACAGGTTGCTGGTGACGATGAGCATCGGCGTTGCGCAGGCCGATGCCAATACATCCACCCGCGCGATGCTTCTCAAGTTCGCGGACGAGAGGCTGTACCGCGCGAAACAGGACGGCCGCAACCGGATCTGCGCGACGGGATGAGGGACCCGGCTTATTGCGTCTGCGTCCGTCTCCATGGTTCGACAGGCTCACCACGAACGGATGCAACAGGCTCACCCAGGACGGCCGCAAGCAGGGGCCTCGCCTGCGATTCGGCCTATGGCTCGGCCTACGACTCGCCCGGCGGCTTCGGTTTGAGCGCAACGCGTTTTGTCGCCCATTCCGCTGCCTGTCCGGGCTTGCCCCAGGCTTTGTAGTCCTCGATCAACGGGTCGATATAGCCGCCCATGCGCCAGTGATCGGCGCCGTAGTCGTGCTGTTTTTCGGCGATCGCCGCCAGCAACTGTTTCTCCGCCTCGTCGTAGTGCCTGGCCCGCAGCAGCGCGTTGCCGAGCTGGAATTGCTGCTCGCCGGTGGTGTTGTCGTTCGGACCCAGCACCGCCAGTGCGTTCGCGACCGCGGTCTGCTCCAGCGCAACGGCCCGGTCGACATCGCCGATGTCGAGGAAGTAGTTGCCGTAGTTTCCGGTCGCCATGATCGTGCTCGGATGCCTTTCGCCGTATTTCTTGCGCACGAACTCGTAGGCGCGTTTGTAGTACGGCCCCGAAGCGGCGATCTTTTCCGGAGTGCCCTGCTGGCGCAGCGCACCGGCGAGGTTCGAGACGATGTTGTTGGTGGAGCTGTGCTCGGGTCCGTAGATCTTTTCCTCGATCGGCAGCATCGTTTCGAGGATCGCGGCGCCCTCCGCGAAGCGGTTGGACTCGAGGTACATGATCGCGAACTCGTTCATCGTGTCGAGCGTCTTCGGCGCTTCCGCGCCCCAGCGTTTCGTCTTGCGCGCAATGACGTCGCGGAAGATCGGTTCGGCCCTGGTGTAGTCGCCGCGATAAGTGAGCAGGATCGCGAGATCCTCGCGCGCCTTGATCGCGATCTCGCCATCCGGCCCGTCGACACGCTCGACGATCGGCAGCAAGGCGTCCAGCCGCTTGCCGGCATCCTCGAATTCGCCGAGCCAGGTCTGGTACTCGACGCGGTCGAGTTCACTCTTCAGCGTCTCCACGTCGTCGAGCCCGCGCGTGCCGCGTAGCGCCGCGATGTTCTGGTCGAGCAGGGCGACTGCTTCCTTGCCCTTGCCGAGGTTGTCGGTCTGTTTCGCGACCTGGCGCTGGATCTGCAGCGTCAGCAGCGCATCGGGACCCAGGCCTGCGCGCGCAGCCGCATAGGCCTTGCTTTCGTGTTCGAGCGCTTTCTGGAATTCGCTGAGGCCGCCGTAGCTCGAACCGATCGTGTCCTCGATGGTCGCAAGCACTTCGGGCTGGTTCGCGAGTTGCTTCGAGGCGCGGACGGCCGCTCGGTCGAGGACAAGGTGGAGCAGGGTCTTGTCGAGGTCGCGCGCTTCCTGCGGATCGACCCCGGAGAGGACGTCGGTGAGGAACAGTGCGGTCTGCTCGGCTTTTTTCGCTTCGAGGTTCGCGCGAAGGGCAGCCTCGCGGGCGTGGACCATGCCGATCACGGCGGCGGTGGTTCCGGCGACCAGCGCGAGCGCGATCACGGAGGATGCGAGGAGGGGGCCACGGTTGCGAGCGGCGAAACAGCGCAGCCGGTAGCCGCGTGTCGACGGGACTGCCTGCAGTGGGTAATGGCGCAGGTAACTGTCGATGTCGTCGGCGAGCGCCTGCACCGAGTCGTAACGGCGGGAACGCGAGGGGTCGGTTGCGCGCGCGATGAGCCAGCGCAATTGTTCGGGGATCGCGGCGAGCCCCCGCACGGTTTCCGCGTTGCCCTGCGCCGTTTGCCCGAGCGACGCCAGCAGCGCGGCGTGCATCGCGTCGTTGTCGAGTCCGGCGACCGCGGCGCGTTGCAGCACCTCGCGCGGAGCGATCAGTTCCAGCAGGATGACGCCGAGCGCGTAGATGTCGCTGCGGATGTCGACCTCGCCAGGCTTGCCGCGGGCCTGTTCTGGACTCATGTAGCCGCGCGTCCCGACGCTCTGGGTCAGCGAACCCGTGTCCTGGCTTGTCCCGGTCCCGGTAGCCACGCCGAAATCGATGATTTTCGGCATCGCGTTGCCGTCGACTTGTGCGACCAACACGTTGCCCGGCTTGAGGTCGCGATGGATCACGCCCTTCTGGTGCGCATGCTGCGCGCCCATGCAGACCCGCATGAACAGTTCCAGGCGGTCGCGCAGGTCCAGCGCGTGGTTCGTGCAGTAGGCGGTGATCGTCTCGCCGTCGATCCATTCCATCGCGAAAAACAGGTGGCCCTGCGGCGTGGTTCCCGCATCGAAGACCTTGGCGATGGCCGGGTGGTCCATCCGTGCGAGCGCCTGGCGCTCCACGAGGAAGTAGGCTTCGGCCAGGCCGCCTTGCAACTGGCTGCGGATGAGCTTGAGCGCGACCGGGCGCTCGATCGGTTCGATCTGCTCGGCAAGGTACACCGCGCCCATGCCGCCCATGCCGAGCAGGCGCTCGATCCGGTATGGCCCCACGCGCTGGCCGGACTCCAGCAGTTGCCCGACCGCACCGGCACCGGCATCGACATCGAGCACGGTCGGTTGTTCGGGAAGACTGACGCGTGGATCGGTCGGACTCGGCATGGCGGCCACTAACCGGATTCGATCAGAGTGTAGAACCGCTGGTGCCGGGTGCCAACACGTGATTCTCCGGTAAACTTTGTACTTGCCGCCGTTGTCCATGCGCCGGTCGGATGCCCCGGGACCAGTCCACGAGACGGCTGTAGCGACGATTGCCGGCTTCGCCACTGGACAGCTGCGATTGACGTGCGATGTATTTGGATTTCTCTTTATTTTCAGGCGCTAAGGCGATACTCTTGAGACGATTTCTGACTGGCCGCACCGGCGCTTGAAGACTGTGGCTCGCCCCTCCAAGGAACGCACCCCGACGCGTGTAGCTGCTGCTGCGCCGCCGCCGCCATCGCGGCGCTTCTGGCACGAGATCGCGCTGGTGATCATCACGCCGGCGCTGCTGTACCTCGCGGCGAGCCTTCTGAGCTACAGCCCCGACGACCCGGGTTGGTCGCATGCAGGAAGCCTGACCGGCGAATTGCGCAACTACGGCGGCACCGCCGGCGCCTACCTCGCCGACATCGTTTTCTATTTCTGCGGCTTCGTCGCCTACACCCTGCCGCTGGTGATCGCCGGGCTGCTGTGGATCGCGCTGTTCGGTCGCGACGGCGACAGCGAGGCGGGATTGACGCCCGCGCTGCGGTTGATCGGCATCGTCGCTTTCCTGATTTCCGCCGCGGGGCTCGCCTACCTGCACTGGGGTCCTGTGCAGGGCCTGCCAGCAGGCGGTGGTGGCATCCTCGGCAACGCGGTCGGACACGGGCTCGCGCATCTGTTCGGCGAATTCGGCGCGAACCTGTTCCTCTCGTTCCTGTTCCTCGCCGCGTTGACCCTTGCAACCGGCATCTCATGGCTCGGGGTGATGGATCGAACCGGCCAGGGCGTGGTCGCGGGCGTGCAGTTCATCGGTCGCCTGTTCGGGCGTGGTGTCCGCCAGGCCGACGAATGGCAACAGGCGCGCGCGGCCAAGGTCGAGCGCGAGGAAGTGCGCAAGGAAGACGTCGTGCGTCGTGCCAAGCGCGAACCCGTGCACATCGAGCCGCCGCCGAAGCCGGTCGTCGAGAAGAGCGAACGCGCCAAGCGCGAGCAGCAGATCCCCTTGTTCCATGCAGATACCGTCAGTGGCCTGCCGCCGCTGTCGCTGCTCGACGATCCCAAGCCGCAGCCGAAGTCGTACTCCGAGGAAACGCTGGAAACGCTGTCGCGGCAGATCGAGTTCAAGCTCAAGGATTTCCGCATCGACGTGACCGTCGTCGGCGCCTATCCGGGGCCGGTGATCACGCGCTTCGAAATGGAGCTCGCCGCCGGCGTCAAGGTCAGCCAGATCTCCAGCCTCGACAAGGACAGCGCGCGCGGCCTGTCGGTGAAGTCGGTGCGCGTCGTCGACGTGATCCCGGGCAAGTCGGTGATCGGCATCGAGATACCGAATGCCCAGCGCGAGACGATCTACCTCTCGGAAATATTGAACTCCAAGGAATACGACAAGTCGGCCAGTCCGCTGACCCTCGCCCTTGGCAAGACGATCAGTGGCCTGCCGTCGGTCGTTGATCTCGGTCGCATGCCGCACCTGCTGGTCGCAGGCACCACCGGCGCCGGCAAGTCGGTCGGCTTGAACGCGATGGTGCTGAGCCTGTTGTACAAGGCGACTGCGCAGGAAGTGCGCGTCCTGATGATCGACCCGAAGATGCTGGAGCTGTCCGTCTACCAGGGCATTCCGCACCTGCTCGCGCCGGTCGTCACCGACATGAAGGAAGCCGCGAACGGCCTGCGCTGGTGCGTCGCGGAAATGGAACGCCGTTACAAGTTGATGGCGACGGTCGGGGTGCGCAACCTCGCCGGTTTCAACAAGAAAGTGCGCGACGCGGCCGAAGCCGGCCAGCCGATGATGGATCCGCTGTTCCGGCCGAATCCCGCGATCAACGAAGCACCGCGCGAGCTGGAGCCGCTCCCTAACATCGTCGTGATCATCGACGAATTCGCCGACATGATGATGATCGTCGGCAAGAAGGTCGAGGAGCTCATCGCAAGGCTTGCGCAGAAATCGCGTGCGGCGGGCATCCACCTGATCCTTGCGACGCAGCGGCCGTCGGTCGACGTCATCACCGGTTTGATCAAGGCGAACATCCCGACACGCATCGCGTTCCAGGTCAGCAGCAAGATCGATTCGCGCACGATCCTCGACCAGTCGGGCGCGGAAACGCTGCTCGGTCACGGCGACATGCTCTACCTGCCGCCTGGAACCGCCATGCCGGAGCGCGTCCATGGCGCATTCGTGAGCGACGAGGAAGTGCATCGCGTGGTCGATCATCTGCGCAAGCATTCCGGCGGGCCGGACTACATCGGCGGCGTGCTGGAAGAAGTGCAGGCGATGGGCGACGGCACGATCGTCGGCGCGACCGGCCTGCCGGAATCCAGTGGCGGTGGCGACGAATCCGATCCGCTCTACGACGAAGCCGTGCGCATCGTTACCGAAACGCGCCGCGCATCGATTTCGGGCGTGCAGCGGCGCCTGAAGATCGGCTACAACCGCGCCGCGCGCATGATCGAGGCGATGGAAGCCGCCGGTGTCGTGACCCCGCCCGAGCACAACGGCGACCGCAGCGTGCTGGCTCCGCCGCCGCCGAAAGACTGACGCTGAAGCACCGTTGGCCGTTCGTGGTTCGACAGGCTCACCACGAACGGTTTGTTTTCCAGCCGCATTCAGTCTGGTTCCCACAGACTGCGCACCATCGTTTGAGGAACCTCGCATGACCCGCACGATCCGCAGCACTCTTGTTGTTTTCGCCATGTGCGCCGCATCGTTCGCGCATGCCGGCCCGCGCGAGGATTTCGCGCACTACACGCAGGGCCTGAAAGGCCTCGACGGCAAGTTCGAGCAGAAGGTGTTCGACGCCAACGGCAGGCTCAAGGAGAACTCGAGCGGCAAGGTCGCGCTGTCCGCGCCACGGCTGTTCCGCTGGGAATACCAGAAACCGAATCCGCAGTTGATCGTCGCCGATGGCGACCACGTCTGGGTGTACGACCCGGATCTCGAGCAGGTCACGGTGAAGAACCAGGGCACGGAGGAAGCGCAGAGTCCGCTGACCGTGCTGATCGATCCGACCGAGATGGACCGCCGCTATCTGCTCGGCGATGCGGGCAGTGCGGATGGCCTGAAGTGGATCAGCCTGGCGCCGAAGAAGAAGGGCGACGACGCCGAGTTCAAGGTCGCGATGCTCGGCTTCGACGGCGACAACCTGCAACGCATGAAGCTCACCGACAACCTCGGTCAGCGCACCGAGATCGCGTTCTCAGAATGGCGCCGTAATCCGGTCTTCGCGAAGGACCAGTTCAGGTTCACGCCGCCCAAGGGCGTGGACATCGTCGGCGAAGTCGGCAAGGGCGCCGAAGTGCATCCGCTGAAGGATTGAGAACAACCCCGTACTGTCGTCCCGAGGGAAGCGACGGATCTGTTTGTCGATCCACGATCAGATCCCTCACTCCGTTCGGGATGACAAGGGTGCGGTTCGGGATGACAAGGGTGCGGTTCGGAATGACAAGGGCGCGGTGCGGAATGACAAAGGGTCCGCTGCGGAATGGCGAGGGCCTGGCTCGGGATTGCGGAAATGGTTGCGGTTAGAATGCCCACGTGGCCAAGCCCAAGTCATCGCGCAGCGCACCTCTGTTCACCGCACCGGAAGGCTTGAAGCCGCTGGCCGAACGCATGCGTCCGCGCACGCTCGGCGACATGGTCGGGCAGCGCAGGCTGCTGGACGAAAAGGCTTCGCTGCGGCGTGCGATCGAATCCGGCAACGTGCATTCGATGATCCTGTGGGGACCGCCGGGTTGCGGCAAGACCACGCTCGCGCTGCTGCTCGCGAAATACGCCGATGCGGAATTCATCGCGATTTCCGCGGTGTTGTCCGGCCTTCCGGAAGTCCGTCAAGTGCTTGCGGCTGCGGAAGATCGTTTCGCGCAAGGCCGGCGCACGGTGTTGTTCGTGGACGAGGTCCACCGCTTCAACAAGGCGCAGCAGGATGCGTTCCTGCCGCACATCGAGCGTGGCTCGATCCTGTTCGTCGGCGCGACGACCGAGAATCCGTCGTTCGAACTGAACTCCGCATTGCTTTCGCGCTGTCGCGTGCACGTGATGGAAGCGTTGTCGGTGGAGGACATCGTCGCGGCCCTGCGCCATGCACTCGCCGACACGGAGCACGGGCTCGGCGGGCGCGGACTCGTCGTCGAGGATGCGCAACTGCAGTTGATCGCGCGCGCTGCCGATGGCGACGTGCGCCGCGGATTGACCCTGCTGGAGATCGGCGCCGAGCTTGCCGTGGTTCCCTTCGACGGGCTCAGGGCAGGCTCGGCTCACCATGATCGGCCTGCAGAAGCGGGCAACGCCGTGATCACCGACGCGACGCTCGACCAGGTTCTCGCCGACCGCACGCGCCGTTTCGACAAGGGCGGCGAGCAGTTCTACGACCAGATCTCGGCGCTGCACAAGACCGTGCGCAGCTCGAACCCCGACGCGGCGCTGTACTGGTTCGCGCGCATGATCGACGGCGGCTGCGACCCGACCTACCTCGCGCGCAGGCTCACTCGGATGGCGGTCGAAGACATCGGGCTCGCGGATCCGCGAGCCCTGCAGATGGCGATCGAGGCGTGGGATGCGTACGACAGGCTCGGCAGCCCCGAGGGCGACCTCGCGCTCGCGCAGGTCGTGCTGTACCTGGCAAGCACGGCGAAATCCAATGCCGCATACGTCGCGTACGGAGCGGCCCGTGCCGATGTGCGCGAGCACGGTACCGCCGACGTGCCGCTGCACCTGCGCAACGCGCCGACGAAACTCATGAAGGAACTCGGCTACGCGAAGGGCTACCAGTACGACCACGACGCCGATGGCGGCGTAGCACTTGACCAGACCGGATTTCCCGACGCGATGGGCGAGCGCGTGTATTACGAACCGGTAGGGCGCGGCATGGAAATCAAGCTCGGGGAAAAGCTCTCGGCATTGCGCGGCGCGCGCGCCGGGGCAACCAGGAAGCCGTCGGGGAAGTCATCGTGATCGGCATCTGGTGGCAGCAATTGCTGCTGGTCGCTTGCGGAGGCGGGCTGGGGGCGGCGCTGCGATTCTGGATCGGCGGCGTGATGCTCCGGCACTACGGAACCGGATTTCCGTGGGGAACGTTCGCGGTGAACCTGATCGGTTCGTTCGCGGCCGGCTTTCTGGCGATCTGGCTCGAGGGCAGGGGACCATCGGCGTTGTACCTGCGCGCGTTCCTGATGGTCGGCGTGCTGGGCGGATTGACGACGTACTCGGCGCTGATGGTCGAATGCCTGCTGTACTCGCGTTCCAGCCGGTCCGACCTGATGCTGCTTTACCTCGCGGTGACGGTCGTCGCTGGGCTCGCGCTCGTCTGGACAGGCGCGAAGACTGCGCATGCGCTGCGCCCGGACTTGTTCGGCTGAATCCTGTCTATTCCAATGGGGTGCCCGCTGCGGGCCGCTGCAGCAGGAACAACGCGGCCATCGCAGTCAGCAATGCCATTCCTCCTCCGGCGAGGAAGGTCGCCTGCGGTCCGCCCTGCGTCCACAACGCGCCGGCTGCCACGCTCGCGAACAGCACCAGCACGCCGCGCACGAGGTTCATCGCGCCGAATGCGCTGCCGCGCAGATCCGCGGGCGCGTCGTCGGCGACATAGGCGGAGAGCAGTCCCTCGGTCAGCCCCATGTGCAGGCCCCACAGTCCGATGCCGACCAGCACCGCGGCTTCGCCCTTGCCGAATGCCAGCAACAGGTCGGCGCCGAGCATCACCAGGCAGCCGACCACGAGTACGCCCAGGCGCGGCAGGCGGTCGGACAGCGCGCCGGCTGGCCATGCGCTGAGCATGTACACGCAGCTCATCACGACCAATGCGAGAGGTGCATAGGCTTCGCCAAGGCCGGCATCCTGTCCGCGCAACACCAGAAAGGCTTCCGAGAAACGCATCAGTGTGAACAAGGCGACCACGACCAGGAGCTTCCAGAAGCTCGCCGGGAAACGCTTCCAGTCGTGCAGCTCGAGCGGATTCACACGCGGCCTGGCGGGCGCACCGGGCGCACGCGCCGGCTCGCGCACCCACAACGCAAGAATCGCCAGGGCGACGAACGCGGGAACGACCGCGACCCACATCACGCGGCGCAGGTCGTCCTTCCACAACAGCATCAGCGCGATCGCGATCAGCGGCCCGGCGACTGCCCCGGCCGTGTCCAGCGATTGCCGCAGTCCGTAAGCCGCGCCGCGTTCTTCGGGCGCGGTGATATCCGCGACGTACGCATCGCGCGGTGCGCCGCGGATGCCCTTGCCGATACGGTCGATGAAGCGCGCCGCGAACACCATGCCCGCGCTGCCTGCAAGCGGGAACAGCGGCTTGGTGATCGCAGCCAGTCCGTAGCCGAACAGCATCAGCGGCTTGCGCTTGCCGAAACGGTCCGACAACGTGCCCGAGAACAGCTTGGCGATCGATGCGGTTGCTTCGGCGACGCCCTCGATCCAACCCAGCGCCGCCGCGCTCACTCCCAGTGTGCCGATCAGGAACACCGGCAGCAGGCCGTGGATCATCTCCGACGACACGTCCATGAACAGGCTGACGAATCCCAGCGCCCAGATGCCGCGCGGCAGGGTTTTCCAGGTGCGCTGTACAGGCGGGTCGGTCATCGGCATCGCGGCGGGGAGATGTACCGCATCTTACCCGGGCGGCATCCACACATCGTCTTAATGGTCCCGCCATGTAGAGTGCCGTGTGCAGCCACGCACGGCTTCGCGGCACATCGATGCGATCGCGCTGCATCTGCCAAATCAACCAGGGAATGGTATGGATCTGATCGGACTGGGCACCGCGACACCGGAACGACGCTACACCAAAGCCGATTGCTGGGAGGCGTTCCAGGCTTCGCCGTGGTTCGAGCGGCTCGACCGCAGGGCGCGCATGATCACCGAACTCGTGCTCCAGCGCGACAACGGCATCGAGGCCCGCTGGCTCGCGATCGATTCGCTGCAGGAGGTGATGGCGATCGACCCCGACACCTGCAACGCGCGTTTCGCGGCGAACGCACCCGTGCTTGCAACGCGCGCTGCGGAGCGCGCATTGGCCGATTCCGGACTGCACGCGCATGCGATCGATGCGGTGATCGTCAGCACCTGCACGGGCTACCTGTGCCCGGGCCTGAGCACCTACGTCGTCGAATCGCTGGGCTTGCGCGCGGACGTGCAGGCATTGGACCTGGTCGGGCAGGGTTGCGGCGCCGCGCTGCCGAACTGGCGCATGGCCGATGCATTGCTGAAATCCGGAAGCGCGAACGTCCTCTCGGTCTGCGTGGAAGTCAGCAGCGCCGCGATGTATCTCGACAACGACCCGGGCGTGCTGATCAGTGCCTGCCTGTTCGGCGACGGCGCCGGCGCTGCGGTGCTGTCCGCGCAGCCGCAGGCGGGTCGGCGTCGCGTCGCATGGAAAACCGCGGCGACCCTGGTCGATCCTTCCGAGCGCGAAGCGCTGCGCTTCGAATCGCGCAATGGCCTGCTGCGCAACATCCTCACCCGCGCGGTACCGAAACTCGCGGCCGACTACGCGCAGCGCGTGCTGGACACCGTGCTCGCCGAACAGGGATTGCAACAGTCGGACATCGACGGCTGGATCTGGCACGCCGGCGGCCGCGACGTCATGCTCGCGTTGCGTGCGAAGCTGGGCCTGAACGAACACGACATGCGCCATAGCGCGGCGATGCTGCGCGAATACGGCAACCTCAGCAGCGCCTTCGTGTATTTCGCGCTGCAGGCGGCGCTGGCCGACAACGCGCCTGGCGGACGCTGGTGGATGGCTTCGTTCGGCGCGGGATTCAGCAGTCATGGTGCCTTGCTGGAGGTCGCAGCTTGATCGCATACGGCACCGCGCGCCACGCGCATGCATCAGAGGTCGCTGCGCCGTGATCATGCCGCGTCGCGTCGAGCCCGAGCTGCTGGATGCACTGTCTGCCGACGATCCGCGCGCGGTGCGCTCGCGCCGCGACCTGCGTCGGATCAACCGGCTGATGCGAAACCAGGCCGTCCTCGGCAACGCACTCGACGACATCGTCCGCGAAGCGGGACCGGGACCGGTTCGGCTGATCGAACTCGGTGCCGGCGATGGAACCTTGCTGCTGCGGCTCGCGCGAAGCCGCGCGATGCGCTGGCCGAAGGTGAAGCTCGGCCTGCTCGACATGCAACTGGTGGTGCGCGCGGAAACCCTGATCGACTATCGCGACCATGGTTGGGATGCGCAGGTCGTCGGCGCCGACATCTTCGACTGGTTCGCGCAGTCCGAGCCTGGCGATGCGCCGATCGTCGTCGCCAACCTGTTCGTGCACCATTTCGACGGCGAGCGCCTGCAGGCGCTGTTGCACGGCATCGCAGGGCGCGCACGCGCATTCGTGTGTTGCGAGCCACGGAGATCGCGGCTCGCGCTGGCCGGCAGCAGGTTGCTCGGGCTGGTCGGCTGCAACGACGTGACGCGGCACGATGCGGTGGTCAGTGTGCGCGCAGGTTTCTTCGGCAACGAACTGACGGCGTTATGGCCCGATCGCGACGCATGGACGTTGCAGGAAAGCCTCGCAGCGCCGTTCGGCCATCGCTTTGTCGCCGTGCGCAAACAGGCCTGACGCGATGCACGGCGATTTCGACGCGATCATCGCAGGAGGCGGCCCGGCGGGTTCGACGGCTGCGATCCTGCTTGCGCAGGCCGGCTGGTCGGTCGCGCTGATCGAGAAGCAGGCATTCCCGCGCCGCAAGGTCTGCGGCGAATGCATCGCGGCGACCAATTTGCCGCTGTTGCACGCACTCGGCATCGGAACCGCGTTCGATGCGCTGGCCGGGCCAGAATTGCGCGAAGTCGCACTATTCGCCGGCCATGCATCGTTGCACGCGCCGTTGCCTGCGTTGGCCGGGCCGTACCCATGGGGCAGGGCGCTGGGGCGCGAGCATCTCGACACCTTGCTGATCGCGCGTGCCGCTGAAGCCGGAGCGACGATCCTGCAACCGTGCACGGTCAAGCGCATCGAACGCGATGGCAGGCTGCATGTCTGCCACGTGGCGGACGCAGGGAACGAAACGACATCGCTGCGCGCGCCCGTGCTGATCGCCGCGCACGGCTCATGGGAACCCGACCCATCCCTGCAAGACAGGCACCGCCCGCAACGCGCATCGGATCTGTTCGCGTTCAAGGCCAATTACCGGAATGCGGGACTGGCGCCCGGCGTCTTGCCGGTCCTGGCATTTCCCGGCGGCTACGGCGGTATCGTGCTTGGCGATCACGGCCGAACGACGCTCGCGTTCTGCATCCGCCGCGATGCGCTGCGCGCAAGCCGTGCGAAGCATGCCGCAAGGAAAGCGGCGAGCGCAGCGCTGGCGCATGTCGAATCGAGCTGCGCAGGGGTCCGCGGTGTGCTGCAAGGCGCCGAACTCGAAGCGCCGTGGCTCAGCGTCGGGCCGATCCAGCCGGGCATCCGCGCCGCATGGCGCGACGATGGCGTTTTCGCGATCGGCAATGTCGCCGGCGAAGCGCATCCGATCCTTGGCGAAGGCATGAGCATGGCGATCCAGTCGGCATGGCTGCTATGCGAACGCCTGATTCCGCGACGGCACGAATTGCAGGATGGGCGCGCCCAGGCCGACGTCGGTCGGGACTATGCGAAGGCCTGGCGTCGCAGCTTCGCGCCGCGGATCCGCCTCGCATCGGCGTTCGCGCACCTCGCGATGCGGCCACGCGCAGCGTCCGTGTTGCTGCCGCTGCTGCAGGCCTGGCCGGGACTGCTGACGGCCGGCGCGCGCCTCGGCGGCAAGGTGCGGACAATCGGCGCGATTGCGTAGCGCGCATGACGGACAGCATGATGGATCGCATGAAACCATCGCGAACGATCTGGACGAACGGCATCGTCACCGCGCTGTTCGCGGCGGCATTGTTCGGGGCGAGCACGCCGCTTGCGAAAGCATTGCTCGCAGAAGTCGCGCCGATCCTGCTTGCCGGCCTGCTGTACGCGGGATCGGGATTGGGCCTGGGCGCATGGCTCGCGATCCGGCGTTTGCGCGGACAGGCTGCAGGCGAGGGCGCGCTGCAACGTCGCGATTGGCCATGGCTATGCGGCGCCGTGCTGTTCGGTGGCGTGTTCGGCCCGGTGCTGCTGATGCTTGGACTCGCGCATACGCCCGCATCGACCGCATCGCTGCTGCTGAACCTGGAAGGCGTCCTGACCGCCGCGATCGCCTGGGTCGTGTTCCGCGAAAACGTCGACCGGCGCATCGCGTTCGGGATGTTCGCTATCGTCGCTGGCGGGGCGGTGCTGTCGTGGGCATCGCAGCCGACCGACGTGCCGTG
>JBBQHA010000050.1:0-20053 GCA_038323475.1 Lysobacterales bacterium
AGTGGAACCATGTCAATTGGTCAGCGCCGCTGGTGATGGCGAACGCCGTGCGCGGTACGTCCGTGGACACGAAGCAGTGGCCGGACTGCTTCCGGCATTGCCGGCAATGGCAGGCATCCGGCGCATGCAGGTCGCCCGATACCTCGAACGTCACCGCACCGCAGAGGCAGGATCCCTTGTGCATGCCGGCTATCCTCCTTGCTGAAGTACGCGCTTCATTTTACCGCCAGACCTGTTGCTGTTCCATCAATTCCTCCACTTCGCCGAGCGGAACCTGCGGCAATGTTTCAAGCACTGCAGTGCGATTCGCACGGTCGATGGTGACGTTGAAGTCGATGGGTTGATGGCTGCCCGGAAACTTGCGCAGGCACAGGCGTTGGCCTGCGGAATGGATTGTAATCCGTCGAGGAAACGGACCTGCAGTCAGCGAAGCGCCGCTGCGCCAAACCATGCCGGCTATAATCCGCGACATGATGCACGACCCCGTTCCGCAAGGCCCCGTCGGCGAACTTGTCGCCCTGCTCTCGCTCGAGCGCCTCGAGGACAACCTGTTCCGCGGCCAGAGCCGCGACATCGGCACGAAGTACGTGTTCGGCGGACAGGTGCTCGGACAGGCGCTGTCGGCCGCGCAGGCGACGGTCGCCAGCGATCGCGCCGTGCATTCGCTGCATGCGTATTTCCTGCGCGCCGGCGACATCGAACATCCGATCGTCTACAGCGTCGACCGCACCCGCGATGGCGGCAGTTTCTCGGTGCGGCGGGTGACCGCGATCCAGCACGGGCAGCCGATCTTCGTCGTCGCAGCCTCGTTCCAGGCGCCCGAAACCGGCGCCGAACACCAGTTGCCGATGCCGGTCGTGCCCGCGCCGGACGACCTGCCTGCCTCGCCGCCGCTGGATGCGGCCGCGCGCGCAACTGTCGCCGAAGATGCAGCGCTGGCTCGATCGCGGAGGCCCATTCCAGTTCCGCCACGTGTATCCGCGCGACGAACTGCATCCGAGCAAGCGCCCGCCGTTCCAGCAGGTGTGGTTCAAGCTCGGCGAGCGCATCGGCGACGCACCGGAACTGCATCGCGCGCTGCTCGCGTATGCATCCGACTTCCACCTGATCGGCACGGCGACGTTCCCGCACGGCATCAGCTACTACCAGCCGAACGTGCTGATGGCGAGCCTCGACCATGCGATGTGGTTCCACCGCCCGTTCCGGGTCGACGAGTGGCTGCTGTATTCCTGCGACAGCCCGACCGCGCAGTCGGCACGCGGACTCGCGCGCGGCATGATCTACGACGCCCATGGCGTGCTGGTCGCATCGACCGCACAGGAAGGCCTGATGCGCATCCAGCCGACGGCGGAGAAAGGCTGATGCGCAGCGTCTTCACATCGCCGCGGCTGGAGAATGTCGAAGCGGTCGCCAAACTGCTCGCGGACGCCGGCATCGAAGTGCGCGTCACCAAGGACCGTTCGTACAAGGGCAACCGTCGGCGCCCCTTCAGTTACCGCGACAGCGCGAACGCGAACGCCGAGGACCATCCGCAGGTCTGGATCATCAAGGCCGATGACCAGCCGCGCGCGCGCGCGCTCCTGCGCGAAGCCGGGCTGATCGATTCGACCCGGCCCGAATTCAGCCAGCAGAGTTCCTACCTGCCGACCCTGGCGACCCAGGTCGCGGTGGCCAAGCCGGATCGCCGCAAGATGTTCGTGATGCGGATCCGCCTGTTGCTGCTGGGGATCCTCACCCTGCTCACGATCCTGACCCTGAGCGGCATCCTGCGCCGCTAGGTGCAACCATCGGTCGCGAGACGGTTTGCGCGCCTCGCGACCATGCGGGAATCAGCGCGGCGGCAGTGCGAACTCGGCCGGTTCCACCGAACCGTCGTGGTTTTCGTCGAAGAACGCGAACGAAGGCGCGAGCTTCGGGAACGCCGCGGTGAATTCGGCCTGGTTGAGCTTGTTGTCGTGGTTCGCGTCGGCCTTGCCGAAGAGCTGCGCCTCGCCCTGGCGCTTCTGCACGAGCACTATCTGCACGGCCATCTGCGCGCCGGCGGCGACTTCTTCCTTGCTCAGCGTGCCGTCCTTGCTGGTGTCGAGCGACTTGAAATTCGCTGCGATCCGCGGCATCCCGGCCTTCGCTTCATCCGCCGTGAGCTTGCCGTCGTGGTTCGCATCGGCCTTGGCATACGCCGCCATGCGACCCGGCACGGTGGCCTGCGCCGCATTCATCGCCATCGCGCGCCACGCAAGCCGCACTTCGGTCATGGTCAGGGAACCGTCCTTGTTGGCGTCCATTCCGGCGAAAGACTGGGCGATCGCCGGCACGGCCGCGGCTTCCTGCGCGGTGATGCGACCGTCGTGATTGGCGTCGAGGTCGCCGATCCAGACCATGGCCGGACCTTTCCCCGCGGTTGCTGGAGCGGCGCCCTGCGCCAATGCCGCGATCGGGCAGCAGGTCGCGATCAGGACGAGCAGCGGGCTCAGGCGAAACATGGGCGACTTCGGGGTACGGGTCATCGGTAATTCCTGGGACGGAGAAAGGCGCCACTATAGAGGCACATCGCGGCAGGCGAAACAGCCATGCCGGACGCGAGCCGGCGGCCGCCGCCAACGACGGCGGCACTGGGCTAGGATGGCGGCATGGGCCTTTATCGCACCGGCGAGCATCCATGCGGCTATTACGCCGACAGGACTGCGCGCGATCTGGTGCTCGATCCGCGCGATCCTGCGCTGGCCGACGCCTATCCGGTTGCGCTTGCACAGGGCTTCCGTCGGTCCGGCGGACACGTGTACCGGCCGAACTGCGTGGCCTGTCGCGCCTGCGTCCCGGTCCGCCTGCAAGTGCGCGACTTCCGTCCCGACCGCAGCCAGCGCCGTTGCCTGCGCGACAACGCGGACATCGAAGCGCGGATCGTTCCGCCGCTGCGCACCGAAGACAATTTCGCCCTGTACCGTCGCTACCTGCATGCCCGCCACGGCGATGGACCGATGACCGATACCGACGAGGACGACTTCGACCAGTTCGTTGCGAGCGCCTGGAGCCCGACCCGGTTCATGCAGCTGCGCCGCGACGGCCAGCTGGTCGGACTCGCGGTCACCGATGTGACATCCGATGCGCTGTCGGCGGTCTATACCTTCTTCGATCCGGACGAGGGTGCGCGCGGCCTCGGCACGCTCGCGGTGCTGCGGCAGATCGCCTGGGCGCAACAGACGGGACGCGACCTGCTGTACCTCGGCTACTGGATCGAAGGTCATCCGAAAATGCACTACAAGGCGCGATTCCGGCCGATGCAGGCACTCGAAGGGGCCGGTTGGCGGGAGTTGTGACGAGCCCGGGCCCGGGACAGGACGTCGCCGGCAATACGGCGGCGCATCATCCGGCCTGCCGGCTCAGCCGTCGGGCGTTCTTCCCGGCGCGAACTGCCACTGGCAGTTCGCAAGCGACGCTCATCCTCCGGCCCGCCGGCTCTGCCGTCGGGCGTTCTTCCCGGCGCGAACTGCCACTGGCAGTTCGCAAGCGCCGCTCATCCTCCGGCCCACCGGCTCAGCCGTCGGGCGTTCTTCCCGGCGCGAACTGCCGCTGGCAGTTCGCAAGCGCCGCTCATCGTCCAGCCCGCCGGCTCCGCCGTCGGGCGTTCTTCCCGGCGCGAACTGCCGCTGGCAGTTCGCAAGCGCCGCCCATCCTCCGGCCCGCCGGCTCAGCCGTCGGGCGTTCTTCCCGGCGCGAACTGCCACTGGCAGTTCGCAAGCGCCGCTCATCACCCCTCGATTGGGGGTTGGGACATGGTGGCGACGGTCGGGGCCGTGGACGGTTCGTTGGGTGGCGGATCGCGCGTCGGCGAGTGCGCCGGCGCCGCAGTGACGCGCCGGTGCAGCAGGTCGGGGACTGGGTCGCGGCGATGGTGGAAACCGAACGCCCCATCGCTGTGGGTGGACACCACCATCAGCACCATCGCCGACGGAATCATCAGTTCGAGTTCGACGTCGCGGCCGTCCGCCGTGGTGCCATCGAGCAGGATCTCGAAGAACGCACCGCCGCTGTCGATCTCGCGACAGACCACGTGCGGTCCATGCGGACCTTCGGTGAGATAGGGTTTGATCGGCTCGCCGAGCGCCTCGAGCGCGGCCGGATGGAAAAACACCGCAAACATCGTCTGGTCGGTCATGACTGAGCCTCGCTCGATCGATCCTGGACAAGTTCAACCGTGAGTGCTGCTGCGGAAGCGCGCGCTTTCGCGCGAGCATTTTCGATCGAGTCCGCGCGCGCCAGCGTCACCGCGACGCGACGATGGCCTTCCACCCGCGGCTTGCCGAACAGGCGCAGCGACGTATCGGCTTCGACGAGCGCGGCGTCGACGTTGCCGAATGACGGCACGCCATGGCCATGTGCCAACACGGCGCACGACGCGGATGGACCGCGTTGTTCGATGCGCGGGATCGGCAGTCCGAGGATCGCACGCGCATGCAGCGCGAACTGCGGCAGGTCCTGCGAGACCAGAGTGACCAGGCCGGTGTCGTGCGGACGCGGCGAGACCTCCGAAAACCACACTTCGTCCCCCTTCACGAACAGCTCGACGCCGAAGATGCCATGTCCACCGAGGTCGTCGGTGACGGTTTTCGCGATGTGCTGCGCGCGTTCAAGCGCAACATCCGACATCGGCTGCGGCTGCCAGCTTTCGCGGTAGTCGCCATCGATCTGCAGGTGCCCGATCGGCTCGCAGTAACTCGTACCGTCGCAATGGCGCACGGTCAGCAGGGTGATCTCGTAATCGAACGCGACGAAACCCTCGACGATCACGCGCCCTTGCCCCGCACGGCCGCCGCTTTGCGCGTACTCCCACGCAGGATCGACGTCGTCGGCCTTGCGCAGCGTGCTCTGGCCCTTGCCGGAGCTCGACATCACCGGTTTCACCACGCACGGCAGGCCGATCGTCGCGACTGCATCGTGGTATTCGTCCAGCGTGTCCACGAACCGGTACGGCGAGGTCGGCAGGCCGAGCGTTTCCGCGGCGAGCCGGCGGATGCCTTCGCGGTCCATGGTCAGGCGTGCCGCGCGTGCGGTCGGGATCACGTGCAGGCCGTGGTCGCGCTCGAGGTCGACCAGGGTCTGGGTGTGGATCGCCTCGATCTCCGGCACCACCAAGTGCGGTCGCTCGCGCGCGATGAGTTCGCGCAATGCGGCCGGATCGAGCATGTTCAATGTGCGCGAACGATGCGCAACCTGCATCGCCGGCGCGTTGTCGTAGCGGTCCGCGGCGATGACTTCCACGCCGTAACGCTGCAGTTCGATCGCGACTTCCTTGCCGAGTTCGCCCGAACCCAGCAGCAGCACGCGCAATGCGCCAGCGGTCAAAGGCGTGCCGATGGAAACGGGATCGGATGCGGTCATGGCGCGGCTTCTTGGTGGGATGCGGCATTGTAGCGGCTCGCACGACCCGGCCGCGTCAGCGGCACTCGCGCGCATCGCGTTGCGCATGGCAAGGTGAGGACACGTCGCCAGCGGAGGCGCACATGCTGCAACGCGCCGCACTCGTCCTGCTCTGTTGCCTGCCATCGGCATCGGCGTACGCAGGCGCCACGCTCTCCGGCTGGATGGCCGATCCCGCGCTGCCCGAGGTCAGCGGAATGGCCGCGTCGCATGCGCATCCAGGTACGTTGTGGGTCGAGAACGACAGCGGCAATCCTGCCGACATCTACGCGGTCGGTCCGGACGGTTCGGTGCGCGCGACCCTGCACATCGATGGCGTGCGCAACATCGACTGGGAAGATCTTGCGTCCTTCGACCTCGATGGCCGTCACTTCCTGCTGCTTGCCGACACCGGCGACAACCGCGCGATCCGCAGGACGCTCGCCTTGCACGCGATCGAGGAACCCGCCGAACTGGGCGACGGCCATGTGCGTCCTGCGTGGAGCATCGTCTTCCGCTGGCCGGATGGAGCGCGCGATTGCGAAGCCGTCGCGGTCGATGCGCGCACCGACAGCATCCTGCTGATCACCAAGCGACGCGTGCCCGCGCAACTGTTCCGGCTGCCGCTGCGACCGAGGACATCCGGCATCCTCACCGCCGAACTGCTCGGCACGCTCGCCGGCATTCCACAACCGACATCCCGCGACATCGCGGGAATGCCGCGCATGGCGCGCTATCTTGCGGAGGTCACCGCCGCCGACATCGCCCCGGATCGCAGCAGCATCGCGGTGCTGACTTATCGCAGCGCGTATCTCTATCGGCGCGGCCCGGACGAGGACTGGCAGCATGCGATGTCGCGGCAGCCCATTCCGTTGGCGTTCGGCTGGCTGCCGCAGGCCGAAGCCCTCGCATTCGGACTCGATGGACGCAGCCTCTACGTCAGTGGCGAGCATCTGCCTGCACCGATCATGCGGGTCGATATTCCTCTACATCATTGATTAATAAGCATTTACGCCATCTGGCCAGGTGATCACGCGCCTGTTGCAATATGATATGTTTTTGATATATATTTGCTCCACGCGAATCCATCGCGAAAGTCCGCACCCGCTTGCGGACTGTTCGAAGCAAACGGAGCAAGACCATGAAAGAGCACAGCATCACCACCCAATCCGGCATCCCTACCCTGCTCGTCATCCTCGTGTTGCTCGCAGCGGACGGCTGGTTGTTCGTGATCGGCGCCGGCAGCAACAGCATCCCGTTGATCGGCGGTGCGATGGCCGTCGGCGCGATCCTGCTGCTCTGCTTCGGCGGCTTCTTCAACATCGAACCGAACCAGGCGGCCGTGCTGAGCCTGTTCGGCAAGTACGTGGGTACCGCGCGCGAGCAGGGCCTGCGCTTCACCAACCCCTTCTATGCGGCGAAGAAGATCAGCCTGCGCATCCGCAACTTCGAGACCAGCAAGCTCAAGGTCAACGAACTCGAAGGCAGCCCGATCGAGATCGGTGCGGTGATCGTCTGGCAAGTCGCGGACGCTACCGAGGCGGTCTACAACGTCGACGACTACGAGAGCTACGTGCACATCCAGGCCGAGTCCGCGCTGCGGCAGATGGCGACCAGTTACCCATATGACAACCACGACGACGCGGCGACGATTTCGCTGCGCAGCCACCCGGTCGAGATTTCGCACCACCTGATGGAACAGTTGAAGGAACGCCTCGACCAGGCCGGCGTGGTCATGATCGAAGCGCGCATCAGCCACCTCGCCTACGCGCAGGAAATCGCCCAGGCGATGTTGCAGCGCCAGCAGGCAAGCGCGGTCGTCGCCGCACGCAGCAGGATCGTGTTCGGCGCGGTCAGCATGGTCGAGATGGCGCTCGCGCAACTCAAGGAAAAGGGCCTCGCCGACCTCGACGAGGAACGCCGCGCGACGATGGTAAGCAACCTGCTGGTCGTGTTGTGTTCCGAGCGTCCGGCGCAACCTGTCGTCAATGCCGGCAGTTTGTATTAGTCCGGCCTGCGTGCGCAGAGCGCAGGCATCAACGCAGTTCGCCGGACCGGCATCGCCTTGTTCGCTGGCGTAACCGCGCATGCGTGCGCGGACCTGCAACCAGATGCGCCTGCTCGAAAACAACCTCCACATCGTATTTCCGAAGGAAACAGGCCATGTTCATCGCAACCATCCTGATCGTCCTCATCGTCGCCGTCGGCAGCGCATCGTCCGCGCGGCGGCGGAAGAACTGATCCTTCATGGCGGAGAAAAAAGCCTATCCGCTGCGCATCGGCGCCGACGTGCTGCAGGCCATGCAGCGCTGGGCGGACGACGACCTGCGTTCGGTGAATGCGCAGATCGAATTCGTCCTGCGCGATGCGCTGCGCAAGACCGGACGCCTGCGGAAATCCGACGACGACGAGGCCAAGCCGGATTGATGCGCGGCAAGCCCCGGCCAATCCGATGCACCTGCATTGCAGCCCCACCTACATCCAATCCAAGACAAAGGTCCGTGACATGAAAACCCGTCGCATGACGATCCTGGCCACCGCCGTAATGCTCTCTGCGAGCGCGATGTCCGCCCTGCCCGCGACCGCGGCAGGGACGCCGGCTGCAAATGCATCGCAGGCATCCGATCCCGCTGCCGCCGCCAACGCGATGCTCGACGATCTCGATGCCGGCCGTTTCGATGCGGTTTCCGCGCGCTTTTCCCCGGCCATGGCCAACGCGGTCAGCGCCGACAAACTGAAAGCCGTGTGGACGGCGCTGCCGCAGCAGTTCGGCAAGTTCGGCCATCGCGGCACGGCGCGCGTGGAACACGTGGACAGCATGACTGTGGTGAATATTCCGCTGACGTTCGAGCACGCCTCACTGGAAGCGAGCATCGCGACCAATCCCGCAGGCAAGGTCGCCGGCTTCCTCGTGCGCCCCGCTCCGCCGCCGCCAGCGGTAACGCGCAGCGACCTGCCGGCGCACGACGTGCGCTTCGGTCCTGCGAATCGTTCCGACCTGCCGGGCACCGTGCTGCTGCCGAAAGGCAAGGGACCGTTCGCCGCGGTGGTGTTCGTGCACGGCTCGGGACCGAACGACCGCAATGAAACCGTCGGCGGCACGCGTGTATTCCTCGATCTCGCGGAGGGACTCGCCGACCATGGCATCGCGTCGTTGCGCTACGACAAGCGCACGAAAGTGCATCCGATGGAGTTCGCCGCCGCGTACACGGTCGACGACGAAACCACCGACGATGCGGTCGCCGCGGTCGCGTTCCTCAAGACCCAGCCCGGGATCGATCCGAAGCGCATCTACATCGTCGGCCACAGCCAGGGCGCGATGATGGCGCCGCGCATCGCGCAACGCGCGCAGGGCCTGGCCGGGATGGTGCTGATGGCCGCGCCCGCGCGCCACCTGGAAGACGTCGTGTACGACCAGATGACCTTCCTCGCGAAGCAGGACGACGGCATCGATGCGAAGGAAGCCGAACAACTCGCGCAGCTCAAGGACATGATCGGCAAGCTCAAGACCTTCGGCGCCGAAGTCCCGGCGACGACGAAGATGCTCAACGACCTGCCCGCGAGTTATTGGCGCGACCTGCGCGACTACGACCCGGTTGCGGTCGCGAAAACGCAGAAACTGCCGCTGGCGATCCTGCAAGGCGACCGCGATTTCCAGGTCACCGCACCGGACTGGTCAGGTTGGCAGGCGGCGTTCGGCAAGGACAACCGCGCGGCGATCCACCACTATCCTGCGCTGAACCATCTGTTCGTCGCCGGCAGCGGCCCGGGCACGCCGGCCGAATACGCGACTGCGGGCCATGTCGATCCGCAGCCGATCGCCGATATCGCGGCGTGGATCAAGGCGCACTGAGCGCATTGCCGGAGACGGACCCGACCCCATGCGCAAGGAATTCGCCGTCACCGCACCGTCGCGCGATCCGCGCTGGCTGCTCGGATTGATGATGGGCCTGCCGATGCTCCTCGCATTGCTTGGCGTCGGTCTTTCACACGGCGCGCCGCGTCCGGCTACCCTCCTGGTAGCCGTGCTCGTCGGGACGGTTTTCCTGGCCGCCTTCCTGGTCCTGGGCTGGGCCACGAAACGGCGCGCGATCGCCATCGACAACGGCTCGCTCGACGTGCTCGCCACCTTCTATCGCCGCCGCGTGCCGATGCAGGACTTCGATCTCGACAAGGCGCGCACCGTCGACTTGCGCGAACACGGGCAATGGCGGCCACTGCTGCAAACCAATGGCTATGCCCTGCCCGGACTGTATGCGGGCTGGTTCCGCAGTCGCGACTGGACCAGCCTGTTCTGCATGGTCACCGACCGCCAGCGCGTGCTGGTGCTGCCGCTGCGCGACGGAGGCGCCGTGCTGCTGAGCGCGGAACGCCCCGCAGAATTGCTCAATGCGTTGCGCGCCGAGGATGACGGCCAGCGCGGGCGTCGCTAAGCTCCGCCCATGCGCCTGCGCGAACAGCGGCTGATCAATACCCAGGACGTCGAAGCCGTCCCCGCGTGGCTCGCGCGCGCGCGCAGCAACACGACGGCGCGCACGCTCGCGCAGTCCGACTGGCTGCTGCGGCGCAAGTCCGACGGACGCTTCCTCGCCGCCATCGATGGCGCATCGCTGCAACCGCTCGATCCAACCGCGATGAAGCCGCACAACGGGATCGGCGACGCACTGCGTGCGGTCGCACGCGGATATGGTGTCGAAGTCGAACTCGACGAACATGCCCCGCCCTATGCCGCGCCAGGCATTCCCGATGACTATGGCGACGCACACGAGTTGCCGCCGGTGGCCGAACCCGCCGAACTCGCGTACGCAGGACGCGACCGCTACCAGCGCCCGTTGTGGCTGCTGGCGCCAGCAGCGCGCGCATGGTTGCGCATGCGCGATGCCGCACTGGCCGATGGCGTGCGACTCGATGCGATCTCCGGTTACCGCAGCCACGCCTACCAGCTCGGCATCTTCGCGCGCAAGCTCGCGCGCGGACAGACGGTGGAACAGATCCTTTCCGTCAACGCAGCGCCCGGCTACAGCGAACACCACTCCGGCCGCGCGATCGACATCGGCACACCCGGCGAACCGCCCGCCGAGGAAAGCTTCGAAGCCACGCCCGCGTTCGCGTGGCTATCGCAACATGCAGGCGACCATGGTTTCGCGATGAGCTACCCGCGCGACAATCCGCACGGCATCACCTACGAACCATGGCATTTCAGGTATTCGTGAGGACATGCCAGAGCAGCCACCCAGGATGCAACCGAAATCCCCTGGGTCGCTGCGCATATCCGCCATGGCCAGGCCGTTGACGTGGCTGGCGATTGCCTTCGTGCGTCTGTTTCCGATCGTGACCCTCGCGATTCGTTCGCGCGGGGAGTCCGTCACGCTATGGGATTGGTCGCTCGCATTCGGGGCAGTTGTCGCGTTGCTGCTCGCTTTCGAGCTTGCCGCACGTCGCTGCACAAGCCCCGATCTTGCTTACCATCGGGGACTCATCTACGTCGGCGCGTCGTTGTCTACCGGCTGGACATTGCTTGATCCGATTCTTGTTTTCACCGGCGTCGTCGCGGCGCAACTGATCTCATGCGTCCTTGCATTGACCAAGGATCCGGCGTCGCGTTACCTGCGCCTGATCCGCTGGTTTTATCGCCACAGGATGGAACAATAGGGGGCTTTCTTGGTTGACCCTTGCCCGGCGTAACGAACTACGCAAGGAAATTCTGGCGGAGGAACGACGATGACGGATTCCGATGGCACCACCGATCCGATGGCATTCGCCGACCAAGTCGGCCAGGAACTGTTCGGATTGCTGCTCCAGCGCGGACGCGAGCGACTCGTCGGCATCGACGACATGGAGCGTTTCACCGCCCTGCTCGCTGCAGCGCTGTTGCCGGTCGCGGAGATCCTGCGCAACCCGGTCGAACGCGGGCGCGATGCGGCGGCGACGGCCGACAAGATGGTGGAAGTGACCACGCGCAGGTTGCGGCAGTTGTTGCAGCCGGTCGTCGAATCCAGGCAGGACAATCCACCGGCAGGTTCCCGGTAGACAGCGCATGAAACTGGACGATCCCCTGCCAGCGGCCGTCGGATGGATCACGCGCGGCGGCGTCTGGGGCGTGGGCGGGGCGATCATGGTCGCCATCGTGGTTGGCTACGGGCGATTCAAATTGGCCGACCACATCGCGACGTGCCTGGAGCAGCCCTCCTTGAAACACGATGCCTCGGTGCTGGTCGCGACCCAGGAATTCGTCTCCTGCGTGGACGCGCGTTCCGGCCCGCTGGAACGTTTCCTGCTCGGCCCGTCGAAACGGGCGATTGCGGCCCTGCCCAATACGCCCTGCGCGTATCTCGGAACCTGGAGCGCGACGCGGGACGCAGCGACCTACAAGGTCACCCTGACCGACGACAGCAAATTCGTCGCCACGCCGGACAGCAATACGCCGCCCGGCGCTGAGACCATCAGCGGTGCCTGGGGCATCGACGGCGGGCGCATGATCTGGCTCTACGACGAAGGCCACTTCTGGCCACCGGACATCAATCCGATCACCAACGCCTCCGCCGATGCGTTCACGCTGACCGAAGCGAACGGCGCGACCACGCGCTACGTCCGTATCGACGGCAAGGACAGCACGGCGTGCCGGCGCTGACAGGTCGCCCAGCGCACCCATGACCCGAGGAAGATCCCCATGAACCATATCGCTGCTGCCGTACTGACCTGCATCGTTCTTGCATCCTCGACCCCAGCCCAAGCTGCATCCAACGCCACGGCCGCGCTGAAGGCGACCCTGGTCGCCCTGGAGAAGCAATCGTGGGAAGCGTGGAAGAACCACGACGGCAGGTTCTTCGAGCGTTTCCTCTCCGACGACCACGTCGAGGTAGGCTTCGGCGGAACGACGAACAAGAAGGACGTCGTCGCCGGCGTCGCGGGTCCGGTGTGCACGGTGAAAAGCTATGCGATCGACCATTTCGAAATCGCCGTGCTCGGCAGGGACACCGCCCTGCTGACCTACCATGCCGCGCAGGAGACGACCTGCGGCGGCGCCGCGGTTCCCAGTCCGGTGTGGGCGAGTTCGCTCTACATGAAGCGCGGGAAGCAATGGTTCAACGTGGTCTACCAGCAGACGCCGGCCGCGAAGTGAAGTGCCGTCGCGCTACGCCGAGCCATCCTTGCGCCACTGGCGATCGCGCCTGAGCATCGCGCCCATCGCCCGGAAGCCGACCAGCAGGAAGAAGACCGCGACCAGCGCACCGCAGGCCGCCATCGCCCAACCCATCGCTCGGTGGTCGTCTTCGGCATCGCCCGTCGCCGGATCGACCAGCAGGCTGACCGTGTCGCCTTCGTGCAGGTCAGCGCCGGTCCAGATGCGCACCGGGTTTTCGACGGTCCTGCCGCGCGCGCGATAGCGAACGTACACCTCCCATTCCGACGTGATCCGCGATGCGTTCACGACCCGCGCGTCGAGCACCGTCGCGGACGTGGCAGTCATGTTTGCGGTGCGCCGGTATTCCGAGCGCAGCGACCACAGCGGCGCGATCGCCACGAACATGGCCAATGGAATCGACAGCCAGCGGAGCGCGATCGCCATCCGCCGACGCGTCGCCGGCAATCGCTGGTCCGCAGCTGGATGCGCCCGATCGTTCATGCGTCGTCCCGAACCCCTGGAGGGGATTTTCGCTCCCAGCTCAACCCTGCGATCGCGGCGTCGGCTTTGCAGGCTTCGAAGCGTCCGTCTTCTTCGCGCCGGTGGCGGGCTTGGCCGCGACAGGTTTCGCCAGGTCCGCGATCCGCCACAGGTACATTCCTGCCAGCGTCCGGTACGGCCCCCACGCCTCGCCGCGCGCCGCGAGCTCCTTCGGCGTCGGCATCGCATCGAGCCCGTCCACGATCTGCGCGCCCTTGCGGATGCCGAGGTCGTCCACCGGCAGCACGTCGGGCCTGCCGAGTCGGAACATCAGCATCATCTGCACGGTCCATGCGCCGATGCCGCGCACCGCGCTGAGCGCGGCGATGATCTCGTCGTCGTGCATGCGCGCCATCTGCGCCGTGCCGGGAATTTCCCCGCGCGCCGCGCGCGCGGACAGGTCGCGCAGGGCGAGCAGCTTGTTGCCCGACACGCCGCAACCGCGCAGCGCCAGGTCGTCGGCGCGCGCGAACGCGTCGGCATGCAGCAGCTTGGACTGGGTGGCGACTTCGACGCGCCCGACGATGGTCGAAGCGGCCTTGCCCGAGAGCTGCTGGAACAGGATCGCGCGCGCGAGAGCGTCGGTCACGTCGAAGCGTTGCTTCCAGCGCACATGCGACTCGACCGGCTCGACCTTGCGCAACCATTTCGCAAGCGCGCGATCGCGCTTGCGCAGGTGCGCGTGCGCGGCATCGACGTCGAATCCACGGCCCACATGCGCCATCGTCGCACTCCTCGTCAGCGATTCATCCGAAAGCGATTCACCCGGACAGGAAACCCGCCGCGACCAGCAGCCAGCCCAGCATCAACAGGCTGCCGCCGAACGGTGCGAGCGCAGGCGCGATGCCGAACAACGCGGCGAGCGCCAGGCTGCCCGCGAACAGGATCGTCCCGATCAGGACTACGCACAAGCCGGCCTGCCGCAGGCGCGATGTCGTCCCGGGTGCGAGCGCGGCGAGCGCAAGGCCGTGCGCGAACAGGAACAGCGCGGCGAGTGCGAGGCGCTCGTGATTCTGCGGCGTCAGCGCGGCGTGCATCGCGTACGCGCCGGTGCCGACCGCGATGGCGCACGCGAACGCGCCGATCGCCGCGAGGATGCGCATGGACCGTGCGGCGAAGTCGGTTGCGGTCAGCGCAGGCACGCTGCGTTCCCCGCCCGCGGTTCGACAGACCCGCCATGAGTTGAGAGTCCGGCGATCGTCTCGTCAGATGGCATTGCGCTGCGGCCGGCGACGCCACCACGCGGCGACCAGGGCCGCGATCGTCAGCAACAGCGGCACGCCGAGGATGTCGATCAGCTTCAGGCGCGTGCCCAGCGTCCGGATGCTCGCGTCGAGCTGCTGGCGCACGTCGCGCAATTCCGTGCGGACGCGCTGGCGCTGCTGCTGGAAGCCGATGATCTGCGCGCTCTGGCGCGCGCTGATTTGCTGCGCGCCCTTGTCCGACTTGTCGGGCTGCAGTTCGGCGAGCTTGCTTTCCATCGCCTTCAACTGCGCGTTCAACTCGTCCTCCTTGCCGCGCAGGCGCTGGTCTGCGCGCTGCCTGAGCCGGTCGACGCGCGTGAACGGGCGATTGAATCCGGGCCGCGTGCGCACTGCAATCAGGTCGGGCGTACCGACGAGGTTGTCGACCGCGTTGGCGACGAACGTACCGTTCTTCGCGAAGGCATTGAGCAAGTGGCGGCCGAAGAAGTCCTGCACATGCACCCACCACTTGTCGGTCAGAATGTCGGTGTCGGCGACCACGATGATGTTGACCGGTCCGCGCGCGACCGCCAGGTGTTTCGGACCGGTGCGCTCGGGGAACGCGGTGCCCGGCTTGCCGGTGAGGCGCGCGGCGAGGACGTATGACTTGCCGGTCGCCCGGAATCCTTCGTACAGGAGTTTCGGGTCTGGTTGCAGGCGCACGCGATCGGTCGCCATCAGGTCCGCATTCGACGAACTGCGCGCGAGCGGCTCCATCGTCATCGGGCTGTGCGGCGCGAGTTCGATCGCACCGGCGCTCGCGAAATTCAACTCGTCGAGCTGCGCCGACACGGTATCGTTCTGGTTCAGCGACTCCTTGGCCAGTCCGATGCGCACCGGATTGGAGACGGGTGGCGCCTGCGGGTTGTCCTGGATCTGCAGCGCGTTCTGCGTATCGCGCACCACCTTGTGCGGGTCGTAGACGACACCCCAGGCCTTGAACAGGCGCCCCAGCGACGACGACACGTCCGGCGAGAGGAGTCCGCCCGGCGCCAATTGCGGTGGATTCTGCGCGCCGGGATCGGCCTCCGCATCGGGATCGACGAACACGAGCAGGCGGCCTCCGCGCAGCACGAACTGGTCGATCGCGTACTGGGTGTCGTCCGACAGGTTCTTCGGATGGATCAGCATCAGCAGGTCGATGTCGTCGCCGATCGACGTCGGGTTCGGCTGCAAGCGGCGCAGTTCGTACAATTTAGCGAGTTCCGTATCGATCGCCCAGCCATCGTGGACCTGGCCCGTGGCCGGATCGAAGCTCGGTCCGTTCTGCAGCGACGAGAGCACTGCGACGACCGGCTTGTGCTGGTTCGACATCGATGTGATGAGCTTGTCGATGTCGTATTCGAGAAAGACTTCCTTGCTCGGATCGAAGAACGGCGCGGTCGCCTGTCCGCCATGCGTGTTGGTGCCGACCAGGCCGAAATAAAGCGACTCGCCACCGGCGGCGATCGGCAACGCCTGCAATCCGTATCCCGCAGCGCGATCCTCGGCTTCGGAATACGGCTGTGGATCGACGACGTCCAGGGTGATCCTGCCATGCGACTTGGCGGCGATTTCCTCGAGCAGCTCGCGCACGCGCTGGGCATAGGTGCGCAATGCGGGGAGATCGCGCATCGCCTGGTCGGACGCGAAGAATTGCAGGCGGATCGGTTCGCGGTTGTTGGCGAGGATGTGCTGGGTGCCCTGCGACAGCGTGTACAGCCGATTCGCGGTGAGGTCCAGCCGCGCGCCGCGCAGCAGCAGGCCGCTCAGGAACACCAGCGCGACGAACGCGACGGCGACCAGCGACAGCACGATCGGAGCGGGAAAACGCGGACGCATCGCCATGGTTCAATCCGCCTTCTTCAGGTCGACGACGATCGTGCAGGCGACCAGCCAGGCGACGATGGCGATCACGAAGAATGCGATGTCGCGCAGGTCCAGCAGGCCGCGCGAAATCGCGCTGAAGTGGCTGAGGAAACTCAGTTGCGCGATGGCGTCGGTCAGCCCGTTCGGCAGCCATGCGCGCGCGGTTTCCTGCACCAGCGGATAGCCGGCCAGCAGGAACACGAAGCACACGCTCGCGGTCAGGATGAAGGCGATGACCTGGTTGCGCGTCGCGGCCGACAGGCAGACGCCGACCGCGAGGAACGATCCCGCCATCAGCCAGCTGCCGAGGTAGCCGGCGAGGATCACGCCGTTGTCGGGTTCACCGAGGTAATTCACCGTCAGCCACATCGGGAACGTCAGCGCGAGCGCGAGCCCGAGGTAGCACCACGCGGCGAGGAACTTGCCGAGCACCGCCTGCCAGGTCGGCAGCGGCAGCGTGAGCAGCAGTTCGATCGTGCCCTGGCCGCGTTCTTCGGCCCACAGACGCATCGCGACGGCGGGGACGATGAACAGGTACAGCCACGGATGGAACGCGAAGAACGGCTGCAGGTCGGCCTGGCCGCGTTCGAAGAAGCCGCCGAGGTAGAACGTCGTCGCGGCCGCGAGCATCAGGAAGATCACCGTGAACACGTACGCGACCGGGGTCGCCAGGTAGCTCGCCCATTCGCGGCGGAACACCGTCCAGACGGCGCTCATCGGACGGCTCCATCGACGGTGAGGCTGCGGAAAACGTCGTCGAGCCGGCCGCGTTCGATGCGCGCATCGCCGAACGGGACGCCGCGCGCGCGCAGGCGTTCGCCGACCGCCTGCATCAGGTCGGCGCCGGCCATCGGCAGCACCAGCAGGCGATCGCTGTCGCCATCGGCTTCGATCGCGGCGACGCCCTGCAGGCCGTCGAGCGCCGAGCGCGCGGTCACGCTGTCGCCGACCACGAGCGAAACCGCGCCGTGGTAGCGCGAACGCCGCTCGAGTTCGGCCGGGGTGGCGTCGGCGAGCAGCTTGCCGCGCGCGATCACGATGGCGCGGGTGCACAGCGCCTGCACTTCCTCGAGGATGTGGGTCGAGATGACGATCGTGCGTTCGCGCGACATCTCGCGGATCAGCTGGCGTACGTCGTGCTTCTGGTTCGGATCGAGGCCGTCGGTCGGCTCGTCGAGCAGCAGCGCGGGCGGGTCGTGCAGGATCGCCGCAGCCAGCGCGACGCGACGACGGAACCCTTTCGACAGCGTGTCGATGCGTTGGCGCAGCACGGACTCCAGCGCGAGCCGTGCGATCACCTCGTCGAGCCGGCGCCGGCGCGTCGCCGGTTCGAGCTGGTGCGCATCCGCGACGAACGCGAGGAATGCCTGCACGCGCATTTCGCCGTAGCTCGGCGCGCCTTCCGGCAGGTAGCCCAGGGCGCGGCGCGCGGCAAGCGGATCGCGCACCACGTCGTGACCGCAGACGCTGGCGCTGCCGCCAGTTGGCGCGAGGAAGCCGGCAAGCATGCGCATGGTCGTGGACTTGCCCGCACCGTTCGGGCCGAGGAAGCCCAGGACTTCGCCGGGACCGACCCGAAAGCTGATCGCATCGACCGCCGTGATACGGCCGTAGCGTTTGCTCAGCTGCTGGGTTTCGATCATCGGTTGGCCTCGCTCGACATCGACGTCCGCACGCCTGCGACAGACGAGTGCGACCGTGCGGGGCGGCTGGAAGTTTCCCGCTCAGTCGCAGCGTTTGCAGCTGCGGCCTTGCAGGGAGGTTGCGCGGGACGAATGCGACAGACCCCGCGCGCGGGAGCGGATTACTTGCTGCCAGGCTGCTTGAGCGGCCAGAACATCGTGAAGTCGCCTTCCGCCGTGAACGAGGCCGGGACGCCCTTGGCGTAGGTCTCGTATGGATGGTCGCCCACGCTCACGCCATGCGTGGCGGCCCATGCCTTGAGCATTTCGCGGTTCGCGGCCAGCTGCGCCATATGGCCGGCATAGGTCGTCGTGATCGCACTGGTCGGCTTGGTCTGCCGGTACTGCACGTATTTCGCTTCGTCGCCGACCATCTTGACGTCCAGCGTCGGCAGCGCCTCGCCAGGAGCCTGGCCGGCTTTCTTGACTGGAAGCGAGACTTCGAACTTGTAGTTTTCCGCACCGAAATCGATGGTGGTGATGCGCAACGGGCCGGTCGCTTCCAGTCCGTTCTTCGTGATGACCTGGCGCAGCCACTTTTCCTGCGTTTCCATCGCCGTCGCGATGTCGTTGTCGGCGCGCTTGGAATCGGTCGGCGCGACCAGCAGGTTTTCAGCCGGCACCGGGACGATCTTCGGCGCGACCGGAAGTTCGGTGTAGTCGTACTTGGGCACGGTCGCCAGCAGGTTGTTGAGGCTGGTGAGGCCGGACTTCATCGGGTCGCCGACGCTGCGGCTCACGTACAGGCCGGAATAGCGGCCGAACAGGTTGAAGCCGTAGTCGACGTCGTAGCTTTCGGTGATCTCGACCGAACGCTTCTGGTTGCCGACGCGCTTGAGCCTGATCGTCATGGTCTTGTTGGAACCATAGTCGTCGTTGTTGACATCGAAGACGATCTTCTCGTTGCCTTCGGTGCCGGTGACCTGCCAGCTGCCAGTGCCGACGAGCTTGCTGTCCGACGCGTAATCCACGTGCGCGCCCTTTCCGTTCTCGGGGCCGGAGAGGTTGTAGCTGGTCTTGGGATCGAGGCTGCGCAGCGGACTCCAGTCCTTGAACCGCTTGAAGCCGGACAGCATGTCGAATACCACCGGCAACGGGCGATTGGTTTCGGTGGGGAAGGACACATGCCGATGCGAAGGCAGGCACAGCCCGACCACGACGAAGATCACCACGACGACGGCCATGGCAATCAGCAACTCAAGGATTCGAATCATTCGCAATCTCCAGGAAACGGACTGACGCGGCCCGTCCGAGCATCGACGGCGACCGGCGCGGCATGACGGCGACGCCAGGCATCGCGCACGCACAAGTCGCAATGCTAGCAGGGAACGAGGCGATCGGGCAGCTACCCCCGATGAGCAGATGGTCACAGTTCCCGCCATGGAACGCACGCTACGCGACGCAGGATGGGCGCGACATCAACCGATAGGCCCCGGAACGCGCACAGCCCCTACCCGCCAGCGATGCCCATGCCGGAAATGGCGCAACCCAAACTCCCGGCAAGACAACCGGGCCGGATATCCAGCAGGTCAGACCAGACCGAGTTCGAACGCCTTGAGTACCGCGCGGGTGCGATCGCGCACGCCCAGTTTGGAAAGAATGTTGGACACGTGGTTCTTCACTGTCCCCTCGGCGACCCGCAGCGAATTGGCGATTTCCTTGTTGGAAAACCCGCCCGCCATCAGGCGCAGGATCTCGGTTTCGCGCTCGGTCAGCGGATCCGGACGTTCCAGGCTCACGAACGCGTTGTTCATGTGCTCAAGCCCCGAAAGCAACCGCTGGGTGACCGCCGGCTGCACCAGCGATCCGCCCCCGGCGACGGTCTGGATGGCATTGACGAGTTGCTCGAGCGACACGTCCTTGAGCATGTAACCGCGCGCGCCGGCCTTGATCCCGGCCAGTACCAGCTGGTCGTCGTCGAAGGTGGTCAGGATGATCGTCGGCGGCAGCCCGCCGCTCGCGCCCAGCGCCTGCAATGCTTCCAGCCCCGACATGTGGGGCATGCGCATGTCCATCAGCACCACATCCGGCTTGAGTTGCGGTATCAGTTCGACCGCCTGGCGACCATCGGAGGCCTCGCCGATCACCTCGATGTTGTCGGCCAGCGCGAGCAGCGAGCGGATGCCCTGCCGCACGAGGGTTTGGTCATCCACCAGGCAGACGCGAATCATGGGGCTTTCTCCGTAGGCGGAACATCGGTGCGTCGCAGGCATTGA
>JBBQHA010000051.1:0-19844 GCA_038323475.1 Lysobacterales bacterium
CGAAGAAAAAGTGACCGGTTCGTCAGAACGCGGACCGGCTGTTAGACCGGCTACGCGTTTGAAATAAGCTAAGAGATACCCGCGTCGGCAATGCACGTCGCCGCGGGCCACGACTGAGACGTTCGCAAGCATACGAAGCCGCCCAGCGCATGACGCAGCCCTCCTACAAATCCCGTTACGCCGACCAGTCCGAGCTCAACTGGGGGCGCGTCGCCGGCCTCGCATTCGCGATGACGGTGCAAGCGTCCCTGTTCATGATGCTGCTGGTGCCGCCGACCGTGCAGAACGCGGACAAGGACCAGGACGAAGCGCCGCGGGCCACGATCATCGAGCCGCCGCCGCCGCCGCCGCCGCCGCCGCCGCCGCCGCCGGATACGATCAAGACCCCGCCGCCGACGGACATGCCGCCGCCGCCGAAGGTCCAGGCGCCGCCGCCGCCGGTCGCACCGCCAGTCATCACCGACACCCCGAGCCCGATGTCGCCGCCGGCCCCGCCGCCGACGCCGCCGGCTCCGCCCGTCGCCGCGACCAGCGTCGAGGCGAGCATCGACATTTCCTACCAGAACCACAATCCGCCCGACTATCCGCGCGAAGAACTCAACAACGGCATCACCGGTACGGTGGTCCTGCTTGTGACCGTGGACGAGAACGGCGCCGCAGTGAGCGTCACGGTGGAAAAATCCAGCCGCGACCGCGGGCTCGACAGGGCCGCCGTTGAAGCCGCCAAGAAGTGGCGTTTCAACGCGGGCAAGAAAGACGGCAAGAGTGTTGGGGGCGTGGTACGCGTTCCCGTCGAATTCAAACTGTAACTACTAAACGAAGGGCCAGGCCATGCTGCAGGATTCCAGTAACGTTAACGCGGCCGTTGCGGCGGCTACCACCCCGGCAGCAGGCTCCAACGCCGAAGCCTTCAAGAACATCGGCTTCATGCACATGTGGGAGGGCTTCATCTCCGGCGACAACATCGTCGGCCTGATCGTCTTCATCACGCTGTTCATCTTCTCGTTCGGCTCCCTGTTCTACATGGTGCTCAACGCGTGGCGAAATGCCCGCCTGAAGACGCGCACGGATACGGTGATCCGTACGTTCTGGGAAACCCCGAATGCGCAGGATGCGATCCAGTTCATGGAACAGCAGCCGCCGAGCGAGCCGTTCTCGAAGATCGCGCTCGACTGCGCAGAAGCTGCCGCGCACCACCAGCGCAACGAAGGCGGCCGCCTGACCGGCGCGCTGAACCGTTCGGAGTTCATCGACCGCGCACTGCGCCAGGCCGTGAGCCGCGAGAGCGAGAACCTCGAGAACGGCCTGACCGTGCTCGCCACCGTCGGTTCGACCGCGCCCTTCGTCGGCCTGCTCGGCACCGTGTGGGGCATCTACCACGCGTTGACCGCCATCTCGTCGTCCGGCCAGTCCTCGATCGAAGCGGTCGCCGGCCCGGTCGGCGAGGCGCTGATCATGACCGCACTCGGCCTGTTCGTCGCCATTCCGGCGGTGCTTGCCTACAACTTCTTCGTGCGCATGAACCGGGTGACGAATTCGCGTTTCGATGCCTTCGCGCACGACCTGCACGACTTCTTCGCGACCGGTTCGCGCGTCGGCGACATGCAGGCCCGCTAAGACCCGATCGCAGAACGCAACGGAGCCGACACCATGGCCTTCAGCAGCAATGACAGCGGTGGCCCGATGGCCTCGATCAACGTCACGCCCCTGGTGGACGTGATGTTGGTGCTGTTGATCATCTTCATGATCACCACGCCGCTGATGAAGCACAAGATCGAGGTGAAGCTGCCGAACGCGATCCTGAACCAGAAGCCGGTGGCGCCGACCCATCCGCCGATCACCTTGACGATCAAGGAAGATGGCAGCGTCTACTGGGACGATGATCTGGTCGAGCAAACCTTGCTCGAGAGCAAGCTTGCGACGACCGCACAGTTGACCCCGCAGCCGGAGCTAGACGTGCGCGCCGACAAGAAGACGCGCTACGGCATCATCTGGCAAGTGGTCCGCACCGCCAAGGACAGCGGCATGCAGAAGGTCGGCTTCGTCTCGGCCCCGCACGGCCAAGGCCGCCAGTAACAGGTACCCGAGGACAACGCGATGGCATTCAGCAGCGGCAACAGTGGTGGTCCAATGGTGGACATGAACGTCACTCCCCTCGTGGACGTGATGCTCGTGTTGCTGATCATCTTCATGGTGACGATGCCCCCGTTGACCTACCCGATCGGCGTGGATCTGCCGATTCCGTCGACCCGGCCGCCACCGCCGAACGACGCAAAGCCGATCGACCTGAAGATCGACTCGAGCGGCGGGATCACCTGGAATGGCAGCCCGACGCCGCTGGCGAACCTGGAAGGGGTGATGAAGGTCGAAGCTGAACGTTACACCGACCCCATGCTGCAGCCGGTGATCCAGGTCGACACCGACAAGGATGCGCAGTACGACGTGCTGGCAGGCGTGCTCGCGCGAGCCAAGAACGCGGGCCTGATCAAGATCGGATTCGTCGACAACGGCCAACGCTGAGTCGCTCCAAACGTGTCGAACAACGCCGCCTTCGGGCGGCGTTTTCGTTGGCGCCCGGAGAGGGCTTCCAACCCGGCCTCGAGAGGACTATGTTGGATCCAACTCCCGGCGGAGGGCGGTGCCATGGCTTTCAACAGCTTCAGCGGCGGCGGCAGTCGGATGGCCGACATGAACATCACCCCATTGGTGGATGTGATGCTCGTGCTCCTGATCATCTTCATGGTGACGATGCCATTGCGGACGTATCCGATCGGCATCGACCTGCCGCAACGCAACGTCATTCAACCACCGACACCGCCTGCCACCCCGATCAGGCTGCGGATCGACGCCGCTGGCCAGGTCGCCTGGAACGGCAGCGACCTGCCGATGAGCGCGCTGCGCGACACGATGAGCATCGAGGCCGGGCGCTATGCCGACCCGATGAAGCAGCCGGTCATCGAGATCGACGCCGACAAGGACGCACAGTACGACGTGCTGGCCACGGTGCTTGCAACCGCGAAGAACGCTGGACTGGTCAGGATCGGCTTTGTCGACAACGGTCAGCGCTGATCGTCAATTCCTGGCGGCAGCGATGACCCGGAGATAGGCGGCGACTGTCGCGGCGAGGCCCGCGTACAGTGCTTCGTCGATCAGCGCGTGTCCGATCGACACTTCGGCGATGGCGGGTGCGGCGCGCAGCAAGGCGCCGAGGTTGGCCTGGTCCAGGTCGTGACCGGCATTGACGCCCAGGCCGGCCGCGCGCGCGCGCCGCGCGGCACCGACGCACTTGTCCAGTTCCCGCGCCGGATCGCCGGCTGCGTGGGACTCCGCATATGGGCCGGTGTACAACTCGATGCGCGTTGCACCGATGCCTGCGGCGCGCTCCAGGGTCGGCGCATCGCAATCCATGAACAACGAGACCCGGCATCCGAGCGCGGCAAACGCATGCACCAGCGGTTCGAGCCGTTCGCCATCGCGCTCCAGGTCGAAGCCGTGGTCCGAGGTGAGCTGGCCGTCGCCGTCCGGGACCAGGGTGACCTGGGTCGGGCGGGTGCGTTCGGCGAGCGCCAGCAGCCCCGGATAGTCGCCGCGCGCGGGTGCGAACGGGTTCCCCTCGATGTTGAACTCGACCCGATCCCCGCACAGTCCGCCCAGCAGCAGGACATCGCCTGGCCGGATATGGCGCTGGTCCGGCCGCGGATGGACGGTGATGCCCCCGCAGCCTGCAGCGATCACGGTTTCGGCGGCATGGCGCAGGTCGGGACGTTCGCCGCCGCGCGAGTTGCGCAGGACGGCGATCTTGTTGAGGTTGACGCTGAGCAGGGTCATATCGCCCTAGGGTAAGGCGTCGCTGCGCGGCGCGATAGCCACGGCCATTGCGATCGCGCCGGTTTGCGCACGCGATCCGGCGCAGACAGTGACGGACAGCCTACAACCATGCCGCCATGGCGATCATACTGTCGACATGGCGAACACGATCCGCGCAACCTTGCGGTGGTTGGCGCTGGCGGCGTGCTGTTGGTGTGCATGCGCTGGTGCGTGGGCATCGTTGCCTGCGGGCGAGCCCTTGCTGCAGCGCTTCACGCCGGTCGACTTCAAGGCAACTCCCTACCTGTTCGGAGTCGCCAGGGATGCCGATGGACGACTCTACGTCGGCAACGCCGATGGCCTGCTGCGCATGCAGGGCCGCGAATGGGAGACCATTCCGCTGCCCCATGGCATGGCGGCGGGCACGCTCGCGCGAGGACAGGATGGCCGGGTGTACCTGGCGGGCTATGACAGCTTCGGGGTGATCGATACGACGCCCGACGGCCGGGCCGCGTATCACGACCTGCGCGATGCGGTCGGCTTGAAGGGCCCTGCGCGCGTCTTGGGCTGGATGGGGGAGGTAATTCCGGTCGCCGACGGCGTCTATTTCCGGGCCCAGCAGAGCCTGCTGTTCTACAGCTTCCGGGGACGCCACCGGCAATGGCCGCTGCCCGAAAAAGAAGGCGGCTTGAGCCCATGGCATGGCGCCTTGTACAACCTGAGCAAGGAAGAAGGCCTGCGCCGGTTCGACGACGGGCATTTCATCCCGGTGGCCGGCAGCGAACTCCTGCATGGCCATCGTGGCGCGGAGTTGCTCGACCAGGGCGACAGCGCGCTGCTGCTGTCGGTTGGCGGATTCTTCCGCCTGCGCGACGATCGCGTCACCGCGCTCGATGTCCCGCCGATGCCGGCCGACGCCGGCATCTTTTCCAGCGAGATCGCCTTGCCCGGCGGCGGCTTCGTGGTCGGCACCGCCGGCGGCGACCTGCTCGAATACGATGCCGGCGCGCACCTGCTGTCGCGGCACAAAGTCGCGCGCGCCAGCATCGGCGGCCTCGAATACGATGCCGAAAACGGCCTGTGGGCGAGCAGCGACGACGAACTCGTGCGCCTGCAGTTGCCGTCGCCCTGGTCGCGGATCGACGTCTCCGACCTGGGTGGTGTCATCGGCGATGCCGAATTGCATCGCGGCGCGCTCTGGCTCGGCGTGGGCGCGCGCGGATTGGCGCGCATGACCGATGCCGACGGCACGGCCCGCACCGAGTGGATCCCGGCCGAGAACAGGAACCAGATTTTCGGGCTGACCAGCACCCAGGACGGCCTGCTGGTCGCGCAGGACAGCGGCATCGATCTCATCTCCGACGACGACAAGGTTGTTCCGCTCGTGCATCACGAGCAGCCGGCGTACGCGGTCGTGCTGTCGCGTTACGATCACGATCTGGCCTATGCCCCCGGCGACGAAGGCGTCTACGTGCTGCGTCGGCATGACCGGCAGTGGACGCTGGCCGCGTTGCTGCCCGCCCCCGAACTGGCCACCCAGACGCTGATCGAAATCGCGCCGGGCGTGCTGTGGGTGAACAACACCCGCGGCCTCCCGGAACGCTGGCGGATCGATCCCGTGAAAGCGCGCCTGCTCGCACGCGAGCGCTTCGAACTCAACCCGCCCGGCGGCAAGCCGGATCCCAATCAGGCCGCCCAGATCTACGCGCTGGCGAACGAGATCTATGTCGCCGTGGGTACCCAGGTCTATCGCTTCAACGGCCATGCCTTCGTGCCATTCGCGGGGCCGCCGTTCTCCTTCATGCAGAACCCGAACGCGTTCCAGGTATTGCAGACACCGGCCGGGGCGTTCGCCTACACCGGCAACAGGCTGTACCGGCAGGGCGCCAACGGATTCTGGAAGCGCGAGGATTTCGGCGCCCAGCCGCAGGCATCGCAGAGCCTGTTGCGGTATGGCAGCGATGGCGTCCTGCGGCTGAGCGTCTGGCGATCGCTGCTGCAGTACCGGCCGGACGCCAAGTCCGCAGTGGCGCCACCTCCTCTCGCAGTGCGCCTGACCGCGCTGCACCGGACCGACGCCGATGGGCGGACCGAACTCCTGCCGATCACTCCGCATGGCAGCGATGTGTTCCGGCAGGATCAGTCGCTGGACATGCAATTCACTGTGTTCAGCGCCGAGCCGGGGGTGGAATACCGTTACCGCGCGCTGGGGCTTGCCCCGAACTACACCGACTGGCGCGAGCATCCGACGATTGGAATCAGCGGCCTGGACCAGCCGGGCGATTACCTGATCGAGGTCGAGGGGCGGACACCGAGCGGACGCCCGGTGCTGCCGATGACATATGCGTTCACGATCGTACCGAAGTGGTACCAGAACACCGTCGTGCGGCTGCTGTTCGTGTTGGCCGCGCTGGTGGCGTTGTGGGTGTTGATCCGCTGGCGGGAGCGCCGCCAGGCGCGTCGCTTCGTCGAACGCCAGCAGAACCTGGAGGAAAAGATCGCCGAGCGCACGGTCGCGCTGGAAGTCGCCAATCGCAAGCTGGAGGAACTGGCGACCGAGGACGGACTGACCGGCGTCGCGAACCGGCGCGCGCTCGAATCCGGCCTCCAGCGCGAGTGGAGGCGTTGCCTGGACCAGCGTGCGTCGATCGCATTGCTGATGATCGATGTCGATCGCTTCAAGCAATACAACGATCGCCACGGCCACCTTGCCGGCGATGCCGTCCTCAAGCAGGTCGCCGACCGGCTGGCGGTCGGCTTGCAGCCGCAGCGCGAACTGCTGGCCCGCTATGGCGGCGAGGAGTTCTGCCTGCTGCTGCCGGGAATCGCGCTGGACGCCGCCCAGCAGCGCGCCGAAACCCTGCGCAAGTCGTTCGATGGCGGCGGATCGGAAGTGACGGTCAGCATCGGCGTCGCCGCGCGCGTGCCGCGCGAGGACGACAGTCCCGAGGACTTGCTGCGCGCGGCCGACCAGATGCTCTACGAAGCCAAGCGACGCGGCCGCAACCGCGTCGAGGTCGCCGACAGCAACTGACGGCTCAGGCGACGATCGCGTAGGCCTGCGGAACGGCCGGATTGTCGCGACACGCCAGTGCCACGGTATGCGATGCGACGGGCGCGAGCCGGTGAAACCGCCAATGCTCCGCGATCCCGGCTTCGTCCGGCGTGGCGTGTACGCGCGGATGCGCCGCGTCGTCGCCTATCGCGAACCGCCACGCCGCCAGGCGCCCGAAAATGCCGGTTCCGGTGGCCTTGCAGGATGCTTCCTTCGCCGTCCACAGGCGCAGGAATGCACGCCGCGCCGTCTCCGCATCCAGTCCGCGCAGTGCGGCCGCTTCATCCGGCGCGAACCAGCGCGCGGCCAGCCGTTGCACGGTCGGCAGCCGATCGCAGCGTTCAATGTCGATCCCGACCCTGCCCCCGGCTGCGACTGCAAGGACGCAGCCGCCCCCGGTGTCGCTGAGATTGAAGTCGGGCGCATCGGCGTGCAAAAGGTAGGGCCTGCCCTTGGACTCGCGGCCGAAGCGGACGTCCGCGGGCTCGAAGGGGAGGTAGCGCGCCAGCAGCGTGCGTAGGATCGCATCCGTCCGCAGCCGGCGACTTGCAGCGGTCGGTTGCAGCGCTTCCGGCCACCACCAGACGTGCAGCGCGCCATCGGCCAAGGCCTGCTTCTGTCCGAGTTGATCCAGTGCGATCGGCTGCCAGTGCATTGCCTGCCCGCTTGCGCGCCATCGACGAACCGCAGTGTACGGCCCCGGCGGAAACGAAAACGGCGGCACGCGGCCGCCGTTTTCCCTGCGATGGGTCGGACTAGACCCGTTTTATCAGGCGTATCAGCAACAGCAGGACCACTGCGCCGACGAAGGCGAACAGGATCGAACCGAGCATTCCGCCGCCGAGGTTGAGGTTGAGGCCAAGCCGCGGAAACAACCAGCTTCCTAGGAAAGCGCCAACGATGCCAACCACGATGTTGCCGAGGATGCCGAAGCCGAAACCGCGAACCACGATGCCGGCCAGCCAGCCGGCAATACCGCCAATCAACAGGATGATGATCAGGCTTTGAGTCGACATATTGTATTTCTCCACGTCCGTGATGGTGATGCAGCAGGCCGCAGCCAGCGACCCGTCGCGAGCCTAGCACGGCCCATGCGTGACCTGAGGGCGGCTGCGCGCCGGTTCCACTGGTGTTCAGGCCGCGAGGCCGGATCGCGCTGTCAGTGGTCGGAAGCCTGCGTGCCGCCGGTCGTCGACGTGCCGGCGCCCTGGCGTTTCGCGTCGGCCTGCTCGCGCAGGACGCGCAGTTCTTCGGCGGACAGGATATTGGCGTTGCGGTTCACATTCCCGACGCGAGACGACAGGAACATCAGGGTCGCCATCACCATGAACACCAGCGCGAGCAGCATGCACACGGCGCCGAGCAGCAGGGACTTGGTCAAGCACATCAGCACAAAACAGCCCACCGCAAGCAGCAACAGGACAAGGGTCATGGCCATTCTTCGAGTGGTGAGACGCCCAAAGTCTAGCCGATCCGTGTCTGGCCGGGCATCGGCGGCAGCTCAAAGGATCGGGGTGAACAACCGTGCGATGGCCTCGCCGAGGCGCTGCGGAAACGAGGGCCGGGGAAGGGGCCTGGAGACTTCATCGGCGGTCATGAAGTCGGCGGCCAGGATGCGGTCGAGGTCGGCGGCCACGCTGTCGTCGCAGAACAGGACCGACAGCTCGAAGTTGAGGCGGAAGCTGCGCGAGTCGAAATTGGCGCTGCCGATCACCGCGAGTCCGTCGTCCACCAGCAGCGCCTTGCTGTGCAGCATGCGCGGTCCGTACAGGTAAATGCGCACGCCGGCCTGTTGCAGGCGTTTGAAATACGAGCGCGCCGACGCGTCGACCAGCTTCGAATCGCTGCGCGCGGGTAGCAGCAGCCGCACGTCGAGGCCGCGCATTGCTGCGCCGTCGAGCGCGAACAACGCGGCCTGGCTCGGCACGAAATAGGGCGTCGCGAGCCACACCCGGCGTTCCGCGCGGTGGATCGCCTCGACGTGCACGCGATGGATCGGCTCCCACGGATTGTCCGGGCCGGACGGCAGGACCTGGGTGCAGATCGTGCCTTCGTCTGCTGGCACGAAGACGTCGGCTTCGCTCAGGTTCTGGTCTGTGGCGTAATGCCAATCCTCCAGCCATGCGGTCTGCAGCCAGCGCACCGACTCGCCTTCGAAGCGCATGTGCAGATCGTGGTAAGCGGCGGGATTCAGGCCCTCGTTTTCATCGTCGGTGACATTGATGCCGCCGGTGAAACCGACTTGTCCGTCGCAGACGACGATCTTGCGGTGGCTGCGCAGGTTGAGCTTGGGCCGCAGGAACGGGGTCAGCCACCAGCGCACCGGATGGAACCACGCAAGCTCGACACCGGCTTCGAGCAACGGCGCGAGGAATGCGTTGTTGAGCCTGCCCGAGCCGACTCCGTCGAGCAGCAGGCGGACCGGCACTCCTGCCTTCGCCCGTTCGATCAGCGCATCGCGGATGCGCGTCCCGCTGCGATCGCCGACGAAGATGTAGTACTCGACATGCACATGCCGTTGCGCCGCTGCGATCGCGGCGACGATCGCATCGTAGGTCGCCATGCCGTCGACCAGCAGGTCCACCTTGCTGCTCGTGCGCATGGGAAAACCCGTGGTGGCCGCGCCGACCCGGCCCACCGCGATGCCGTCGGAGGCCGCCGCGCCGCGCTGGAATTCGCCCATCGCCTGCTGGCTGCGCAGGCGGCGCCGGCGTTGCCGCTTGATCCGCTGCGGACCGAACGCGTAATAGACCAGGAAGCCGACATAGGGCAGCGCCGCAAGTGCGAGCAGCCAGCTCAGCGTCTCGACCGGCTCGCGCTGCTGCAGCACGATCCACACGGCCAGGACGACGAGGTAACACAGCCATCCGGCCGCCAGCAGGGGCAGCAGGTGTTCCGGCAGGGCGAACGGGAGATGCATTTGCAAGATTCTGGCAGAAGCCGGCGCGGTGGATGCATCGGGATCCGCTTGCGGTCGCTCAGCTGCGGGCGTCGTGTTCACGGTGGATCGCGACGACGTGTTCGACTTCGCGCTTCGAACCGAGGAACACGGGCACGCGCTGGTGCAGCTTGACCGGCTGCACGTCGAGCATGCGCTCGCGCCCGGTGCTGGCCGCGCCGCCGGCCTGTTCGACCAGCATCGCCATCGGGTTGGCCTCGTACAGCAGGCGCAGCTTGCCGCCTTGTTCGCGAATCTTGGAGTCCAGCGGATAGATGAAGACACCGCCGCGAGTCAGGATGCGATGCACGTCGGCGACCATGCTCGCGACCCAGCGCATGTTGAAGTCCTTGCCGCGCGGACCTTCCCTTCCCTGCAGGAGTTCGTCGACATAGCGCTGCATCGGCGCTTCCCAGTGGCGCTGGTTTGAGACGGTCGCGGCGAATTCCCGGGGGTCCTCGGGGATCTGGATGTCGCGGCTGGTCATGATGAAGGTGCCCAGCTCGCGATCGAGCGTGAACGCATGGGTGCCGTGGCCGACGGTGAGCACCAGCATCGTGCTGGGCCCGTAGGCCGCGTAGCCGGCCGCGACCTGGTCGCGACCTGGCTGCAGGAAGTGCTCGTCGCCCGCGGTGGCGATGCCGTCCGGGCAGCGCAGCACCGAGAAGATCGTGCCGACCGAGATGTTCACGTCGATGTTCGAGCTGCCGTCGAGTGGATCGAACACCAGCAGGTAGTTGCCGCGCGGATACATGTCCGGGATCGGCTGGCTGTGGTCCATTTCCTCGGACGCGCAGGCGGCCAGGTGGCCGCCCCAGGCATTGGCCTCGAGCAGGATTTCGTTCGACAGTACGTCGAGCTTCTTCTGCGCCTCGCCCTGGATGTTGCCCGTGCCGGCATCGCCGAGCACGCCGCCGAGCGCGCCCTTGCCGACCGCGATCGAGATCATCTTGCAGGCGCGGGCAACGACTTCGATCAGCAGGCGCAGGTCGGCATTGATGCGGCCTCCCTGCTGTTCCTCGATCAGGTAACGGGTGAGCGACATGCGGTTCATGGATGTCTCGGCGGCGTTGAAGGCGGCATTGTACGGCGCAGCGCGGCGGTAGCCGGCGCGGCCGGGAAGGAAAGATGGAGCGGTGGCCCCCCGGCGACCGCGCAAAAAAAACGGCCATCGCGAGATGGCCGTTTTTTGGGGTGCTTCGTGCTGCGGGTCGATCAGAAGCGGAACTCGACACCAGCGGTCAGCGAATTGACGTTGATCTTGATGTTGCCCGGATCGAAACGGTTGTGATCGTAGTTCAGGCTCACGCCGAAATTGCGGTTGACGTCGTAGCCGGCGCCGAGGCCGTAATAGGCGTTGCTCGACGTATCGCTGCCGGTCAACCCGCCGATGCTCACGCGGGTACGACCGTTCATCACGCCGATGCGGCCATCGAGGAAGAAGCCAGTCTTGTCCGGGCCGAAGTTGTACTTGCCGACGACGCCGAGGCCCACGCCGCGCAGGTTACCCGACACGCCGCCTTCGTTGAACGAGGCGAACCGGCCGTAGAAGCCTTCCACGCCGAAGTACGGGGTGAAGTAGTAGCCGAGGCGGCCGCTGATCACATTGGAGCTGATATGGCCACTGACGCCGGAGACGCTGGTGTGGCCCTGGCCGCCTTCAAGGCGGAAGAACCAGTCGTTCGGAGCATCGGCGGCCATCGCGACCGAGGACAGGCCCGACAGTGCGAGCAGCGAAGCGATAAGAGTCTTTTTCACGAGTTGATGTTCCTTTGATGGATGGTAGGGCTGGTGAAGGCCCGCAAGAATAACGACTTTCTAACGAGAGTCAACACTATTGTTAAGTTTTCGTAACGGCTTGTCGCCTGCCGGAAGTCACCCGTGCGTCCGACACCCACCCGTCTGCGGAATGCGTACGTGTCGCGGACGAGCGGTCAGGGACGACCAGCAACCCGGTGCGACCGCGAAAGCCGCTCCTTGGTTCCTGACGCGCGGATACCGGACGAACACGATCATCGGATGTGCGGAAGGTCGTGGCGAAGGCGAAACATGTCCGGGACACCGACCAGGCGGTGGCCGGTAGGGGAGCGTCTGGATCCCGCGATCAGATGATCCGCAGGGTGATCGCCTTGAGTACCGCACGCGTGCGGTCGCGGGTGCCGAGTTTTTCGAGGATGTCGGACACGTAGTTTTTCACGGTGCCCTCGGCGAGGAACAGGCTGCGCCCGATTTCCTTGTTGGAGTAGCCGCCGGCCAGCAGGCGCAGAACCGCGATCTCGCGTTCGCTGAACAGTTCGGTCGGGGCGTCGGTGGCGTGGTAGCGGTAGCGCTCGCGCACGCCGTCGGTCGCAACGGGCTGCAACAAGGTCTGTCCCTGGGCAAGGCGCGCGATCGCGTCGATCAGGTCTTCCGGCGATGCGTCCTTGAGCAGGAAGCCCTGTGCGCCGGCCTGGGCGGCTTCGAGCAGCAGGTCGGCATCGTCGAACGTGGTCAGCAGCAGCACCGGCAGCGTGCTGCCCTGGGCGCGCAACCGTTGCAAAGCTGCGAATCCGTCGAGCCCGGGCATGCGGATGTCGGAAACCACCACGTCCACGACGTGTTCGGCCAGCGCAGCCAGCAGGGCCTCGCCATGGGCCGCTTCGCAAACCACGCTCACCCGGCCGGATGCCTCGAGCAAGGCCCTGAGTCCGGCGCGCACCAGCGCCTGGTCGTCGGCCAGCGCGATCCGCAGCGGCGCCCCGGTCGGTGCGGTCCCCGGACTCATGCCGCCGCCGGCAGCCATGCATGCAGATGGACGCCGCCCGCGTCTGCGCGATCCACGTCGAGACCGCCGCCGATCGCCTCCAGCCGTTCGCGCATGCCGCGCAGGCCGTTGCCGGTGCGCACGGCGGCAGGATTGCGGCCATCGTCGCGCACGTCGAGGACGATGCGGTCGCCCTGTCGCGCGAGCACGATCCAGACGTTGTCCGCGGCGGCGTGGCGGGCGGCATTGGTCAGCGCCTCCTGCACCGCGCGCAGGACCGCTTCGGCCTGCTCGACCGAGGCCACCCGCGCATCCGCGGCGATTGCCAGGTGCACGCGCGGTTGCGGAAATGGCGCGGCCAGCCGTTCGATCGCGGTGCGCAGGTCCATGCCGTCGTGCAGGCGCATCTGCTGGACCACGCCGCGCAGGTCCTGCAGCAATTCGTCGGCCAGGCGCGCGCAGACGTGGACCGGTTCGGCCGCATCGGGTTGTGCCGAGCGCGCGAGGACGCCGAGGTTGAGCTTGAGCGCGGTGAGCTTGTGCCCGGCGACGTCGTGCAGCTCGCGCGACAGCCGCAGCCGCTCCTGGTCGCGCGCGCTTTCCGCCAGCAGGGACCGGGTCGCGAGCAGGTCGGCGTTGACCAGGGCGAGCGCCGCGCGCGAGCGCTCGGCCTCCGCAGCGTAGTAGGAGGTCAACGCGGCGAAAGCCTGGAAGCTCGCATACAGCATGCTCGCCAGCAGCGCGTCGCCGATCTTCCAGACGAAGGCGTAGATCGCGTACGAAGCGGCATTGATCGCGACGAACGCGAGCGCGGTGGCGCGCGCCGGCAGTTCGACCGCAAGTTGCGACATCACGATGATCAGCAGGACTCCGAGCTGGTCCGCGCGGCCGATCAGCATCGCCGCCAATGCGACCGCCGCCTGCGCCAGCGCCATGCCGACCTGAGCCGCACGGCCCGTGCAGAACAGCCGCGCAATCACGAACAGCAACAGGAAAGCCGCATGCAGACCGATGACCGCCGGCCATGCGAGCGCAGCGGGGAGCAAGCCTGTCGGGTGCGGCGCACGCGTCCACACGCCGATCCCGATCGCCGCCCATGCCAGGTACGCGGCGAAATTCAGGGGCTGGAACAGCAGGGACGGTTGCACACGCATGACCGCAGCTTGCGGCGTGGCGCGGCACGACTCAAGGCGCGGCGCGCACGAGGTGACTTCCGGCAGGTCGACGCGGTGACCGCCGGCACCTGCGCGCGCTGGAGGCCGGCGCGATGCTGGATGCGAACTCCGGAGGACCGCCATGAATGCCTATTCCATCGTTTACGCCCTGCACGTCGGCATCGGCGCGCTCGCGCTCGCCACGTTCTGGACCGCGGGGCTGGCGCGCAAGGGCAGCCGCGTGCACGTGCTGGCGGGAAAGATCTATCTGGTCGCGCTGTCCGTCGTGCTGGCCTCGGCTTTTCCGCTCGCGATCCGCCTGCTGTTGCGCGGAGCGGGGGATTTCGGTTGGTTCCTGTTGTACCTGCTGGTCATCACCAGCACCGCCGTATGGACCGGCTGGCGCGCGATCCGCGACAAGCGCAACTACCCGCGCTTCATCGGCCCGGTCTATCGCGTGCTGGCGGTGCTCAATGTCGCCAGTGGCGCGGCGGTGTTCGCGCTGGGTACGCATGCGGGACGCCCGATCCTGATCGCGTTCTCGCTGATCGGTCTGCTCGGCGGCGCCGCGATGCTGCGCGATGTGCACCGCGGCAAACCCGACTCCCCGCGCTGGTGGATGCGCGAGCACCTGGGCGCGATGATCGGCACCGGCATCGCGACCCATATCGCGTTCCTCGGGATCGGCCTGCCGAAATTGCTGCCGATGCTGGCCGGCCCGGTGCTGCAGAACATCGCATGGTTCGGCCCGCTCGTCGTCGCCATCGCGGCGCGCGTGCTGCTCGGCCGCAAGTTCCTGCGGCTACCGAAAGCGCCGGCCGCGATCCCGCAGCAGCATCCGGCCGAAGGCAGTATCGCCTCGTGAATGCAGTCTTCTGGATGATGGCCTTGTTCGCGTGCGTCCTCGGCGCGTCGTACGACGCCTGGTCGAGGATGAACCACCGCAGGCATGCGGCGGCGATGGTGGTGTCTGCCAGGCGGTGAGAAAGGTCGGACGCGATCAGCCGTTCCAGCCGGCTCGCCGGCAAATTCCGCCGACGCGCCAGGCGTTTAAGCTCGAAGCCCAACCGATTCGGGTCGCGCGCGAGCCGCCAGGGCTCGCGCGCATGGTGTTTTTCGCCCAACGTCCAGCCAAGTCCGCCGGCGCGCCAGTCGTTTGACCCGCTTCGCCGCTGAAAACGGCTCGCGCGCCGGCCATTCCGGTGCGCACGCCAGTGGATTCGGGCGACAGTCCGTCTGGACAGTCGGACAGAGCGACGGAAAGGACTGCCGGGAGCCCACTGCCGACTGACTGCTGACAGCACGCTGGCAGCAGGGCGACCGCATTGTGGGTGCGTGCATTCCGCACGCCACAGGACCGCCGCCATGCTCACTCCGAATGTCCCCGTCTGGTTCGAGATCCCGACCACCGACCTCGACCGCGCCCAGCGGTGCTACGAAACCCTGCTCGACCAGCCGTTGCGCCGCGAGGATTTCGGCGGCATGCCGATGGCGGTGTTTCCGCATGAAAAACCCGGCATCAGCGGCGCCCTGGTCCTCGACGCGCGCTGCCGGCCGGCGACCGATGGCAGTGTGGTCTACCTCGGCCTGGATGCGCTCGATCCCGTCCTGGCCCGCGCCGCCGCCGCCGGCTGCCAAGTGCTGATGCCGCGGACCGAACTGCCGCACGACATCGGCTTCATCGCCCTGTTGATCGATAGTGAAGGCGGCCGGATCGGGCTGCATGCGCCGCGATAAGCCCTCCGACCCCGGTCATCCCGCGGCCCGCCTCGCGGTGACGCGCCGGGGCCGGCGTCGCGATCGCCTTTCCATTCCATGGAACCTATCCATATGAATCATTCCGGCAACGATGGCCGCCACGACTTCGACTTCTATGTCGGCCGCTGGCACATCCGCAATGAACGACTGAAGCAGCGCCTGGCCGGTTCGACCGACTGGGAACACTTCGACGCGACCCAGCAATGCCGCCCGGTCCTCGGCGGCCTCGGCAACATCGACGACTTCACGACCGACGCGTTCGGCGACACCCCTTACCTCGGCATGACCTTGCGCCTGTTCGATCCGGGCACGCGGCAATGGAGCATCTACTGGGCCAGCAATCGCACCGGTGTGCTGGAGCCGCCGGTGGTCGGGGCGTTCGCCGACGGCGTCGGCACCTTCATCGGCCGCGATGAACACGCGGGCAGGCCGGTCTTGGCGCGCTTCACCTGGTCGGAGATCGCCCCTGACAGCGCGCGCTGGGAGCAGGCCCTGTCGACGGACGATGGCGCGAGCTGGGAAACCAACTGGATCATGCGCATGCGCCGGATCGCGGCATGATCCGCGCCGCGGCATCGCCATCGGCGTCATGGCGGGCGATGATGTCCGCATGCGCCGTGCCGACCGCCTGTTCCTGCTGATCCATGCGCTGCGCGGCCGCCGGCGTGCGATCACCGCGCAGCAGCTTGCGGCGACCCTCGGGGTTTCGCTGCGGACGGTCTATCGCGACGTCGCCGACCTGCAGACGTCTGGGGTGCCGATCGAGGGCGAAGCCGGCGTCGGCTATGTGCTGCGCAAGGGTTCGGACATCCCGCCGCTGATGTTCAATGCCGACGAGCTCGAGGCGCTGGTGGTTGGCACGCGGTTCGTGCGCGCGTTCGGCGGTGCGCGGCTTGCGTCGGGGGCGCGTGCGGCATTGCTCAAGATCGAAGCCGTATTGCCGCTGGAACTACGCGAGCGCACCCGGCGTTCGCGCATCTTCGCGCCGCCAACGGTCGACCGCATCGAAGCCAGCGGCGTGATCGATCGCCTGCACGATGCGACGATCCGCTTCCACGTCCTGCGGCTGGACTACACCGACCTGTCCGGCGCGACCAGTACGCGCGAGGTCGAACCGCTGTGCCTGGCATTCTGGGGCGGCGTCTGGACCCTTGGCGCGTGGTGCCGCCTGCGCGGGGACTTCCGCAATTTCCGGCCCGACCGCATGGCCGCGTTCGCCCCGACCGGCGAGGTCTTCCTGGAAACGCCGCAGCACGGGTTGAACGCCTACCTGCGCTCGGTCGGCGCCGAAGCGCTCGACGACTGACTGCCGCGCTACACGTCGCCGTCGCGGAGCCAGCCCTCGCCGCTGCCGCGGTTGTAGACATGGTCGCTGGCGAGCACGTCGCCGGCTGCGATCGTGTCCTGCGCCGCGAGTCCCGCATAGATCGGCCCGAAATCCGGGCGGGTCGCGTCCATCAGTTGTTCGTAGCTGTCGATCACGAAATAGGTTTTCTGGAAGGTGTCGATGCGGTAGCGGGTGCGCATGATCCGCTGCAGGTCGAAGCCGATCCGGTTCGGCGCTGGCGATTCCAGGCAGTGGATCGATTCGCCCTTGGATGACACGATCCCGGAACCGTAGATCCGCAATCCATCGGGTTCGCGGATCAGGCCGAACTCGACCGTGTACCAGTACAGCCGGGTCAGCTGCGCGAGCGCGTCGGCGCCGACCGCGTGCGCCTTGACGCCGCCGCGGCCGTAGGCCTGCATGTAGTCGGCGAAGACCGGCTCCATCAGCAGCGGCACATGCCCGAACAGGTCGTGGAAGAGGTCGGGTTCGGCGAGGTAGTCGAGCTGTTCGGGCTTGCGGATCCACCAGGTCACCGGGAAACGGCGATTCGCGAGGTGTTCGAAGAACGTCAGTTCCGGCAACAGGCCTTCGACCGCGATCAGTTCCCAGCCCGTGGCCTTGCGCAACGCAATGTTCAGTTCGTCGAACTTCGGGATTCGGTCCGGGTGCATCTCCATCCGCACGAGGTTGTCGAGGAAGGTCCGCGACGCGCGCTGCGGCAGCACGTCCTGCTGGCGCGCGAACAACGTGGCCCAGGTCGCATGATCGGTTTCGGTGTAGTTCGACCAGGGCTGCTCGACCACGGCGGTCGTATAGACCGGCACATAGCCCTTTTCGGTCATCTGGTGTTCGACCCGGTTCGGTGTTGCGGACATGGCGACCCCTCGCGATGGCTACACCCGAGTCTAGGCCGCAGCGCACGCAATCGGATTGCGTTATTGCGCGATCCGCGAAGGAAAGAGCAAGATTGTTGCGTCATTACGCCAATCGGCACAACGAAGAACACCATGAGCGCATTCGACCGCACCGATCTGGCGATCCTCGCCCTGCTCCAGCGCGAGGGCCGGCTGACCAATGCCGAGCTCGCCGAGCGCGTGAACCTGTCGCCTTCGGCCTGCCTGCGCCGGGTCCAGCGGCTGGAGGCAGATGGGGTGATCGGCGGCTATGCGGCGCGCGTCGAGCCCAAGGCGGTCGGCCTCGGTCTGCAGGCGTTCGTGCGTGTCCAGCTGAGCAGCCACGGCGCGGTGGCGGTGCAGACCTTCGTCGAGCGCGTCCAGGGCTGGGACGACGTGGTCGCCTGCCATGCCCTGACCGGCGACATGGATTACCTGCTGCACGTCATCGTCGAGGATCTCGAGCACTTCTCGCGCTTCCTGCTCGACCACCTGCTCAACGATTCCGGGGTGGCCGATGTGAATTCGAGCTTCGTGCTGCGCACCGTGAAACAGGAACGTGCGCTTCCGCTGCGGCACCTGGTCGGGCCGCCGCGGCGCGCGCATCCGGCTGCCGCGGGACGTTCCGCCAAGGGCAAGCGGCATCCGTGACGGTCAACCGCGGCGCGCCGGGGGCGTTAACGCAGGTCTTCCCATCCATCCCGGAGTGCGTGCGTGAAAGCGTTGTCGATCCTGTGGGTCCCCTTGTTCGTCCTGTCGCTGTCGGCCCTCGCGCAGACGCCGCCGCCCGCGCAGCCCGGCTCCGCTGCCCCGGCGCCAGCAGCACCGCCGCGCCATGGCGACGCGAAGCAGCGTTTCCTTGACGCCGACGGCAATGGCGATGGCAAGCTCAGCCGCGACGAGGCGCAGGCCATGCCGCGGCTTGCCAAACACTTCGATGACGTCGACGGCAACCGCGACGGCTACATCACCCGCGACGAACTGCGCGCCGCGCACGCACGCATGAAGGAAGCGCGCGCGAAACGCCAGGGCCAGCCTCCAGCCGGGCAGGCAACGCCGCCGCCGGACCAGGGCGACGACGACGGTTCGCATTGATGGCTTGATGCCGAACGGCAGCCGGCCTATATCGCCAGACAGCTTGTTGAAATACGGCTGTCCTGCCCTCTCGACTCGCCGAGTCCGGTACACGCCCGGACTCGGCTCCCAGCAATCAATCACTAGCGTGCCTGATTGCTGGGCGATCCATCCGTGGATCGCACTGACAGGTTGTTTTTCAACTACCTGTTAGTGCAGCGTTGGCCGGTCGTCGTTGCCCGCCACGGGAAGTCCGGTGGCGTCGACGGCGGGCTCCTCGTCGGGCTCGTCTTCCCAGCTGTAGCGCTTGCGCGGCAAGGCGGGATCGCGCCGGCGCCAGATGATCGCCGCGATCACTCCGCAGATCGCGCCGGACATGTGCATTTCCCAGGAGATGTTCGGCTCGCGCGGGAAGATCGAGACCACCATGCTGCCGTACAGGAAGAACGCCATCATCCCGGCGGCGATGGCCTGGCGGTCGCGGCGCAGCACGCCGAGCGCGAACACCATGAACATCAGGCCGGTGGCGATGCCGCTCGCGCCGATGTGGGCGCTGCCGGCTTCGCCGAGAAACCAGGCGCCGATGCCCGAGCCGATCCAGATCAGCGGCAACGCCCGCAGCGTCGCCCGCGGGTACAGGCCGCCGGCCAGGGTGCCGAGGATCAACAGCGGCAATGCGTTCGAAGCCAGGTGGTTCAGCGAACCATGCAGCAGTGGCGCGGTGAGGATGCCGACCAGGCCAGCGACCAGGTGCGGTCGCAGCGCGAGGCCACCGAACGGATGACCCGCCCAGTGCTCGAACAGCTTGATCCATGCCAGCAGTGCAACGAATCCCAGGCTGATCCGCGCGGCGCGCTTGAAGCGCTCGACCATCGGCCGGGTCTGGGTGACGACGGCGACGGGATCGGGCAAGGGCAGGTCCATCGCCATCACGTGGGGGCGTGGCGCGCGCATGCAAGCCGGACGCCATGGGGGGCGCCAGTTATCATGCGTGGATGAACACTCCCGCGAACCCGACCATCCAGCTCAAGACCGCGCGTCCGCCCGGCCATCCGAACGCGCAGCACCCGTGGATCTACCAGAAGATGGTCG
>JBBQHA010000052.1:0-19570 GCA_038323475.1 Lysobacterales bacterium
GGATGCCGAACAGCAAGGTCTTCACGCTGGTCTTGCCATTGCTGCCGGTGAGCGCGATGACGGTCGCCGGACGGCCCTGCTGCGCGCCGGCCGCGAGTTCGCCCAGCGCCTGTTCGGTATCGCCGCACAGCAACTGCGGCAGGTCGGTTTCATGCGCACCTGCTTGTGCGGCGCGACTGACCAGCAACGCGCCGACGCCGCGCGCGATCGCTTCGTCGAGGTGGTCGTGGGCGTCGTGGTTCTCGCCGCGCAGGGCGACGAACAGCACGCGGCGGCCATCGCCCGGATCGAGCCTGCGGGTGTCGATGGCGACCGCGTCGATGCGCAGGTCGGCGGCATCGGCATTGCCGAGCAGCCGCGCTTCGCACCAGCGCGCGATGTCGCCGAGTGCGAGCGGCCTCACGGGCGGCTCTCCAGCGCGTCAAGCACGTGCGCCATGTCGTCGAAGGGAAGGCGGACGCCGTTCACTTCCTGGTACGGCTCGTGCCCCTTGCCGGCGATCAGTACGACATCGCCGGGCTTCGAATGGACAATCGCCATTGCAATGGCCGCAGCACGGTCCCGCTCGATCTGCGCGTCGAGGCTGTCGAAGCCGGAAAGTATCTCCGCAACGATTGATTCGCCGTCCTCGCCACGCGGGTTGTCGTCGGTGATGATCGTCCAGTCCGCCAAACGGCTGGCGATCTCACCCATCTGCGGACGCTTGCCGCGATCGCGCTCGCCGCCGCAGCCGAACACGCAGACCAGCTTGCCGGCGGTGTGCGCGCGCAGGCTGGCAAGCGCTTGTTCCAACGCATCGGGCGTATGCGCGTAGTCCACCACCACCAGTGGACTACGCGCATCGCCTCCTGCCCGGTTCATGCGTCCGTTCACCGGTTGAAGCCGCGGAAGCAGCGCCGCGATCGTCGCCAGCGGCCAGTCCAGCGCGAGCAGCGCGCCGGCGACCGCGAGCAGGTTGTCGGCATTGAAACGGCCGAGCAGTTGCGAGGCGACCGGATGGCATTCGCCGTCCATCGCCAGGTCGAAGCGGATCCCGGTCGCATCGAGCCGGACCTGTTCGGCGCGCAGCGAGGCGCCTGCCGCGCCGCGCGAACTCACGCCGATCCTGCGGAGTCCTTGCGGAAGCCGCGCATGCAGCGCCGCGCCGAACGTGTCGTCGAGGTTGACCACCGCCGCGCGCAGCGTGGGCCATGCGAACAGGCGCGCCTTCGCAGCGCCGTAGGCATCCATGTCGCCGTGGTAGTCGAGGTGGTCGCGGGTGAGGTTGGTGAACACCGCGACGTCGAACGCGACCGCATCCACGCGACCCTGGTCGAGCGCGTGCGAGGAAACCTCCATCGCGACATGGCTCGCGCTCTCGGCGCGCATGTCGGCGAGCAGGCGGTGCACCGCGATCACGTCCGGGGTGGTGCGTTCGCCGGCGACGATCCTGCCGACCAGCCCGGCGCCGAGCGTGCCGATGCTGCCGGCGACATCGCCATGCAGGTCGAGCGCCTGGGTCAGCAGTTGCACGAACGAGGTCTTGCCATTGGTGCCGGTCACGCCGACGACCGTGAGATGCAACGACGGCGAGCCGAAATAGCGATCCGCGATCGCGCCGAGCTTGCCGCGCAGGCGCGGCACGCCGACTGCGCCGTCGGGAATCGCGACGCCATCCTGGACCGGGGTTTCGTAAACGATCGCTGCCGCGCCCGCAGCCCGGGCGATGCCGGCAAAGCGCAATCCATGCACGCTGGCCCCGGCGAGCGCGACGAAGGCGTCACCTGGACGCACCGCGCGGCTGTCCGAGGTCAGGCCGGTCACGGCCACGTCCGGCAACGCCGCGCCGGCGTCCATTCCGTCCAGCAGTTCGGCGAGCGGCATCGCATGCACGGACGCAGTCAGGCTCATCGGGCTGGGGCCCCCGCCTTCGCTGCGGCGGCTGTGGTTCCAGGCTTGGGCGGGTCGGCCGCAGGCTTGGCGGCGGCGGGCGTGGCCGGGGTGATGGTGGCGGGCGGCGCATCGATGCCGGGCGGCAGGTCCGCATCCAGCGGCTGCGCCGGAACGGCCGGCGCCGGCGGCGCTTCCGCGTACCACTGCTGCACGTTGTCCGGCGGCACGTCCATCAGCCGCAGTGCGCCATCCATGACCTTGCCGAACACCGGCGCAGCGACGAGGCCGCCGTAGTACACCGATCCCTTCGGGTCGTGGACCATGATGACCATCACCATCCGCGGGTTCGTCGCCGGGACGAGGCCGATGAACAGGCTGTCGTAGATCTTGCTGTAGCCACCCACGCCCGCGTAGCGCGCGGTGCCGGTCTTGCCGGCGACGCGGTAACCGAGCACGGCGGCCTGCGGAGCCGTGCCTTGCGGCGTGACCACGGTCTCCAGCATCCCCATGAGCTGCTGCGCGATGTGCGGATCCAGGACCGCCTTGCTCGGCGTCTCGCCGTTCTTGACGAAAGTCGGGGTGACCAGGCGCCCGCCATTGCCGATCGCCGCGTACGCCTGGGCGAGCTGCATCGCGGTGACCGAAACGCCGTAGCCGTAGGCGATCGTCGCCTTCTGGATCGTCGACCAGTTGCGGCCGTTCGGCAGCACGCCGGCCGACTCGCCCGGAAAGCCGCTGCCGGTGGTCTGGCCGAAGCCGAAGCGATGCAGCATGTCGAACATCTGCTCGCTGCTCATCTGCAGCGACAGCTTCGCGGCGCCGACATTCGACGACTTGGTGATGATGCCGGTGACGCTCAGCACGCCGTGATTGTGGGTGTCGTGGATCACGTGACCGGCGAGTTCCATCGAACCGGGATTGGTGTCGAACATGGTGTCCGGGGTGACGCCGCCGGTTTCGAGCGCGGATGCGATGGTGAACGCCTTCATCACCGAGCCGGGCTCGGTCACGTCGGTCGCGGCGCGGTTGCGGTGCGCGCTCGGGCGGTTGTCGGTGCGCGCGTTCGGGTTGTACGACGGCAGGTTCACCATCGCGAGCACTTCGCCTGTGTGCACGTCGAGGATGACCGCGCTGCCCGCGCTCGCATTGTTCTTGCGGATCGCCTCGGCGAGTTCTCGGTACGACAGGTATTGCAGGCGGCGGTCGATCGAGATCGCAAGGTCGCGGCCGGGCTCGGCAGCGCGGATCAGGTCGACGTTTTCGACGATGCGGCCCTTCAGGTCGCGGATGACGCGCTTGGCGCCGGGCTTGCCGGTCAGCCATTCGTCGAACGCGAGCTCGACGCCTTCCTGGCCGTGGTCGTCGATGTTGGTGTAGCCGAGCACATGCGCCATCACCTCGCCGAGCGGGTAGTAACGCTTGTATTCGCGCCGCGAGTACACGCCGGGAATGCCGAGCGCGACGATCGCCTTGGCCTGGTCCGGATTCAGATGCCGGCGCAGGTACAGGAATTCCTTGTCCGCGCGCTTCTTCACCGCCGCGGTCAGTTCATCGACCGGCACGCCGAGCGCGGTGGCGAGTTGCGCGTAGCGATCCGGATGCAGGGTGAGTTCGGTCGGGTTGGCCCAGATCGATTCGACCGGCGTCGAGATCGCGAGCGGCTCGCCATTGCGGTCGGTAATCATCCCGCGCGTGGTCGCGATCGGAAGCTCGCGCAGGAAGCGCTGGTCGCCCTGCTGCTGGTAGAAATTCTGGTTGACGAACTGCAGGTCCACCGCGCGCGCGACCAGCGCGATCGCGGCCAGCCCCAATGCACCGCCGACCCACAGCAGGCGCGTGCGAATGCCGGCCGAACTCGGCTGGCGCTGGCGCAACTGCGGCTGCGGACGCGGCGGCGGGCGCGAAGGCTTCGTCGGTGGCGAGAACAGCCTCATGGGCGTACCACCACGATGTCCTTGCCGTTCGGGAAGACCATGCCGAGCTTGCCGGTCGCGATCTGCTCGATGCGGTTGGTCTCGGCCCAGGTCGCCTGTTCGAGCTGGAGCCGGCCGAACTCGATGTTCAGATCGTCGCGCTCGCGTTCGAAGCCGCTGAGCTGGATGAACAACTGGCGATGCTTCTGCCGCGCGAACACCACGCCGAGTCCGCTGGCCATGGTGGCGACCAGCAGCAGCACGAGGAATGCGGCGCCGATCCTCATTGCCGCTCCTCCGCATCCTGCGGTCGCGGGATTGGCACATTCATGTGCGGCAGCAGCCCCGCATCGATTTTTTCGGCGACGCGCAGCACCGCGCTGCGGGAACGCGGGTTGTGCATGGTTTCGTTCGCGTCCGCGCGCTGGTCGCTGCCGATCGCACGCAAGGTCGGCATGAATTCTTCCGGCATCGGCAAGCGGCGATTGCCCGCTGGCGCCTTTGCGTGGGTGTTGATGAAGCGCTTGACGAGGCGGTCTTCCAGCGAGTGGAAGCTGATCACCGCGAGCCGCCCGCCGGCCTTCAGGCGCGCGTGCGCAGCGGCCAGGCCAGCTTCGATGTCGTCGAGTTCGCGGTTGATGAAGATGCGGATGCCCTGGAAGCTGCGCGTCGCCGGATGCGTCTTGCCGTCGCCGCGACCGACGATCGACGCGATCAGTGCGGCGAGCTGGGTGGTGCGCACGATCGGCGCCTCCTCGCGTTGCGCGACGATCGCCTTCGCGATGCGCCGGCCCAGGCGCTCTTCGCCATAGGTCCACAACACGTCGGCGATCTCGTCGGCACTGGCGCGCGCGAGCCAATCGGCCGCGGACTCGCCGCTCGCGTTGTCCATCCGCATGTCGAGCGGGCCATCGGTGCGGAAGCTGAAACCGCGCTGCGCATCGTCGAGTTGTGGCGAGGACACGCCGAGGTCGAACAGCACGCCGTCCAGCCCGGATCCGGTTGCGTCCCACAGTGCGAGGTCGGCGAAGCTGCCGCGCCTGATCGCGACGCGCGGATCGCCGCCGAAGTCGGCTTCGGCCTGCGCGATCGCTTCGGGATCCTTGTCCATCAGCAGCAGCCGCCCCTTCGTTCCCAATTGCTCCAGTACCCCGCGCGCATGGCCGCCACGCCCGAACGTGCCATCCAGATAGGTTCCATCCCCGACCACCCGCAGCCCTTTCATGACCTGCGCGAACAACACCGGAAGATGAGCGGAACGGACGTCCGCGAAATCGTCCGTCACAGCTTCAGATCGAGCAGTTCGGAACCCATGTCGGCGTCCGAAAGCGTCTGCTGGATCTGCGCGTGGTGCGCCTGCTCGCTCCACAGCTCGAACTTGTCGCCCATCCCGAGCAACACCGCGCGTTTCTCGATCCCGACCGCGTTGCGATGGCTAGCCGGCACGCTGATGCGGCCGTTGCCGTCGGGCTCGACGAAGCTCGCCGCGCCGACCAGCTTCAGCTGCAGGTTGCGGCTGACGCTCTTCGCCCGCGGCAACGCATTGACCTGGTCGCGCAAGCGCTCCCAGACCGGCTGCGGGTACAGGTACAGGCAACCGGATTCGAACGGGCTGTAGGTGATGACCAGGCGGTTGCCGCATTCGCGCGCGACGGCATCGCGGTAGCTGGTCGGAATCGCCAGCCGCCCCTTGTCGTCGATCGTGATCGCGGTTTCGCCCTGGAACATGCCTGGTTCGTACCCGGTTGGGGCCCGCCGAAACGGGCTGCGACTAACGGAAAATCCACGAAAAACCAGATTTCCCCACGAGTCGCCACGATAGGAGTCGTCCACAGGGTTGTCAACAGCTTTGAAGACTATTTTTTCCTAAGCGTGGCAAGGACTTGCGCCACTCTTCAGAGAATGGTTCAAGACTTATCCACTAGCTGTTGTTTTGTCTCAGATTGTGAGACTTGATGGTTTCCGTCAGTGGACTTTCAGCCATCGCGGACAGCGATCCGGACGGCTGCCGGGCCGCTTCGGCGACCGAACGCGACCCGACCCCGGAATTTGGCCTATCGTGGGCTCCGCCAAGAGCCGAATCCGCCTCGAAAATGGCGGCATGACCGATCCGGGGATGCAGCATGCGCAATCCGCAGCGCTGGCGAACGATCAACCTGGCATTTCTGGTGATGGGCATCGTCGCGGGGATCGCCGCCTTCGCGCTGCCTGCGGACGCCGCGGGCGACACTGCCCGCACGGTCCTCTTCATCCTCGGCTCAACCGCGGCCCTGTTCGGTGGCGGCTCGGCCTTGCTCCGGCATTTCGACGTCCGCGCCGAGCGGAAGCTGGTGCGCGGCGAGGACATCATCGCCCGGTGGCACGTTGACGCGGACACCTGGCGCCGGTTCATCGCCCTGGACGGGAGCTGTGCGGGGAACCGGGAGCGCTATCGAACGAATTCTCCGCGCGCGTGGAGGTGCCCGTTGGCGGGGTCGAAGTGATCGCCGGCAAGTCCGCCGTCTCGATCGACGGCAGCATCCACCTGCTGGGCAGCGTCGCGGAAATCACCCATGTCGAGTTCAATGCCAGCCGGGTCAGGCCGTCCTACGTCGCGTTCCAGCTGTACTACCCCAGCGGCGGCTACGGCGCTTCCGGGACGTCGACGTCCGAGGCTCGCACGGTCCTGCGCTTCCCGGTCGCGCCCGGGGCGGAGCGCGACGCCGCACGGCTGGTCGCGCAATTCGCCGGCAGCCAGCCGCGCAAACCTGATGTCTTCCACGGCCGCGGCGACGGCAGCGACCCCGAGGACTTGAATACCTGCTGGTCCTGCGGCTACGCCACCCACCAGTTGATGTCGCACTGCCCGCAATGCGGCGGCAGCATGCAGACGCGGCGCTGGTCGCGGCGGCTGGGCTTCGCACTGATCCTGTGCGGACTGTTCATCACCGGCGTGATGGGGCTGGTCCTGAACCACCTCGCGCCGATATTGCTGCATCCGGGCGTCACCTACGGCACCTCTCGCTTTTCCGGAACGCCGTCGCAGGCGCTGTCCATCCTCGCCCTGCTCGGCCTGCCGTTCATGTTTGGCGTCACCGCGCTGGCATACGGTCTCTGGCAGGTCGGAACCGGCCGGCGCAGCAGGAAGGTCGTGGGCGTGATGCTCGGAACGTGCTCTTTGCTGCTGCTGGTCGCCCTGGGGTTGCGGGGATTGGGGAGCTGAAGCAGGCGAATATCCAGCTTGACTGTCCCCGCTCCATATTCCCGCCAGCCAGGCGACTCAGCCCGGATGGAACGATGCGCAATCCGGGATCACCGTACACACCCTGGATCTTGCCGCCATGCGCCGGCATCCTGGCTACTTGCGGGACTGCGCGGCAGACGCCATCGGTCGCGGGATCGCAGCACCTGCCGCGACTAGGTTCCGGGTGAAAGTTCGTAGCGCTCCCGCACGACGTACGGGACGGCCTTGCGCGCCGGGCTCGCGGGAAACCAATAAAGCCGGGCCGCATGCAGTCCGGCTGCGGGCAGCCGCTTCGCTGGGCCCTCCAGTTCGATGTTGCGAACTGCGAGGGGTTTGCCCGATGGGCCGATATTCATCTGCCACAGGAAGTGCCCACGCCACTGGGCAGCCGGGATGGTACCAGTGAAATTGATGCGTCCACGGGTATACGGGCGGTTCGGGTCGGCGTAGAAATGCGCCGTCGCCAGACTGGCTGCGACTTCGATGGATTTGCTCACCACCGGCGTGCCGTTGATGGCTACCGTGAATTTCCACGTTCCCGGGACCGCATCTGGATCCGTGATGGCGATGTTCCTGCAGGTGGTGTCGACCTCGTCCTGATTGGCAAGCGTTTTCTGGTCGCTCCACACCTGTTTGCCTGTGGCATCCGTTGCCGTGAACCGCTCGGTGACGGCGCCGGCAGGCACGGGCATCGATTTTCCACAAATCTGGTGTGGGTGGCTCGGGTGCATCAGGAGTCCCAATGCTTCCTGCCGCGCACCGGATGCTTCATCGATCTGCTGCCATTCAAACTCGATATTCGCATCGCCAATGGAGACATTTCCACCGGCATGTATCGGGGCTGCCGTCACCGCAACGCTGTCACCGACCATAGCAAATCCGGCAACAAGTGCAATTCCAGCAACAAGCTTTCGATCCATGATTCATCGCCTCCATCGCACATGCTGCAGGCAAGCACCAGCCTCAGTTGCAGACAGCGCCCATCGGCTTCTTGCTGACGGCGAATATGCGCATCATTGCCTCACTCAGCCCGCGCGTCGAGGCATTCGTCGGGTGAGCGGTGGTTGCACAAAGAACCGCCGCGGAAGATTCGAGACTTCCAGCAATCTTCCCGGCATCCATTCAAGTGGCGGAGCCGGCCGGTAAGCCGGGTTCTGTCGTGGACAGTCATTCCTCTAGGCGCAGCGTCACCGCTGAACTCGAGCAGCCTACCCGGACCCGACGCGGGTCGCGTCATGAGGTCCCTATTTGGCCTTGCTCCCGGTGGGGTTTGCCGTGCCGGCCTGTTACCAGGCTCGCGGTGCGCTCTTACCGCACCATTTCACCCTTGCCACGCCTCCTGCCTCCGCCTTTCGGCGGTCCGGAAACACTGGGTCGGACATTCGTCCGACAAGTGCTCCGGAACGGCAGGAGCGTTCGGCGGTATCTTTCTGTTGCACTTTCCGTCGGCTCGCGCCGCCCAGGCGTTACCTGGCACCGTACCCTGTGGAGCCCGGACTTTCCTCGGCATTCTTGCGAATGACGCGACTGTCTGGCCGACTCCGCCACGGGCATTGTCGCATGGCGATGCATGCGCGACCGGTTTCGAAGCCCCGCCTGTGTCGGGAAGACGGCTACCCTGCGTCCCCACCATACAGCGACTTGCGCGGCGCGCCGGTGAGTTCGGCAGCCACCCTCGCGGCCTGCGATGGCGCCAGGTGTTCGCAGAGTTTCGCGTACACGCGCCGGCCTTCGACGAGGCGCGCATCGGTGTCATCGCCGACGCCAGCGACGATCACCACGAACTCGCCCTTGCGCTGGTCCGCATCCGCGACAACCCGCGCATGCAGGGTCGCGAGGTCGCCATCGAGCACGGTTTCGAACAGTTTGGTCAGCTCGCGCGCGAGCACCGCGGCGCGGGCGTCGCCAAAAGCCAGCCGCGCGTCGGCGAGCATCTCCTCGATGCGGTGGGAGGACTCGTAGAACACCAGCGTCCGCGGCTCGGAAGCGAGCTCTGCGAGGCGTGCGCGGCGCGCGGCTGGTTTCGCCGGAAGAAACCCCTCGAATGCGAACCGGTCGCTCGCCAGCCCCGCCACCGACAGTGCCGCGATCGCCGCGCAGGCGCCCGGGAGCGGGCTGACCTTGATCCCTGCCTCGCGCGTGGCGCGCACCAGCCGGTAGCCGGGATCGCTGACCAGCGGCGTACCAGCATCGGAAATCAGCCCGAGGCTCTCGCCCGCGAGCATCCGCGCGACCAGTTTCCCGGCGATTTCGGATTCGTTGTGGTCGTGCAGCGCGAGCAGCGGGCGTTCGATCCGGTGATGCGCCAGCAGCGGGCGGCTGTGGCGGGTGTCCTCGCAACAGATCGCGTCGACGCCGCGCAAGGTCTCGATCGCGCGCGCGGACAGGTCCGCCAGGTTGCCGATCGGCGTCGCCACCACGTACAAGGTTCCCGCTGCCATGCTTCCTCCACCGGCAGGACGGCCCTGCGGGTATCATCTTAGCGCCCCCCGTTCCCCGCATCGGCCCACGCATGAAACGCATTCTTCCGCTGCTGCTGCTCCTGATCGTCGCCGCATCCACCCTTGCCGGCTGCGCAACCACGGGCGAAGTCGCGCAGATGCCGCCGGAAGTGCGCGCCGCCGACCAGATGCTCGCCAGCGGGCATGCGCGCGAGGCTGCCAGGTCCTACGCCGCGCAGGCCGCGGCCGCGAACGGCGCGCTGCACGACCTGCTGGAAGTGCGCGCCGCCGATGCCTGGCAGGTCGCCGGCGACCCCGCTGCAGCGCGGCGCGCGCTCGGCGATGTCAACCCGAAACGCCTGGGCGGTGACGATGCGCTGCGTTTCCACCTGCTGCGCGCGGAATTCGACATCGCCGATGGCCACGCCGCGCAGGGGATGGAGGACCTCGACATCGCCGACACCGCGATCCCGCCGGCATTGGGCACACGCTGGCACCGCGCCCGCGCCACCGTGCTGGAAGCGGGCGGCGACAGGTTCGGCGCCGCCGCGCAACTCGCCCTGCTCGAGCCGCTGGAAGGCAAGAAGACCGCGGTCGCCACCCGCACCCGTATCCACAAACTGCTCGCATCGGTCGACGACGCCACTCTTTCGCGCGGTAGTGCGGCGCTGCCGCAGGGCCATCCGCTGTATGCGTACGCAGGACGCGTGCTGACATCGCGCGGACTGCCGCTGCCGCATCCCTACGACCGCGTCGCTGGTCCCCAATCCACCAGCACGCGACCGCCAGCCGACTCGGACGGCTATCGTCCGCCACTCAAGCTCGCGCTGCTGCTGCCGGCCAGCGGCCCGGTCTCGGTCGCCGCGTCGTCGGTGCGCGACGGCTTCATGGCGGCCTATTTCGGCGAATCCAGGCGCCGCCCCGAACTGCACGTCTACGACACCGCCGACAGCGCCGGCGGCGCCGTCGCGGCTTATCGCAAGGCGGTCGCGGACGGCAACGATTTCGTGGTCGGTCCGCTCGGCCGCGAACAGGTCGCGGCCTTGTTCGGCCAGTCCGACGTGCCGGTGCCGATCCTCGCGCTGAACCGCGCCGCGCAGCCGGCGCCTGCAGGCAGCGTGAGCTTCTCGCTCGCGCCCGAGGACGAAGGCGCCGCCGCCGCGGACCGACTGCTGCGCAAGGGCCTGCGCCATGCGATCGTCTTCACAGCCCACGACGACAACGCCACGCGCGCGCTCGCCGCGTTCCGCCAGGCTTACACGCAGCGTGGCGGCAGCATCGTCGCCGAAGCGGTGATCGCCGACGTCGGCCCGAACTACGGCACGCCCCTGAAGGAAGCGCTCGCCGCATCCGGCGACCAGTACGACGCGATGTTCCTCGCCCTGAAAGCGCCCGCCGCGCGCCTGATCGCGACGCAATTGCCGACCAATGGCTTCCGCGCCGTGCCGCGCGTGTCCACCTCGCTGATCCTGTCGGGCGGTGGCAACGCGCGCCTCGACCAGGAACTCGACGGCATCGAATATCCCGAACTCGCGTGGCTGTTGCACCCGGTCAACGGGCTGCCCGATGCATCGTCGCTCGGCTCGCACCTGCCCAGCGCACGCGGCGGCGGCGCACGGCTGTTCGCGTTCGGCGCCGATGCTTACCGGTTGTCGGCCTACCTCGAATCGCTGGCCGCGAGCCCGGAAGCCTCGGTGCGCGGAGCGACCGGCGAGTTGCGCATGGATGGCCTCGGCAACGTGCAGCGCAGCAGCGATTGGGCTGTGTTCAGCGGCGGCCGCACCAGGCCGGCGCAGGAAGGCGGCCTGCAGGCGGAGCCCGTGCATGGGGCTGGCGGTCAGCGCGGCGGACGCTGATCTCACATGGCGGACGCCGATCGCCGCACCGCAGGTGCAGCTTGGGAACTGGCCGCGCGAAGGCACCTCGAAACGGCGGGGCTGCGCCTGATCGCAGCGAACCAGCGCTACCGGATGGGCGAGCTCGACCTGGTGATGCGCGACGGCGACGTCGTCGTGTTCGTCGAAGTGCGCTATCGCCGCAGTTCCGGTTTCGGCGGCAGCGCTCCTTCCGTCGACGCCGCCAAGCAGCGCAAGCTCGTGCTCGCCGCGCAATGTTTCCTGGTAGAGCATGCAGACCTGGCGCGGCATCCCTGCCGTTTCGACGTGGTTGCCGTCGATGGCGAGACCGATGCGCCACGCGTGGACTGGATCCGCAACGCGTTCGATGCCGGTTGAGCGAGAAGCTCAACCCGACTTGCCACGCCCGGCAAGTTACCATCGCGCGGTGACGACCCTGCCGACCGCTACCGAAAACGCGCTGCGCGACGCGCTCGGCGCCGACGGCCTGCTCACCGATCCTTCCGAGTGCCTCGCCTACGGCTACGACAATTCGCGCAGGCATGCGATGCCGCAGGCGGTCGCACTGCCGACGACGACCGCGCAGGTCCAGGCCCTCGTGCGCATCTGCCGCGATGCGCGACTGCCGATCGTCGCACGCGGGCGCGGCACCAACACGACCGGCGCGTCGGTGCCGATCGATGGCGGCGTGGTGGTCAGCTTCGAGCGCATGGACCGCATCCTCGCGATCCGCCCCGCCGATCGCGTCGCCGTGGTCGAACCGGGCGTGCTCAACGGCGCGCTGCAGGACGCAGCCGGCGCGCATGGATTCTTCTGGCCGCCCGACCCGACCAGCGCGCCGTACTGCACGGTCGGCGGCAACCTCGCCTGCAACGCGGGCGGCCCGCGCGCGGTGAAATACGGCGCGACCCGCGACAACGTGCTCGCGCTCGCGTTCGTCGATGGTCGCGGCGAACTGATCCGCTGCGGCGCGCCGACCACCAAGGGCGCGAGCGGCTACGACCTCACGCGCTTCATGGTCGGCTCCGAAGGAACGCTCGGGTTGATCGTCGAAGCGACCCTGAAACTCGTCCCGAAACCCGAGGCGCGACGCAGCCTGCGCGCGCTGTACCGCGACGTCGATGCCGCCGCCGCTGCGGTCGCGCGACTGATGGCGCAACCGGTCGCACCGTCGATGCTGGAATTCATGGACGCCGGTTGCGTGCAGCTCGCACGCAAGGTCGGCGGCGCGGACATCCCGGATGCGGGCGCCTTGCTGATGATCGAGGCGGACGGTTCCATTGCGACGCTCGACCACGCGGTCGTTGCCTTGTCGGCCGCAGCGCACGGCGATGGATTGATCGCACTCGACGTCGCTCCAGCCTGCCCTGAGCAAGACCCTGAGCCTGTCGAAGGGTCGAATCGAAGGGACGGCGCACGCGAGTCGTTGTGGTCCGCGCGCAAATCACTGTCCCCGGCATTGCGCACGCTCGCGCCCGGCAAGATCAACGAAGACGTGGTGGTGCCGGTGTCGGCGATCCCTGCCCTGGTCAAGCGCGTCGGCGAGATCGCAGCGGCGGTCGCACTGCCGATCCTCACGTTCGGCCACGCGGGCAATGGCAACCTGCACGTCAACCTCCGGTACGACCCCGACGTTGCCGACCAGGCCGCGCGCGCAGAACGTGGCATGCATGCACTGTTCGACGCGGTACTCGCGCTCGACGGCCAGCTTTCCGGCGAGCACGGCATCGGCATGGCCAAGCGCGATTTCATGGCGCGCGCATTGCCGCCGTCGACCCTCGCCCTGATGCGCGCGATCAAGACCCAGTTCGATCCGGACGGCTTGTTGAATCCGGGCAAGCTGCTGCCTTGAGCCGCGGTGCGGTGCCGGAATAGATGGGCGCTTGCTGCGGGACTAGCGTGGGGAAGGAAGTCCCATTCGAGCGAACTCCCACGGCGCCGGCCGGACGCTGTACCTGTCGTATTTCCACGCCCACGCAAAGACGGAACGTCAAGTCCTATCTGGCGGCCGCGTCTGCAGGCTGCGGCCCAGGGAAAAGCGATCGCCACCCGAGGGATCGGTTCTTGCGTTCCTCGAAAAGCCAGCGCAATTCGTCGTGCATCCAGTAGACCAGGTCCTTGCACTGTCCCATCGTTCCCTGGAAATCGCAGGAGTCGACGCTTTCGAACTGCTCACGCGGCACTTCGATGTAAACGAGTTGGGGCAGCCAGCCCTCCTTGCGCCCCCTGTCCGTCTCCGACATCACCTGCGGCAGCGAAAGCCGCAGCCTTCCCGGCGGCGGTTCCGCGGGGATAAGAAAGCCATGTCCGCCGTATCGGTACGCGGTGCAGATGAATCGATGGTGGTCTGCGGTTTTCCTGTACGCGTCGATCGACTGGATCATCCGTTCCAGAAGTTCGACATCGTTGGTCGTGCCTTCAGATTCGATGTGGATCCAGCAGGACAGCGAGCTGTGTCCGATCCATCCGACGTCGATGCCGAGGCGGGCACCCGGTTTCCATGGTCGCCGTTGGAGCGCGACGAGCTTCTCGCGCGCTTGAGGCAACAGCGAGGCGCCGCAAGCATTGCCAATCCCGATCGAGAATTCCGACGTTTCGATGTCGCGGAACCGCATCTCAGAGTCGAGGACCAGTCGACCGTGGTCGGATCGCCAACGCCCGCTGTCCTCGGTGTTCACCGCTTGCACATCGTTGTGTTCAACCTCGACGTAATTGCCACTTCGCCGAAGCCACAGCCACCGCCCCGATTCCCACTCTCCGAGATGGTAATAGTGATTCCCTCCTTCGGCGACGATGTCGGCAATGGGAGGCGCCGCATCGACTCTCGTCGATCCGCCCAGGAGTGCAACAAGCCACGCGCAGGCCAGCATCCATCGCATCACGAAGGTTCTCCGTGGCCGCTCACTGTCAGCGACGTGGTTCGCATGACTGCGCTAACCTGCACCCATCGCGGCGCGCAGCGACTGCAGCGCCGCCATCGCATAGAGTCCCGCGAACACATCGTCCAGCATCACGCCGAGTCCGCCGTGCAGCTTTCGGTCCGCCCAACTCACCGGCCACGGCTTCCAGATATCGAACGCGCGAAACAGTGCGAATCCCGCAAGCGCCCAGACCCATCCGAATGGCGCGGCCGCGAGCGCGATCCACACGCCGACGAACTCATCCCAGACCACGACCTGCGGATCGTTCACGCCGCTGCGCCGCACGACCCACGACGATGCCCAGACGCCGATCGCGAACGCGAACGCGACGGCCAGCGCGTAGAACGGCAGCGGCAATGTGCGCAACCAGAGCCACGGCAGCAATGCGGTCGCAGTGCCGACGGTACCGGGAGCGAACGGCGAGAAGCCGCTGCCGAAGCCGGTCGCGATCCAGCCTGCAGGATGGCGCAGCAGTGCGTTGGGGGATTGCGATGGCGTCGATGGCTGGTTCATGCGCGGCCCGGCTCGTCGCGTGGTTCGGCGAAATGCCGATAGCCCGTCGCGTGGCCCTCGCGCACGACGCCATCGGCATCGCGCACGCGCAGGCCTGGTTGCGTTCCGATGCGGCCGATGCGCGTCACCGGGACATCGGCTTGTTTCGCTGCGGCGAGCACGTCCGTTGCGCGCGCTGGCGATGCGGTGAAGCACAGTTCGTAGTCGTCGCCGCCGCCGAGTTGCATCGGCTCGCGCAACGTTGCGTCGATCGCAGATGCGAGCGCGCGGGACGTCGGCAACAACGTCGCGTCGACTTCCGCGCCGACATCGCTGGCCACAGCGACATGACCCAGATCGGCTAGCAATCCATCGGAGACGTCGATGCACGCGGTCGCGATGCCGCGCAAAGCGAGGCCCAGTTCGATGCGCGGGGTCGGTCGATCGAGGCGCGCGCGAAGGTGCTCGGCACCCTCTCCCATCGGGAGAGGGCTGCGGTGAGGGGCGAACCTTGCGGGATCGCGCTCCGCCGTGCCCCTCACCCCAACCCGCGCCCCGGCCGCCGCGCTTGGCGCGACGGCGTTCGGCGATGCGCTACCCGATGGTTCGCCAACGCATCCCCTCACCCCGGTGGGAGAGGGGCTCGGAAGCGACGCGCCATCTTCCGGCCGATGCTCGACCGATTCGCCCATCGCGAGCGCCAAGCCTGCAGCCGCATCGCCCAGCGTTCCGCTGACCCATACATCGTCGCCAGCCAGCGCACCGCTACGCCGCAATGCTCGGCCATGCGGAACGAAACCATGCACCGTCACCGTGACCGATAGCGGCCCGCGCGTGGTATCCCCACCGACTAACGCGACATCGTGTCGCGCGGCCAGTTCGAGGAATCCGTCGAGGAACGCATCCATCCACGCCGTATCCGCGTGCGGCAAGGTGAGGTTGAGCGTGCACCAAGCGGGTTCCGCGCCCATCGCGGCGAGGTCGGAGAGGTTGACCGCGAGCGCTTTCCAGCCGACATCGGACGCTGATGTGTCCACCGGAAAATGCACGCCGATATTGAGCGTATCCGTGCTGACGACGAGATCGTGACCTGCCGGCATGCGCAGGATCGCGGCGTCGTCGCCGATGCCAAGCAGCACGTCATCACGAATTCCGGCGCGTGCGCGGATGCGCGCGATCAGGTCGAATTCGCCGTTTGCTCCAGCCACGGGTCAGCGCGTGCGCGACGCGGCCACTTCCGTCGCGCGCCAACTCGCGGCGGCCTTGTCGATCACGCCGTTGATGTAGGTGTGGCCCTGGTCGGAGCCGAAACGCTTGGCCGATTCGATGGCCTCGTTGATCACCACGCGGTACGGGATGTCGGGGCGGTGCAGTAATTCGTAGGCGGCGATGCGCAGGATCGCGCGCTCGATCGGATCGACGATGTCCATGCCGCGGTCGAGGAATTCGCCGAGCGCGGTATCGAGCGCGCCGACATTGCGTTCGACGCCGAGCACGAGGTCCTCGAAGTAGACGAGGTCGGCGATTTCCATGTCCTGCTCGTGGCGGAATTCCTCGATCACCTGCGCTATCGGCGAGCGCGCCATCTGCCACGCGTACAACGCCTGCAAGGCGCGCCGGCGCGCGCGCGAACGTGCGGCGGGGTCGATTCCGTCGGAGCGGGCGCGGCTCATGACAGCTTCCCGAACAGGTTGCTCATCTCGATCGCGGCCAGCACCGCTTCCTCGCCCTTGTTGCCGTGGCTGCCACCGGCACGCGCGGCCGCGTCCTCGTGGCGTTCGACCGCGAGCACGCCATTGGCGACCGGCACGCCGCTGTCGAGCGCGACCCGCATCAATCCGCGCGCGCACTCGTCGGCGATCTGTTCGTAATGCCGCGTGTCGCCGCGCACCACGCAACCGAGCGCGACGATCCCTGCGTATTGTTTCGTCGGTGCGATCCTCGCGGCCGCCTGCGGCAATTCCCACGCTCCGGGCACGCGCAAGACGTCCACGAATTCTGCGGCAACGCCGTTCGCCGTGAATGCGCGACGCGCGCCTTCGACCAGCGCGTCGGTGATGCGCGGATTCCAGCGGCTGGCGAGGATGGCGTAGCGCACGCCGTCGGGAGCGCGCAGGTCGCCTTCGTAATGGGTCATCGAGCGGACATCCAGGGAATGGCCTGCAGTTTAGCCTGCGGACGGCAGTTCGACGTATTCGACGACTTCCAGCCCGAACCCGCCCAGCCCGACCTGGCGTCGCGGCGTGCCGAGCACGCGCAGCCGGCGCAGGCCGAGATCGGCCAGGATCTGCCCGCCCGCGCCGTTGCGGCGCCACTCGGCAGTGTTGGCCGAAGACGGCTCCTGCACGGAAGTCTGCAGCAGGCGCGCGAGCAGGTCGTCCGGCGACTGCGGCTCGTTCAGCACTACCATCACGCCGCAGCCGGCAGCGGCGATCGCGCGCAGCGCATCCGGAACCGCGACGCCGAAATCCGCGCGCTGCCAGTGCAGCACGTCCGACAGCATGTTGCCAACGTGCACGCGCACCAGCGTTGTCGTATCCGCCGTCGGCGCGCCACGCACGAGGGCGAAGTGCAGCGCGTGGCTGAGCCGGTCGCGATAGGCGATCAGCCTGAATTCGCCGAACGGCGTCGCGATCGCGCGTTCGTCGACGCGTTCGACGGTGTGCTCGGTCGCGAGACGGTGGCGGATCAGCGCTTCGATCGAGCCCATCTTCAGGCCGTGCTCGCGTGCGAATGCTTCGAGCTCCGGACGCCGCGCCATGCTGCCGTCGGCGTTGAGGATCTCGACCAGCACGCCGGCCGGCTCCAGTCCCGCGAGGCGCGACAGGTCCGCCGCCGCCTCGGTATGGCCGGCGCGGCTGAGCACACCGCCGGGCTGCGCCATCAGCGGAAAGATATGGCCCGGCTGGACCAGATCGTGCGGACGCGCATCCGGCGCGACCGCCGTGCGCACGGTATGCGCGCGATCGTAGGCGGAGATGCCGGTGGTGACGCCTTCGGCGGCCTCGATCGACACCGTGAAATTGGTGTGGTGCTGCGACGTGTTCGCGCTGACCATCGGTGGCAACGCGAGCTGGCGGCAGCGCTCGCGCGTGAGCGCAAGGCAGACGAGTCCGCGCGCGTGGGTGACCATGAAATTGATGTCGGCCGGCCGCACGAGTTCGGCGGCCATGATCAGGTCGCCCTCGTTTTCGCGGTCCTCGTCGTCGACGACGACGACCATCTTGCCGGCGGCGATGTCGGCGAGGAGTTCGGGAATGGTTGCAAAGCTCATGCGGGAATCCGTTGTTGGTTCGACAGGCTCACCACCAACGGAGTGGATACCGTCGCGAGAACAAACCGTTCGTCCTGAGCCTGTCGAAGGGCGGGCGGCGTATGCGATTCACTCGTCGCGCGTAGTCAGCAGCCTCTCGACATAACGCGCGACCAGATCGACTTCCAGATTGACGGCCACGCCGACGCGGGTCTGTTCGAATGCGGTGTGCGCGATCGTGTGGGGAATCAGGTTCGCCTCGAAACCTTCGGTATCCACCGCGTTCACGGTGAGGCTGACTCCATCCACGCAGATCGAGCCTTTGCCGGCGATGTAACGCAGCAACGACTGCGGCGCGCGGAAACGCCAACGCTGCGAACGCGCATCCTCCACGATGGAAAGTACCTCGCCCACGCCATCGACATGCCCGGCGACCAGATGGCCGCCGAGACGATCGGTTGCCAGCAGCGCGCGTTCGAGGTTCACGGCTGTACCGACCGCGAGCGCGCCCAGCGTCGTGCATGCCAGCGTCTCGTTCGACACGTCGGCGACGAAGCCATCCGCGTCGTGTTCGACAACAGTCAGGCAGACGCCGGATATGGCGATGCTTTCGCCGCGTTGCACATCGTCGATCGGCAGCGACCCGGTCGCGATGCGCAGGCGCAGGTCGCCGCCACGCGGCTCGAGCGACGCGATGCGGCCGACGGCCTGGATCAGTCCGGTGAACATGGGTTCTTCATGCGTCAGTGGCGCGTGGACGCAGCAACAGGCGTATGTCGTTCCCGACCGCGCGCGTCTCGACCAGCTGCAAGTCGTAGCGGTCGGCCATCGTCGGCGCATCCCATCCCGCGAACAACGGCTTGCCGCGCGCGCCGAGCAACACGGGCACGACATACAGCAGCAATTCGTCGACGAGGCCCGCCTTCAACAAGCCGCCGCACAAGGTCGCGCCGGCTTCGGTCTGCACTTCGTTGATGCCGCGTGCGGCAAGCAGTCGCAATGCGGCGTCGAGGTCGAGCATGCCGTCGCGGGCGGGAATCGCCGCGTGGTCGCGCTCGCGCAGGTAGCCGGCAACGCGCACATGCGGCGCGTGCAGCAGCAGGGTCGGCGCGGCATCGTCGAGCACGCGCGAATCCTCGGGGATCGCCAGGCCCGGATCGAGCACGACGCGCACCGGTGGAACGAATGCCGCGTCGTCGCCCAGGCGCACGGTCAGCATCGGGTTGTCGGCGAGGACGGTGCCGCTCGCGGTCAACAGCGCACCGCAGCGGGCACGCCAGCGCTGTACGTCGGTGCGCGATGCCTCGGAACTGATCCAGTGCGACTCGCCGCTCGCGAGCGCGGTGTGGCCGTCGAGGCTCATTGCAAGCTTCACGCGCACCCATGGGCGTCCACGTTCGATGCGCGAGAAGAATCCGCGATTGAGCATGCGCGCCTGGGTTTCCATCAAGCCGGTTTCGACGTCGATGCCGGCTGCGCGCAGCAGTTCGAATCCCTTGCCCGACACGTGCTCGAACGGATCGCCGCAAGCCGCGACCACGCGCGCCACGCCGGCTTCGACCAAGGCCTGCGCGCAAGGCGGCGTGCGCCCGGTGTGCG
>JBBQHA010000053.1:0-19321 GCA_038323475.1 Lysobacterales bacterium
GCCAGCTCGGCCATCGATACCTCAAAACTCAACAACTCAAACCAGCGCCACATCAAGTCATCGCCAATCTTCATCGTCTTGGTCACGATATCGATCGCTGGCTCGTTGATGCCGATGTAGTTGCCCAGCGACTTCGACATCTTGTTGACGCCGTCGAGGCCTTCCAGCAGCGGCATCGTCAGCACGATCTGCGGCGGCTGCCCCGCCTGCTCCTGCAACGCGCGGCCCATCAGCAGGTTGAAGCGCTGGTCGGTGCCGCCGAGCTCGACATCGGCGTTCAGCGCGACCGAGTCGTAGCCCTGCACGAGCGGATAGAGGAACTCGTGGATCGCGATGGGCTGCTGCGATGCGTAGCGCTTCGAGAAGTCGTCGCGCTCGAGCATCCGCGCGACCGTGTGCGACGCGGCGAGCCGGATCATGTCCGCGGCCGACATCCTGTCGAACCACTCCGAATTGAAGCGCAGCTCGGTCTTCGCGCGATCGAGCACCTTGAACACCTGCTCTGCGTAGGTGCGCGCGTTCGCAGCGACATCCTCGCGCGTAAGCGGCTTGCGGGTGACGTTCTTGCCGGTCGGGTCGCCGATCATCCCGGTGAAATCACCGATCAGGAAGATCACCGTGTGCCCAAGGTCCTGGAACTGGCGCATCTTGTTGAGCAGTACGGTGTGTCCGATGTGCAGGTCGGGCGCGGTCGGATCGAATCCGGCCTTGACCCGCAGCGGCCGGCCGAGAACCAGGCGTGCGGCAAGCTCTTCCCGCTTGAGGATATCGGCCGCGCCGCGCGCGATGAGGTCGAGGCTGCTCTGGAGGTCGCTCATATCATCCTGTTTTTGGACACAAAGCGCTGCCGCAGTGCCCATTCGGTCGCCGCAGCGACATGTGACGTTAAAGTGAAGTTAATTGTTGCAGAGCAAAAAAGTCAATTGCAACAATGGTTTGACGTACATCTTTCAACCAAGTTATGGTGCGCCGGTCACCCGCGGGAGAGGAGCCCGAAAGCATGGATCAACCAGCCCATTCCAACGGCGGAACGCATCGGCACGATAGCGTATCCCTGACCCGCGACGCCAAATCCTGGGTGAAACGCCTCGATGCGGCAGGTAGCGACAACTTCCGCGGCCGCTGGTCGCGCGAACACTGGATGCTCGCGAGCATGTTCGCGACGATGGGAGCGCTGGTCGTCGCGATCGTCCCGGGCTTCACCAACGCGATGCATTCCCCGAAAGCGACCCGCGCGACGTTTGCGCTGTCGCTGCCGACACTGCCCAAATCCGCCACGGCGACGCCGGTCGACAACTGGCAGATCGTGCGCCTGCGCAAGGGCCAGACCCTGCAGTCGCTGTTCGCCGATTTCGGCCTCCCCGCCGCCGACATGCAGCGCATCCTTGCGCAGCCCGGCGCGAAACAGGTCCTGACCCACCTGCACGACGGCGACGAGTTGTCGTTCAACGTCCCCGCGCCCGGCAAGCTGAGCGGACTGCGCTTCAACAAGAACGACTCCACCCGCGTCGAGCTGCAGATCGGCGACGAAAGCATCCGCAGCGCCACCATCGAACGGCCGATTGAGCGGCGCCTCGAATCCACCAGCGGCGTGATCGAGAACTCGCTGTACCGCGCCGGCGAGAAGGCCGGGCTCGGCGACGCGTCGGTCACCCAGATGGCGAAGGTATTCTCCTACGATATCGACATGGCGCAGGACCTGCAGCCCGGCGACAGCTTCCAGGTCGTGTACGAAGACTACTGGCGCGATGGCCAGCGCGTGCGCACCGGCGACATCCTCGCCGCGAGCTTCGACAACAACGGCAAGCGCTATTTCGCATACCGCTACACGCGCCCCGACGGCAAGACCGAATACGTCGATGCCGACGGCACGCCGCTGAAGAAGAGCTTCATGCGCACGCCGGTCGATTTCACCCGGATCTCCTCGGGCTTCACGCTGGCCGGTCGCATGCATCCGATCCTCGGCTACATGCGCAAGCACACCGGCGTCGATTACGCCGCGCCGTCGGGCACGCCGATCGTCGCGGCCGGCGATGCCAAGGTCCTGTTCGAAGGCTGGAAGGGCGGTTACGGCAACTGCATCATCCTCGACCACGGCCGCGGCTACACCACCCTGTACGGACACATGTCGAGCTTCGGCAGGTATCGCGTCGGCGCGCATGTCGACCAGGGCACCACGATCGGCTACGTCGGCATGACCGGCATGGCGACCGGCCCCCACCTGCACTACGAGTTCCGCATCAACGGCGACTATCGCAACCCGCTGTCGATCACCATGCCGAAGCCGCAGCCGCTGGCCGGGGAGGCGCTCGCGAACTTCCGTGCGCAGAACGCGACCGCGCTCGCGCAGCTCAATCGCATGCAGGTGTTCACGCATGAAGTGCTGGCGCAGAAGGTCCTCGACCAGCCGGCATCGGTGAAGCGCGTGATGAAGCGCCAGATCCTGGCTTCGGCGCGCAAGTCGCGCGCGCGTGGCTGATCCGGCCGCATACGGGCCGGATCTCTACCTCGGACTGATTTCCGGCACCAGCGCCGACGGCATCGACGCTGCGCTGGTGCGCTTTGGCGCGGGGTCCGCAAAGCTGGCCCGCGCACGCACCTACGCGTATCCCGAGGCATTGCGGACACGCATCGTCGCGCTCGCGAAAGGTCGTGCGTCCGTCGCCCTCGACGAATACGGACGGCTCGACGTCGAGATCGGCGAATGTTTCGCGGCTGCAGCGATCGCATTGCTGGGTGAAGCCGGGATCGATCCGGCGGGCGTCGTCGCGATCGGTTCGCATGGCCAGACCGTCTGCCATCGCCCGAACGGCGCGTTTCCGTTCACCCTGCAGATCGGCGACCCGAGCGTGATCGCCGAACGCACCGGCATCGCGACCATCGCGGATTTCCGCCGCGCCGATGTGGCGGCCGGCGGCCAGGGCGCGCCGTTGTTGCCAGCGCTGCATGCGGCGGTGATGTCCGACCCGGCGATTCCGCGCGCGATCCTCAACCTTGGCGGCATCGCCAATCTCACTCTGCTGGCTCCAGCGCGCGACGTGCTTGGCTTCGATACGGGTCCGGCGAATTGCCTCCTCGATGCCTGGGCCACGCGGCACCTTGGCCTGGCGCGCGACGAAGGCGGCGCCTGGGCGCGCAGCGGGCGTGTCGACGAGGACCTGCTGAAGGACTGGCTGGCCGATCCCTATTTCGCCGCGGCGCCGCCGAAGAGCACCGGTCGCGAAGTGTTCAACCTGGACTGGCTCGACGCCCACGTCTCACCGGGCATCCCGCCGGCCGACGTGCAGGCGACCCTGCTCGCGCTCAGCGTGCGCAGCATCGCCGATGCACTGCGCACACACGGCGCCGGCACGCGCGAAGTGTTCGCCTGCGGCGGCGGCGTGCACAACGCGGCCCTGATGGACGCCCTGCGCGCGGAACTCGCGGAGATGCGGGTCGATACCACCGCCGCGCTGGGCCTCGACCCCGACTTCGTCGAAGCAGCCGGCTTTGCCTGGCTGGCGCGCGCACGCCTGGCCGGCGAACCCGGCAACCTGCCCTCGGTGACCGGCGCCCGCGGGCCGCGCTTGCTGGGCGCGATCTATCCGGCGTCGGCCTGAATGGACCTGGGCGCGGCAGGGAATCGCATCAGCCACAGGATCAACAGCAGCGCCGGCAGCCCGATCACCGTCGTATAAACGAAGAACGGCGGGTATCCGATTGCGTCCACAATGCGCCCCCACTGGCTCGCAAGGCTTTTTGCCGGCAGGCTCCAGAGTGTTCCGAACAGCGCGTACTGCGTCGCCGTGTAGGACTTGCTCACCAGCGACGACATGTAGGCGATGAACGCCGTGCCGGCGATGCCGTTGGCGATGTTGTCGAGACTGACCGCACCGGCGAGCCAGATGAGATCGGGCGCGGATTTCGCACCGAATCCGGCGATGTAGCCGTAGAACAGGTTCGCGAAACTGAGCAGGATCAACCCGGTCAGCATCGTCGGCAGGAAGCCCAGGCGCTTGACCATCACGCCCGCGAGCACCGAGCCAGTCAACGTGAGCACCACACCGTAGAACTTGGAGACGTAGGCGATCTGGTCGAGCGTGTAGCCCAGGTCGAGGTAAAACGTGTTCGCGGCGACGCCCATCGTCATGTAGTTGAGCCGGTAGGTCACGATCAGCAACAGGATCGGGATCGCCAGGCGCTTGCCGTTGCGATCGAAGAAATCCAGCAGCGGCAACACGATCGATCCGGCCAGGCGATCAAGCAGGGGTTTCAGTGCGGCGACCCGAAGGACTGCGAGCAGCACGACCTCGACCAGCAGGATCGCGCCGAAGCTGACGTCGATGACCAGGGTCGAATCTTTCGCTGGGAGCGCCAGCCGCAGCGCAGCGCCGACGATCGCAGTCACCGTGATCGCAACGACGAGCGCGGACGGCCGCATGCGCCGGATTGTTGCTTCGAGCAGCACCGGGTCGACTGCCGTCCCGCGCGCGATGCGCATGGCGGGCTCGGCGACGATCAGGGTCGTCAGCGGGCCGACCAGCATCAGCGCCGCCATCAGGAAGTACGCCCCGGTCCATCCCTGGTGGCTCGCCACGAGCAGCGCAATCGCGCCGCTGCAGATCAACGCCAACTGGTAGCCGATCTGGTAGGTCGCCACGGTCGCGCCCTGCCAGTCCGCCCCGGCCGATTCGATGCGATAGGCGTCCACCGCGATGTCCTGGGTCGCCGCGCAGAACGCAGTGAGGGTCGCCAGCAGGGCCATCTGTTGCGCGCCGCTGGCCGGATCGTGCAGCGCCATGGCGATCAGCCCGGCGATCACGCCGAACTGTGCGAACATCATCCAGCTTCGGCGCTGGCCGAGCGCGCCCAACCCCGGCAGGCGCCAGCGGTCGACGATCGGCGACCAGAAGAACTTCAGCGAATACGCGAGTCCCACCAGGCTGAACAGGCCTATCGTCGTGCGGTCGATGCCGGCCTGCCGCAGCCGCGCCGAGAGCGTGGTCAGCACGAGTGGAAACGGCAGGCCGGACGCGAAGCCGAGGAACAACATCTTGACCACGGCCAACCAGTCGCGACCGCCCGATTCCGCCGGCAGGCCCTCCACATTCGATGCGCTCATCCAGCGTAATCCACGGCGTATGGCGCATGGTCGGAAAACCGCGGCGTCGAATGGATCGCGCAGCCTTTCAGCTTCGTGCGTAACGACGGCGTGGCGAACTGGTAGTCGATCCGCCAACCGACGTCGTTTGCTCGCGCCGCGCCGCGCTGGCTCCACCACGAATATTCGACCGCCTCGGGTTTGAGCGCGCGGAAGGTATCGACCCAGCCGTGCTCCGGCGCGGGCGTGCCGTCGCCACAGCGGTCGGCGATCATGCCGTTGAGCCAGGCGCGCTCCTCGGGCAGGCAGCCGGAGTTCTTCTGGTTGGATGTCCAGTTCTTGATGTCGTTCCTGGCGCGCACGATGTTCCAGTCGCCGCACAGGACATAGTCGCGACCGCTCGCGAGCCAGCCGTCGAGGATCGGCTTGAACCATTCCATGACCTCGAACTTGAACTGCTGGCGCACATCGCCGGACGAACCCGAGGGCACGTACAGCGAGACCACGCTGAGGTTGCCGAATCGCGCCTCCAGGTAACGACCTTCCTCGTCGAACGCGTCCCAGCCCAGCGCAGTGCGAACCTCGTCGGGCTCACGTTTCGTGTAGATCGCCACGCCGCTGTAACCCTTCTTGGTGGTCGCGTCGCGGAAATACGCGCTGTAGCCCTCGGGAAGATAGCTCTCGACGCGCAACTGGTGTTCCTGCGCCTTGGTCTCCTGCACGCACAGCACGTCCGCTTTTTGGGCGATGAACCATTCAAAAAACCCCTTGCTGGCGGCCGAGCGCAGCCCGTTCGCGTTGAAGCTGATGATGCGCATGGAGTCCTGGCCCGATGGAGTCGGGCAATCATACGGTCTCGGGCATGTCCGGCGGGGCATCCCCCGTTGTGTGCTGGGCGCCTCGTGGCGTGGGCCCGCGGCGTGGTAGTTTCGCGGTTCTGCGCATGCCGCTCGGCACAGCCCGTATCATTCCGCGCCGAGCGGCATGCGCCCTCACCCTACCACCGGCTCCGCCGGCGGTTCCCCCCTCTCCCGCTGCGCGGGCGAGGGGCGGTGGTGTTGCGTGGCAACCTCTTTCCCATGGCTGGCCCAGGAGGCCTCGATGTGCCCAAGCAGGATTCCCGATGGCGGTCAACGCGGCTGGATCGTTCCGATCGGCGGCGCTGAAGACAAGGAAAGCCGCAGGCGGATCCTCAAGCGCTACGTGGACCTGTGCGGCGGGCGCGACGCCGATATCGTGGTGATCCCGACCGCGAGCCGCAAACCCGACACCGGCGCCCGCTACGAAGACCTGTTCGACCGCTTGGAAGCCGGCCGCGCGACCTCGGTCGATATCGCAGTGCGCGAGGACGGCCATCGCGACGACTTCCTGCGCAAGATCGAGAACGCGAGCGGGGTGTTCTTCACCGGCGGCAACCAGTTGCGGATCTCGACGATCCTCGGCGGCACTCCGGCGGCCAAGCTGATCCGCGAGCGCAACGCCCATGGCGTGCATGTGGCCGGGACCAGCGCCGGCGCCAGCATCCTGAGCGAACACATGATCGCATTCGGCAAGGAAGGTTCCTCGCCGCGCGCCGGCAGCGTTCGCCTCGCGCCAGGTCTTGGACTCACGAACCGCTTCATCATCGACCAGCATTTCCGCCAGCGCGACCGCCTCGGACGCCTGGTCGCGGCGCTGGCCTACAACCCGTTCGCGATCGGCATCGGCCTGGACGAGGACACCGCCGCCTTCATCGCGCCGGACAACACGCTCGAAGTCGAGGGCAGCGGCGCGGTGACGGTGGTCGACGCCGATGGCCTGGAGTTCTCGTCGATGGCCGAGGTCAGCCTGAGCCAGCCGGTATGCCTGCTCGGCCTGAAGGTGCATATTCTTGTGCAAGGGGCGACCTTCAACCTGCACACGCGCAAGGCTTCGGCGGGCACGCTGGGCGACAAGCGGAGCTAGGCATTCGCCGGCGACGCCACCGATCGCAGGACAGCAACAGACAAGGCAAGGGATAGCAGGAAGGACACGCCACACGATCGCAACCAGTCTGGGGAGACATCATGCGCATTCTCGACCGCTCCATCTACCAGGGCCCATCGCTCTACGCCCACTTTCCGGTCATCCGGCTGGAGCTGGACCTGGAGGCGCTGGAGCAATGGCCGACCGGCAAGCTCGGCCCGGCGTTCGTCGATGGGCTGATGGAGGCCTTGCCCGGACTGCGCGAACACGGCTGCTCGTACCGCGAGCCCGGCGGATTCGAACGGCGCATGCGCGAAGGCGAAGGCACCTGGCTCGGCCATGTGCTGGAACACGTCGCGATCGAACTGCAGAACGTCGCCGGCGAGAACGTCACCTTCGGCAAGACCCGCAGCGTTTCCGACGACCGACCTGGCGTGTACACGGTGGTGTACGAGTACGTGCAAAAGGAGGAAGGCGTCGCCGCCGGCGAGCTGGCGCTGAAGCTGTTGTCCTCGCTGTTGCCGAAGGAACTGCAGCCCAAGGGCAGCGTGCCCGACGATTTCGTCTGGGCGACCGCGCGCGATGCGTTCATCCGCTACGCGCAGCGGCGCGCGCTCGGTCCGTCCACGCGCTCGCTCGTGCATGCGGCCGAACAGCGCGGCATCCCGTGGCTGCGCATGAACGACCAGTCGCTGGTGCAACTCGGCCACGGCAAGTACCAGCAGCGCATCCAGGCGACCGTCACCGGCAAGACCCCGCACATCGCGGTCGAACTGGCGAGCGACAAGGAAGAGACGAACAAAATCCTCGGCGCGCTCGGCCTGCCGGTGCCGCGCCAGGACCTCGTGCAGTCCGCGGAAGCGGCGGTGCGCGCCGCGCGCAGCCTCGGCGGACTGGTGGTGACCAAGCCCTACAACGGCAACCACGGCCGCGGCATCACCATCGGCATTTCCGGCGAGGAAGCCGTGCGTGGCGGTTTCGCGTCCGCGCACGAACACTCGCGTTCGGTAATCGTGGAAACCTTCGTGGCCGGCGACGACCACCGCCTGCTCGTGGTCAATGGCGAACTCATCGCCGCGACCAAGCGCACGCCCGGCCATGTCGTCGGCGACGGTACCAGCACGATCGCCCAGCTCGTGGAAGTCGTGAACCAGGACCCGCGCCGCGGCGTCGGCCACGAGAAAGTGCTCACCCGCCTCGAACTCGATGCGCAGGCCAACATGATGATGGCGCGCGTCGACTACACCGCCGACTCGGTGCCCAAGGCGGATGAAATCGTCTACCTGCGTTCGACCGCGAACCTGTCCACCGGCGGCACCGCGACCGACGTCACCGACATCATCCATCCCGACAACCGCGACATGGCGGTGCGCGCGGTGCGCGCGATCGGACTCGACGTCGGCGGCGTGGACTTCATCTCGCCAAACATCGCCGAGAGCTACAAGTCGATCGGCGGCGCGATCTGCGAGATCAATGCCGCGCCTGGCTTCCGCATGCACGTCGCGCCAAGTACCGGCACGCCGCGCGATGCGGCCGGCCCGGTCGTCGACATGCTGTTCCCGCCAGGCACGCCCTCGCGCGTGCCGATCGCCGCGATCACCGGCACCAACGGCAAGACCACGACCGCGCGCATGCTCGCGCACATCACCAAGATGGCCGGCTACACGCCGGGCCTGACCACGACCGATGGCGTCTACATCGACGGCCAGCGCACCGTCGAGGGCGACATGACCGGCCCGGTGTCCGCGCGGATGGTGCTCGCCGACCCGCAGATCGACATCGCGATCCTGGAAACCGCGCGCGGCGGCCTGTTGCGCGCGGGCATGGCGGTGCGCAATGTCGATGTCGGCGCGGTGTTGAACGTGCAGTCCGACCACCTCGGCCTGAAGGGCATCGACACCCTCGAACAGCTCGCCGAAGTGAAGCGCGTCGTCGTCGAGGTCGCGACCGAATGCGCCGTGCTCAACGCCGACGACCCGCTCGTGCTGAAGATGTCCGGCTACACCGATGCGAAGACGATCTGCTACGTGACCATGAATCCGGCGCACACGCTGGTGCGCGAGCACATCCGCGCCGGTGGCCGCGCCTGCGCGCTGGAAGGCGGCGTCAACGGCCAGATGATCACCCTGTACGACAAGGGCAGCCATATCCCGCTGCTGTGGACGCACCTGATCCCGGCAACGCTCGAAGGCCGCGCATTCCACAACGTGCACAACGCGATGACCGCCGCAGCGGTGGCGTTCTCGCTCGGCATCAAACTCGACGCGATCCGGCAGGGCCTGCGCACGTTCGACACCACGTTCTTCCAGGCGCCCGGGCGCATGAACGTGTTCAACGAGCATCCGTTCAAGGTGCTGTTCGACTACGGCCACAACGCGCACGCGGTCGGCGTGATGGCCGACCTCGCGCAGCGGCTCGACGTCACCGGCCGGCGCATCGTGGTCGTCGCCGGCCCCGGCGATCGCCGCGACGAGGACCTGCGCGAGATCGCCAACGCGGTGGCCAACCGGTTCGACCATTACATCGTGCGCCGCGACGATGGCTTGCGCGGCCGCGACGGCGACGAGGTGCCGCGCATCATCGCCGATGCGCTGATGGCCGCGGGCGTGCCGGCAAGCGCGATCAGCAAGATCCACGACGAACAGGAAGCGATCGACGCGGCGCTGCAGATGGGCCGCGCCGGCGACCTGTTGCTGGTCTTCGCCGACGCGCTGGTGCGCTCGTGGAAGCAGATCATCAAGTTCCGTCCGGAAGGCTCACCGGAAGCGCCCGCGCGCGAGGCGATGCCGGAGATGCGCGTCATCGAGCCGGCCGCCGAGGAAGCGATCCATGCCGCGATGGAAGGCATGATCCGCGATGAACGCGGCATCACCATCGCGCGCGACGGCGACGATTGAGCATGCCGTTGCCAGCATGCCTCTGAATTTGTCGCCAGACGGGTTGCCGTTTACCGATTCGCGCCGTCTGCTCGGCGCGAATCCGTACATGCGCCAGACCGCAGCCGCGCTGGAAACGGCCGGCACCGAAGTGGACGCTGCCATGGTCCATGGTTGGCGTACACGGATCGAACACGCGCGTTCGGCGTTGGGTTGGATCGATGCGCCCATCGTCGCGAACAAGCACCTGGGCGGAGCAACCCTCGCGATCTCGGCATCGATGGATCAACTGTTCACCGCGACCGATGTCAACGAATGGGCGTGGATGGCAAGCCTGGAATCCTTGAAGCACCGGCCTGTCTACGACCGTTTCCACGCACCGGGCTATGCGGCGGTCTGGGATGAAGCAATGGCGCTGCTCACATTGAGCGCGCTGGCCGCCAGCGAAGCGCGGCCCGGGCTGATCGCGCTCGAGCATGCCGCTCGCGCGCACCGTGCTGCATTCCTGCTCGATGACGACGCGCTCACCCTCGGCGAAGGCGATGGAGCTCGGAGCTGGCCGGCCAATGCGTTGCCGGAGCCAGACGCCATCGACTGGCCGGCAGTACACGACGTTCCACTCGCACTCGTCACCGGCACCAACGGCAAGACCACCACCGTGCGACTGCTTGCCGCGATGGCGCGCGCGCACGGCTGGCGTACCGGTTACAGCTGCACCGATGGCCTGCTGGTCGACGACATGCAGATCGCTGCCGGCGACTATTCCGGGCCGGCCGGCGCGCGCGCGGTGCTGCGCCAGCCCGAGGTGCAGGCCGCGATCCTGGAGACCGCGCGCGGCGGCATCCTGCGCCGCGGGCTCGCGGTACAGCGCGCGCAGGTCGCAGTCGTCACCAACATCAGCGCCGACCACTACGGCAGCTACGGCGTGCACGACCTCGACGGACTCGCGCTGGTGAAGCTCAGCGTCGCGCGCGTGGTCGATCGCGACGGATTGCTGGTCCTCAATGCCGACGACGCGACCCTGCGCGCGCATGCCGAAGGACTCCATTGCACGCTCGGCTGGTTCGCGCTCGATGACGGCGATGCCTGGCTGGAAGCGCACCGCGCACATGGCGGCGCGACCTGTGGGGTGCGCGACGGACAGGTGCGGCTGACGTTCGCCGGCGTTGCGCACGACCTCGGCGCGGTCGACGCGATGCCGCTGAGCGCGCACGGCCAGGCGCGCTACAACATCGCGAACATCCTCGCCGCGTCGCTGGCCGCGTGCGCACTCGGCATCGCGCCGGCGACGATTGCCGCCGTCCTCACCCACTTCGGCACGAGCCATGCCGACAACCCGGGCAGGTTGCAGCACTGGTCGCTCGGCGGCGTCGATGTCTGGCTCGATTACGCGCACAACCCCGACGGCCTGCGCGGACTACTGGAGGTCGCCGGAGTGCGCCACATCCAGGGCCGGTTCGGCCTGCTGCTGGGCCAGGCCGGCGATCGCAGCGATACCGACCTGCGCGCGCTCGCGGCGACCGCAGCGGCATTCCATCCGGCGCATGTCGTGCTCAAGGACATCGCCGGCATGCTCCGCGGGCGCGCTTCCGGCGACGTCGCGGCGATCCTGCGCAAGGCTCTGCTCGGCGCAGGTGTCGCCGCCGATGCGATGCCGTTCTGCAGCGACGAACTCGAAGCCTCGCGCGCACTGCTCGCATGGGCGCACGCAGGCGACACCCTGGTGCTGCCGATCCACGGCAAGCTTGCGCGCGGCCAAGTCGCATCCCTGCTCGACCGCCTGGTCGAAAGCAATTGGCAGCCGCGACAGCCATTGCCCACCGATTGACCTGCGAAGCGGACGCGCACGCCGCGCTTGCGCGACAATCGGTTTCTTCTTCCTGCGATGACCGCCATGCACGACCACCAGCGCCAGTTCCTCGACGATGCCCTCGCGCGCGAGGCATTGCGCTTCGGCGAGTTCACCCTGAAGTCCGGCCGCATCAGTCCCTATTTCTTCAATGCCGGCCGCTTCGACAGCGGCGCGGCGCTCGCGGCGCTGGGGCAGGCGTACGCGCAGACGCTGCTTGCCGCGCGACTCGAGTTCGACGTGCTGTTCGGGCCAGCCTACAAGGGCATTCCGCTGGCGACAGCGGTGGCGATCGCGCTGGCCGGAACAGGCCGCGACGCACCGCTCGCGTTCAACCGCAAGGAAGCCAAGGACCACGGTGAAGGCGGCAGCCTGATCGGCGCGCCGTTGGCCGGGAAGCGCGTGCTGATCGTCGACGACGTGATCACCGCCGGCACCGCGATCCGCGAGGCGATCGAGATCATCCGCAATGCCGGCGGCGTGCCGTGCGGCGTGTTGATCGCGCTGGACCGGCAGGAACGCGGCAGCGACAGCGACCTGTCGGCGACCGCTGCGGTGCGCACCGAATTCGGCCTGCCCGTCCTCGCGATCGCCGGCCTTGACGAACTGCTGCAACTGGCCGACGGCCGGGCCGACCTGGCCATGCACTTCGATGCGCTTTCGGCGTATCGTCGGCGCTACGGGAGCGGCACCTGAACGCATTGCCGCCGGAGGACACCATGAACGTATCGCGCAATGCACTCGCCGCTGTCATCGTCCTGCTGATCGTGGCGCCGATGGCGCTGGCGCAGAACGCGCCCAAGCTGTATCGCTGGGTCGGTCCCGACGGCAAGGCCCATTACAGCGACGACATCCCGCCGGAAGCGCTGAACCAGGCGCGGCAGGAACTCTCCAACACCGGCGTGACGCTCAAGCAGGTCGACCGTGCGCAGACTGTCGAGGAACGCGCCGCGGCCGATGCCAAGGCGGCGGCTGACGCCAAGGTCGCCGAAGCGATTGCGAATGCCAAGAACAGCGACACCGTGCTGCTCGCGTCGTATCCATCGGAAGCCGAACTCAAGCGCGCCTACGACCAGCGCATCGCATTGCAGGACGAAACCCTCAAGGGCACCCGGATCGGCATGGAAAGCCAGCACGAGAGCCTGTCCACGATGCTGATCGCGGCATCGAATCTCGAGCTGTCCGGCAAGCCGGTCACCACGGACCTCGCCGCGCAGATCACCACCACCCACGCGCAGATGCTCGAGCAGCAGCAGTCGCAGATGCAGCAGGAAGCGCAGGCCGCGAACCTGCGCCAGGAAAGCGCGGCGACAATGACGCGTTACCGGTCGTTGCGCGCGGCCGCCGAAGCAGAACGGGCGGCGCCCGCCAAGCCGCCGCAGTCCACCCAGGCAGCTCCGCCCACTCCGCCCAACGGCTGAATCCGGCAAGCAGACCGGCTGCCGTCACCCAGCGCAACCCCGTCCGGCGCGTGCCGGAACGGCAGGTTCAGAACGGCAGCACGAGGTCCGGCTTGATCGCCAGCAATTCCTTGCGGAACGCCGCCTGGATGCGCTCGAGAGCAGCCGGCGTATCGGCGTCGAAACGCATGACCAGCGACGGCGTCGTGTTGGACGCGCGCACCAGCCCCCAGCCGTCGGGCCAGTCGGCGCGCACGCCATCGATCGTCGCGACCCGCGCGCCTTCGAACTTCGCGCGCTCACGGAACTTGTCGATGTAGGCGTGGTTTTCGCCCTCAGCCAGCTCCGATTTGAGTTCGGGCGTACTGAACCCCTTCGGCAATTCGGCGAACACCGCGTCGGCATTCTCGTCGCGGGTGGCAAGGATCTCCAGCAGGCGCGCCGCGGCGTAGATCGCGTCGTCGAAACCGTACCAGCGCTCCTTGAAGAAGAAATGGCCGCTCATCTCGCCCGCGAGTTCGGCGCCGGTCTCTTTCATCTTGGCCTTGATCAGCGAATGCCCGGTCTTCCACATCAGCGGGCTGCCGCCATGGCGCAGGATGTGGCCGGCGAGGTGGCCGGTGCATTTGACGTCGTACACGATGCACGCGCCGGGATTGCGTTCGAGCACGTCGGCCGCGAACAGCATCAGCAGGCGGTCCGGGTAGATGATCTCGCCGGCGCGGGTGACCACGCCGAGACGGTCGCCATCGCCATCGAACGCCAGCCCGATATCGGCCTCCATCCGTTGCACCATCTGGATGGAATCGGTCAGGTTCTTCGGTTCGCTCGGATCGGGATGGTGGTTCGGGAAGGTGCCGTCCACCTCGCAGAAGATCGGCACGACCTCGCAACCGATCGCCTCGAGCACTTCCGGCGCGAGCATGCCGGCCACGCCGTTGCCGCAGTCGACCACGACCTTGAGCTTGCGCTCGAGCTGCACGTCCTCGGCGATCCGCTGGATGTAGTCGGCGGCGACTTCCCGCTGCTGCAGGCTGCCCTGCACATTGGCCTTGTACAGGCGATCCTCGGCGATGCGCGCATACAACGCCTGGATCGCGTCCCCGGCCAGGGTCTCGCCGCCGAGCACGATCTTGAAGCCGTTGTAGTCCTGCGGATTGTGGCTGCCGGTGACCGCCACGCACGAACCGGTACGCAACTGGAACGCTGCGAAGTAGCACAGCGGCGTCGGCGCCTGGCCGATATCGATCACCTCGCGGCCGGCGGCGCGCAGGCCTTCGATCAGCGCCGCGGTCATCTCCGGCCCGGACAGGCGGCCGTCGCGACCGACCACGATGTCCCTGAGCCCCTGGTCCTGCATGGCGCTGCCGATGGCCTGTCCGATCAGCCTGGCGACCCCGGCGTCGAGCGATTTGCCGACCACGCCACGGATGTCGTAGGCACGGAAGATGCTGCGCTCGATCGCCACCGCCGCGCGCTTTTCCAGATCGCGGATGACCTTGCGCTCGGGCTGCGGTTCGTTCTGCATGAGCGTGGACAGCGTGCTTTCGTCGGAGCCCTCGGCGTCCGCGACGCGACGACCCGTACCTGCCAGCGCCAGCTTGTTGCAGTACCGGATCATGCCCGCGGCACCCAGCACGAGCAGCAGGGCGACGATGTAGTCGGCGATCGGCGGCAGCCCGAAGATGCTGTCCGCGAGCTGCGGACTTGCGGTCACGATGCGGAAGCTGCCTTCGCCGATCTTGGTGAGCACTGTGTTGCCCATCAGGCCGACTTTCGGATCGCCAACCTCGCTGATGTTGAATCCGTAGTAGCGCAACACGATGTACCCGCCGCCGGGACGCGCAGCCTGGAGCGCGCTGGTCAACGTATCCAGCGACAGCGGCAACAACGCGAGCGCCTTGACTTCGCGGCCCTGCTTGATCGGCCCTGCAAACAGCAGTTGCGGTTGGCCGTCCACGCGCGCAACCGCACTCGCGCTCGCCCCGCTTTGCAGGGCGCTGTCGAGCACCGCGATCCGTCCGTAGCCGAAGGCCTTGGCATCGGCATACGGCGCGGTCAGGTCCGGCGAGACGAACAGGACTGTGCCCGCACCGGCCCAGCCGGCCGTGAACGCCTTCGCGGCAGCGGCGTTGTCGCCACGCGCAACCGCAGCGACCACGGTCTTGTCGGCGAGCCGGTCATTGAAATGCTTGGTCAGTCCGGACAGGCTGTCGGCGACTTCGCCTTGCACACGATGGGCCTCGGTGGCCACGTTCTCGCTCGCCCGCCCGGCCGCGCCTTGTTGCCATGCGTCCCATGCGAACGTCAGGGCGAGCACGAACACCACGCCGGCGAGCAGGTAACGAAAGCGCACCAGCGCGTTCTTCACCTCGACGCCGATCTGCCTGCCTTCATCCTTGCTTTCGTCGCCCATCTGCTTCCCCTGTGCGGCGGTTGCTCAGCGTACCCCGGTATGGCCGAAACCACCGATGCCGCGAGCGCTGTCCGTGAACTCCGGCACCACCCGCAAGGCGACCCGTGCAACCGGCAGGAATACCAGTTGCGCGATGCGATCCCCCGGGGCGATGGTAAAGGCTGCGTTGCCGCGATTCCATCCACTGACCATCAACGGCCCCTGATAGTCGGCGTCGATCAATCCGACCAGGTTGCCGAGCACGAACCCATGTTTGTGCCCGAGGCCGGAGCGCGGCAGGATCACCGCGCACAGTTCCGGATCGCCGATGTGGATCGCGATGCCGGTCGGGATCAACGTGGTGTCGCCGGGCGCGAGCGTGATCTGCGCATCGATCATCGCGCGCAGGTCCATCCCGGCCGAGCCTGCGGTCGCGTAGTCGGGCAGCGGAAACGCATCCCCGAGCCGCGGATCGAGCACCCGCATCGCGACGTCGCGACTCATGCGCGCGCCGCCGGGACGCGCTCGAGCAACAGCGCGAGCAGTTCGCGCGCCAGGCTGGTTTTCGGCGCGGGGCCGAGTTCGGCCTCGCCACCGCTCCCGTCACCGTTGCGCCAGTACACACTGAGCGCATTGCTGTCGCAATCGAAGCCGCAGCCAGGCACGCCGACGCGGTTGCCGGCGATCGCATCCACCCGCTTGCGCTGCAGCTTGTCGCGCGCGGATTCGGCCAGGTTGCCGGTTTCCGCGGCAAATCCGACCACCAGCCGGGGGCGCTGCGGGTGGACGGCGACCTCGGCCAGGATGTCCGGCGTGCGCACGAGTTCAAGCGTCATCCCGCTGTCGCGGGCATCCGCGGTCGTCGGCTTCTTGATCTTGTCGGTTGCCGTCCGGGCGGGCATGTAATCGGCCACCGCCGCCGCGCCAATGTAGATGTCCTGCGGCAAGGCAGCGATCGCCGCGTCGCGCATCTCGATCGCGCGGCGGACATCGATCCGGCGTACGCCGGCGGGCGTCGCCAGCCCGACCGGTCCCGCAATCAGCGTCACCTCGGCGCCTAGTGCGACGGCGGCCGCGGCGATCGCGAAACCCATCTTGCCGGAGCTGCGATTGCCGATGTAACGCACCGGATCGAGGTCTTCGTAAGTCGGCCCCGCGCTGACCAGGACGCGCTGTCCCGCCAGCGGGCCGCTGCCGGGCTGCGGACGCGCCGCGGCCAATGCGGCCACGATCGCGCCGGGCTCGGCGAGCCGTCCCGGACCGAATTCGCCGCAAGCCTGCGCGCCGTCGTCAGGACCGACCAGCAGCGCGCCGCGCTCGCGCAACAACGCCACATTCGCCTGCGTAGCAGGATGCAGCCACATGCGGTTGTTCATCGCAGGAGCCAGCGCGAGTGGCGCGGTCGTGGCCAGGCACATGGTGCTGAGCAGGTCGTTCGCGTGGCCGTGCGCAAGTCTCGCGATCACGTCGGCGCTCGCGGGCGCGATCACGACACGGGTCGCCCAGCGCGCGAGTTCGATGTGTCCCATCGCCGCTTCGGCCGCCGGATCCCACAGCGAGGTGCGCACCGGATTGCCCGACAGCGCCTGGAATGTCGCCACGCCAACGAAATGCCCGGCGGATTCGGTCAGCACCACCCGCACCTCTGCGCCCGCATCGCCCAGCCGGCGCACGAGCTCGGCCGCCTTGTACGCGGCGATCCCCCCGCTTACGCCGAGCAGGATGCGTTCACCGGCAAGGCTCCGGCTGGCGTCGAACTCGTTCACGTCGGAAAAATCCTACGACGAAGATGGCGCCTAGCTTACCCGTGATCGGAAGACGGATGACAGACACGAACCCGCGGACTCGCCAATCTGGCGATGCCGTCCCATCCCGCCCGCTGCGCTGCTCCGATCCCCGGGCCTCCAGGTGCAAGCCCCGCCCCATGAAAATCTGCGACTGGCCAGCCGATGAACGCCCGCGCGAACGCCTGCTCGCGCACGGCCCGCAGCGGCTTTCGGACGCCGAGTTGCTCGCACTGTTCCTGGGTTCGGGCCTGCGCGGCATGGATGCGGTCGGATCGGCGCGGGTGTTATTGACGCGCTTCGGATCGCTGCGCGCATTGCTGGAGACGCCCACATCCGACCTGCTCAAGGAACCAGGACTCGGCCCGGCCCGGGTTTGCGCGTTGAAGGCCGCGCTCGAACTCGGCAGCAGGCACTTGGCAGCGGGACTCGAGCGTGGCGAAGCGCTTACCGACCCCGCGCGCGCCGGCGAATATTTCGCGCGCCGGCTGCGCGGCCTGCCGCACGAAGTGTTTGCCGGACTGTTCCTCGACAACCGCCATCGCGCGATCGCCTTCGAGGAACTGTTCCGCGGAACCCTTGACGGCGCCGAGGTGTATCCACGCGAGGTGCTCAAGCGCTGCCTCGCGCACAACGCCGCCGCCCTGATCGTCGGCCACAACCATCCCAGCGGCAGCAGCGAACCCAGTGCCGCCGACCGCGCCGTCACCCTGCGCCTGCGCGATGCGCTGGCGATGGTCGAGATCCGCCTGCTCGACCATTTCGTGGTCGGCGATGGCGCGCCGTGTTCTCTCGCCGCGCGCGGCTGGGTCTAGACCGCGAACGCACCCTACGCCTGCGGATGGCATCGCGTACCGGCGGACTCGCCGTGTGTGCCAATCAGAAATTCGGCACTCTGGAGAGTGCCATCCCATTTCCCTCCCTTGCCGCAGCGGGGGAGGGCAAGGGTGGGGGATTGATCCGACCGATCAATCTAAATTCGTCACGGAGCAACAGGCGCTTATACTGCGGCCGCGGCACTGGGCCGCGCGCCGCGGAACGATCGCGATCCCCCTGCCGTGATCCTGGGATATTCCAAGCTGTTTCCGCCGGACGCGAGCGAGCGCGCACTGCCCGACGCGGCCTCCGCGCGCGTGCTGCTGGCGGATCGCCGGCCGGACATCCTCGCGTGGATGCAGCACCGTCGCCAACGCCTGCTCGAACACTTTGGCGACGCGGCCGCGCCCACGCTCGACCGCGCCTCCGATGCGTTCGTGCTCGGACTCGCGCGGCTCGGCCTGCGCCATGGCAGCTTTGGCGATGATCCGCACCCCTACCATAACGAAGGTCATGTGCTGGAAATCGCCGACCGCCGGCTGCGCGCGCTCGAACGCGCGCTCGGTTACGCCGCGCTGCCACTGGCCGACTGGCTGAAGCTTGCGCTGTTCGCGGCCTGCCACGACCTGCGCCAGCGCGAGCCGAACGACGTGCCCGGCCCGGTCGGCGGCAACGAGGCGTCCAGCATCGCCGAAACCCTGCGCATCCTCGACGCCTGCGGTTACAGCCGCGAACACGACCGCGCGCTGTACGTCGCGATGGAACTGATGATCGCCGGCAGCACCTTCGGCCTGTTCGCGCGACCGCTGGAGAATTCCGCCGAAGCCGCGATCGGCGGCGGCGCACTCGCGCGGCACCTGCCAGGCTGGCTCGACCAGGCGGTGCCGGAATGGCAGCACGATCCAGCCATCGAGGCGGCCCTGATCCTCGCCCGCATCGCCGCCGACCTCGACACCGCCAACGCGGGCGAGTCCTTCACGGAACTCGCCGACAGCGCACTGCGGCTGTGCCGCGAGCGCGAGATGCGCGAGCGCCGCACGACCGATGCGCCGGCCTCGGCGAAACCCTGCCTGGGCTTCCTGACCGACGGCCAGGAGCGCTACTTCTTCGAGTTGCAGCACTTCTCCTCGCGCGAAGGCCAGCGCGTGTTCGGCATGGGCAAGGTCGCCAATGCGCC
>JBBQHA010000054.1:0-19069 GCA_038323475.1 Lysobacterales bacterium
GACGAGGACATCGTCGAGGAACTGCGCGCCCGCGCCCGCGACGCATTGCTGACCGATGCGCTTGCGGTCGAGGAGGAACTCGACGAGCACAAGCCCGCCGCGGACCTGCTGACGCTCGAAGGCATGGACGAGACCACGGCATTCGCGCTGGCTGGTCGCGGCGTGACCACCCGCGAGGAGCTGGCGGAACTGTCGGTGGACGAGATCCTGGATCTCGACGACATGGACCAGGAGCGTGCTGCGGCGCTGATCATGGCCGCGCGCGCGCACTGGTTCGAGTAGGGGATTCGACCGCAGCCTCGTCCGCGCCCGGAACGCATGCATGCGGGCGCGTTAAACTAGGCGACGGTCGCAATCCGCAGGAACACGCAGTACTGGCGCAGGTCGTCCGACGTGGGCCAGGCAGGATTCGCGCTACACAGAATTTCGCGTTACACAGAATCATGGGAATCGAATGTCCGAAGTTACGGTAAGCACCCTTGCGAAGATGGTCGGTACCCCGGTCGAGAAGCTGCTCGAACAGCTCGCCGAGGCCGGCATGACCTTCAGCGGGCCGGATCAGGTGGTCACCAGCACCGAGAAGATGAAGCTTCTCGGCTTCCTGCGGCGGACCCATGGCAAGGTCGAGAAGCCGGTCGCGGAGGCCGCGCCGAAACAGATCGTGCTCAATCGGCGCAAGGTCGAGGAGATCACCGTCGCGGCGGGCAAGAGCAAGACCACCGTCAACGTCGAAGTGCGCCAGAAGCGCACCTACATGCAGCGCAAGCTGGTCGAGGAACACGACGAGCAGAAGCTCGAGCGCGAGGATGCGCAGCGCAAGCTCGACGCATCGCGCCAGCAATCCGAGGCCGAGTTGACCGCGCTGCGCGCCGGCGACCAGCGTCGCGTCGACGAGGAAACCAAACGCCGCGAGTTGATCGAAGCCCAGCGCAAGGCCAGCGAGCCGGTCGTCGAGGAAGCCGCGCCCGTGGTCGTCGCCGTGGTCGAAGCGCCGGTCAAAGCGGCTGGCGCCCCGGCCGTCGTCGCGCCGCCTGCCGAGAAACCCGCGCACAAGCACACTCCGGGTCCAGACCTGCGTCGCCGTGAACCGGTGCGCGAAACCAACAAGCCGGGCCAGAAAAAACCCGTCCATCGCGGCACCCACGCGATGCCCACCGAAGTCGAGGAAGGCGATTCCGCCAATCGCTTCACGACGCAGTTGCACCTGACCGAGTCCGAGCGCGCGCGGCGCGGCGCTGGCAAGCGCAAGCTGCGCTCGCGGCCGGTCGAAGCCAGCCGCCAGGCCGTCGGCCAGCATGGTTTTGCGCGGCCGACCGCCCCAGTGCTGCGCGAAGTCGCGATTGGCGAGAACATCAGCGTCGCCGATCTCGCCCAGAAGCTTGCCGTCAAGGGCGGCGAAGTGGTGAAGGCGCTGTTCAAGATGGGAACGATGGTCACGATCAACCAGGTGATCGACCACGACACGGCGGCGCTGGTGGTCGAGGAACTCGGCCATACCGCGGTGCGCGCCACCGAGAACGACGCCGAATCCGCGCTGGTCGCGCACGGCGAAGACGTGCAGGGCAACCGGCAGACGCGTCCGCCGGTGGTCACCATCATGGGCCACGTCGATCACGGCAAGACCTCGCTGCTCGATTACATCCGCCGCACCAAGGTCGCGCACGGCGAAGCCGGCGGCATCACCCAGCACATCGGCGCCTACCACGTCGAAACCGAGAAGGGCGTCATCAGCTTCCTCGACACCCCGGGCCATGCGGCGTTCTCGTCGATGCGCGCGCGCGGCGACAAGCTGACCGACAACGTGATCCTGGTAGTCGCGGCCGACGACGGCGTCATGCCGCCGACCATCGAAGCCGTGCAGCATGCGCGCGCCGCGAAGGTGCCTCTGATCGTCGCGATGAACAAGATGGACAAGCCCGAAGCGAATCCGGACAACATCAAGCAGGGTCTCGTGCAGCACGAAGTGGTGCCCGAGGACTGGGGCGGCGACGTGCAGTTCGTGCCGGTGTCGGCCAAGACCGGCGAGGGCGTGGACGCGCTGCTCGATGCGATCCTGGTCCAGGCCGAAGTGATGGAGTTGAGCGCGGTGCGCGATGCGCGCGCGAGCGGTGTCGTCATCGAATCCAGCCTTGATAAGGGCCGTGGCCCGGTCGCGACCGTGCTCGTCCAGCAGGGCACCCTGAAGAAGGGCGATTACCTCGTCTGCGGCGTGCAGTACGGCCGCGTGCGCGCATTGTTCGACGAGTCCGGCAATCAGGTGGAAACCGCCGGTCCGTCGATACCGGTGCAATTGCTCGGCCTCTCGGGCGTGCCCGATGCGGGCGACGATTTCACCGTGGTCGCGGACGAGCGCCTGGCCAAGGACGTCGCCCAGCAGCGTGACGCCAAGCGCCGCGAGTCGCGCCTGGTCAGCCAGGCCGGCAACCGCATGGAAGACATCATGGCGCAGATGGGCCAGGGTGCCGGCCAGTTGTCGCTTGCGCTGGTGGTCAAGGCCGACGTGCAGGGTTCCGTGCAGGCATTGCGCGAATCGCTGGTCGGCCTGTCGAACGACATGATCAAGATCAATGTCGTGTCTTCGGGCGTCGGCGGGATCACGGAATCCGATGCGACGCTCGCCGCCGCATCCAAGGCCGTCATCATCGGCTTCAATGTGCGCGCCGACGCGTCCGCGCGTCGCGTGATCGAGGCGAACGGCCTCGACCTGCGCTACTTCTCGATCATCTACGACGTGATCGACCAGGTGAAGCAGGTCGCATCCGGCCTGCTCGGCGTGGAAGTCCGCGAGGAAATCATCGGCACCGCCGAAGTGCGCGACGTGTTCCGCAGTTCGAAGTTCGGCGCGGTCGCCGGCAGCTTCGTCACCGAGGGCGTGATCCGCCGCGGCAAACCGATCCGCGTGCTGCGCAACAACGTGGTGATCTTCGAAGGCGAACTGGAATCGCTGCGCCGCTTCAAGGAAATCGTCGAGGAAGTGCGCAACGGCACCGAGTGCGGCATCGCGGTGAAGCAGTACAACGACGTCAAGCCGGGCGACCAGATCGAATGCTTCGAGCGCATCGAGATCCAGCGGACGCTGTGATGAAACAGGAAACGGGAAACAGGAAATGGGGAACAGGGGAAGCAGGTTGCTGCTCTGTTCGCTTTCGCTCTGGCCGTTCCCCGTTCCCCGTTCCCCGTTCCCCATGAAGAAGTCCTTCCATCGTTCCGATCGTGTCGCCGCGCAGTTGCGTCGCGACCTCGGCCAACTCGTCCACGATGCGGTGCGTGAGCATGGGTTGCCGTCGGTGAGCGTGTCGGACGTCGAGATCACCCGCGACCTCGAACACGCGAAAGTCTTCGTCACTGCCCTGCAGGCCGAACGTTCGGCCGAGGCCGTGAAGGGACTCAAGGAACATGCGCGCGACATCCGCTTCAGGCTCGCGCAGATGGTCAAGATGCGCCACGTGCCCGAGTTGCATTTTCATTACGACGACTCGGTCGATCGCGGCGAGAAGATCGAGAAATTGTTGCGCGCGACCGGAACCGAGATCACGCCTCCCGCTGGCGCGGCCGCATCCGACGACGATGCCGTTCCCGGGCCGGACGCCGATTGAACAAGTCCGTCGGATGACCCGCATCGCGTACCGGCCGCTCCACGGCATCCTGTTGCTGGACAAGCCCGCCGGCGATAGTTCCAACCATGCGCTGCAGCAGGTGCGCCGCCTGTTCCGCGCGGAAAAGGCAGGGCATACCGGCAGCCTCGATCCGCTCGCGACCGGCTTGCTCCCCGTGTGCTTCGGCGAAGCGACCAAGATCGCCGGCGTGCTGCTCGGCGAGTCCAAGGCCTACACAACACTCGCGTGCCTCGGCGCGACGACCGATACCGACGACGCCGACGGCGCCGTCTTGCGCACGCGCCCGATTCCGGCGTTCGACGATGCGACGCTCGAAGCGGCGCTCGCGCCATTGCGCGGTCGCATCCTGCAGCGTCCGCCGATCTATGCAGCGCTCAAGCAGGGTGGCGAGCCGCTGTACGCCAAGGCGCGGCGCGGCGAGATCGTGGAGGTCGCCGAGCGCGAAGTCGACGTGTTCCGCATCGCATGCGTCGGGCGCGGCGACGACTGGCTGCGGCTTGAGATCGACTGCGGTTCGGGAACCTATGTGCGCAGCCTCGTGCGCGACCTCGGCGAGGCGCTCGGTTGCGGCGCGCACGTGGCCGAATTGCGCCGACTATGGGTCGAGCCGTTCCGTAAGCCGCGCATGTTCGACATGGCAGAGCTGGAAACATTGGCCGCGAACGGCGAAGCCGCCCTGGATGCCTGCCTGCTGCCGATCGAGGCCGGGCTGGCCGGTCTGCCCGGAGTGCGCGTGGACGCCGAACAGGCGCTACGACTCGGTCGTGGGCAGCTTTCATGGGTCGAGCAGGATCAGATCGCGTCGATCCGCAACGGGGGCGTCCTGGGCGCGCCGTTGCCGCCGGCAGCCGAAGCCACTACCGTTGCCCTGTACGACGCGGCGGGCCGCGCGCTGGGTCTCGGCGCACTCTCCGCCGACGGCACGCTGCGCGCACAACGCCTGTTCACCTGGGCGGCTCAATCCGGAACAGCGACGTAAAGCCTTGTTCCAACTGGTATCCGGGAGCTACAATGACCCGCTTGCCCGGAGCTTTCTCTGCTCCCTTGGCTGCAACAAACCGCACCACGCTTCATCGTTCCATCCCTGAGTCACCAGCTGCACACGAGCGCAACACAACCCCAACGGCGGGCCACGCGGTGTGTCGAACGACATTCCTGCAGGCCACGCATCACCCGAGGTAGTACAGATGTCCATCGACACCGGCAAGATCATCGAAGAATTCAAGCGCGCTCCTGGCGACACCGGCTCACCGGAAGTGCAGGTCGCGCTGATCACCGCGCGCATCGAAATGCTCACCGGGCATTTCAAGACCCACAAGAAAGACCACCATTCGCGTCGTGGCCTGCTGATGCTGGTCAACCAGCGCCGCAGCCTGCTCGACTACCTGCACAGCAAGGATGCCGAGCGTTACAAGACGCTCATCGGGCGTCTCGGTATCAGAAGGTAATGCATTCGTCCGTGAATGCTGCCCGACCAGCTTCGAAGCGATCGGGTGCAGGTGGCGGACTTTGAGACACACCAGCGGCCATCCGTGGCCGCACTTTCAAAGTAGAGCGTGCACAAGTCATTTTCTGAAATAAGCTGGCCGCACATTCCGCTCAAGTCGCATCTCATAAAAAACCAGGACAAACATCACGTGGCGAAAGTAACCAAGACGTTCCAGTACGGCAAACATCAGGTCACGCTGGAAACGGGCGAAATCGCCCGCCAGGCTGGCGGCGCGGTCATGGTCTCGATCGACGGCACCGTGGTGCTGGTCACCGCGGTCGCGAACAAGTCGGCGCGCGAGGGGCAGGATTTCTTCCCGCTCACCGTCGACTATCAGGAAAAGTTCTACGCCGGCGGCCGCATCCCGGGCGGTTTCTTCAAGCGCGAAGGCCGCCAGACCGAGAAGGAAACGCTGATCTCGCGCCTGATCGATCGCCCGATCCGCCCGCTGTTCCCGGAAGACTTCCGCAACGAAGTGCAGATCATCGCCACCGTGATGTCGATGAACCCGGAAGTGGATGGCGACATCCCGGCGCTGCTCGGCGCATCCGCGGCGCTCGCGCTGTCCGGCGCACCGTTCGCCGGCCCGATCGGCGCGGCGAAGGTCGGCTACAAGGATGGCCAGTACATCCTCAACCCGACCGCGACCGAACTGAAGGATTCGCAGCTTGAACTCGTCGTCGCCGGTACCGCCAACGCGGTGCTGATGGTCGAGTCTGAAGCGAAGGAATTGTCGGAAGACGTGATGCTCGGCGCCGTGATGTTCGGTCATCGCGAGATGCAGGCCGCGATCCGCGCGATCAACGAACTCACCACCGAAGCCGGCGTGAAGTCGTGGACGTGGAAAGCGCCGGAGCGCAACGAAGCGCTCGCTGCAGCCGTCAAGGGCGCGGTCGGCGACAGCCTGATCCAGGCCTACGGCGTGCGCGACAAGCTTGAGCGCCGCGACGCGATCCAGGCGCTGAAGAAAGAGGTGCTGGCCTCGTTGAAGTCCGATGCCGAAGCGAAGGCGTGGGCGACCGCCGATCTCGCCAAGGAGTTCCACGATCTCGAATACAGCACGCTGCGTCACTCGGTGCTGTCGAGCAAGATCCGCATCGACGGTCGCCAACTCGACACCGTGCGTCCGATCACCGTCCGCGTCGGCGTCCTGCCGCGCACCCACGGCTCGGCCCTGTTCACCCGCGGCGAAACCCAGGCGCTGGTCGTCACCACGCTCGGCACCGCGCGCGATGGCCAGATCATCGACGCCGTCTCGGGCGAGTACAAAGACCACTTCCTGTTCCATTACAACTTCCCGCCGTACTCGGTCGGCGAAGCCGGCCGCATGATGGGCCCGAAGCGTCGCGAGATCGGCCATGGCCGCCTCGCCAAGCGCGGCGTGCTCGCGGTGATGCCGTCGATGGAGTCGTTCCCCTACACGATCCGCACCGTCTCGGAAATCACCGAGTCGAACGGTTCCTCGTCGATGGCTTCGGTCTGCGGATCGTCGCTCGCGATGATGGACGCGGGTATCCCGCTGAAGGCTCCGGTCGCGGGCATCGCGATGGGCCTGATCAAGGAAGGCAACGACTTCGCCGTGCTGTCCGACATTCTCGGTGACGAAGACCACCTCGGCGACATGGATTTCAAGGTCGCTGGCACCACGAACGGCATCTCCGCGCTGCAGATGGACATCAAGATCGATGGCATCACCGAAGAGATCATGCAGGTCGCGCTGCAGCAGGCGAAGGCCGGCCGCATCCACATCCTCGGCGAAATGGCCAAGGGATTGTCTGCGCCACGTGCGGAAATGAGCGAGTACGCGCCGCGCCTGATCACCATGAAGATCCATCCGGACAAGATCCGCGAAGTGATCGGCAAGGGCGGTTCGGTGATCCAGGCGATCACCAAGGAAACCGGAACCCAGATCGACATCCAGGACGACGGCACGATCATCATCGCTTCGGTCAACGCGCTCGCGGCGCAGGCCGCGAAGTCGCGCATCGAGCAGATCACCTCCGACGTCGAGCCGGGCCGCATCTACGAGGGCAAGGTTGCCAAGCTCATGGACTTCGGCGCGTTCGTCACGATCGCCCCGGGCAAGGACGGCCTCGTGCACGTCTCGCAGATCTCCAGCGAGCGCGTCGAGAAAGTGTCCGACAAGCTCAAGGAAGGCGACATCGTCAAGGTCAAGGTGCTGGAAGTCGACAAGCAGGGCCGCATCCGCCTGTCGATCAAGGCCGTCGAGGAAGATGCGGCGGCTGCTGCAGTCTGATCCGTCGCTCCATGTCGTCATGAAAAAGCGGGCTTCGGCCCGCTTTTTTTTGTTGCGGGACCCGAATCGAACGCATGCTTGCCCGGCGATGCGACGGCGCGAACCGGCTTTTTGACGGGTTGCGACAGGCTCTTTCCGGAATGCACAGTGCGGCTCCCATCCACGGAGAACGCACATGCAATTCGACGCACATACCGCCCTGATCCCGATCGACATGCAGGAGGGTTTCTACCTTCCGCCGATCCGGCCCCTGAACAACCCATTCGTGGACGCGAACGGCCTGCGCCTGCTCGGCCTTTGGCGCGAGCGCGGCTGGCCGATCGTGCACGTGAAGCACGATTCCATCCATGCCGGGTCGACGCTGCATCCGACGCATCCCGGCAACATCCTGCGCGAGGGATTCGAACCGCGCGCCGGCGAACCGCTGGTCGGCAAGTCGGTCAATTGCGCCTTCGTCGGCACCGACCTCGAGTTGCGCCTGCGCCGCATGAAAGTGGACAAGGTCGTGCTGTTCGGCCTGTACGCCGACATGTGCGTCTCGACGACCGCGCGCATCGCGAGCAATCTTGGCTTCGACACCATCGTGGTCGCCGATGCCTGCGCGAGCATCGACCTGCAGGACATCGACGGCGCGACGATCCCGGGCGATGCGATCTTCCGCGCGCACCTTGCGACGCTGAACGCCGAATTCGCGCGCGTGGTCAGGACGGACGACGTGCTTGCGGCGCAGAATGTCGCCGTGCGAAGCGTCGCGGCATAGTCCGCGGAAAGGTGCTGGTTCCATGATCCTGTCATCGATTGCGATTTATCCGATCAAGTCGACGGCGGGCCTCGACCTGCACGAAGCCGAGATCGAGCCGCGCGGATTCCGCGACGACCGGCGCTGGATGATCGTCGACGACGATGGTCGTTTCGTCACCGGCCGCCAGATTCCGCGCATGGTGCTGATCCGCGCGACGCCCATCGACGGCGGCCTGCGCCTGCAGGCGCCGTCGATGCCCGACCTCGATGTCCGGATGCCGGATGCCGGCGTGGAGCGGTTGGCGGTGACGGTATGGGACGATGTCGTCGATGCGGCCTGCGCCGATCCCAGCGCCGATGCGTGGCTCGGCGAATTCCTCGGGCGCGCGTTGCGGCTCGTGGCGATGGACGCGCGCAGCACCCGCATCGTCGAGCCGGGACCACGTTCGCAATCCGACGGCGTGAGCTTCGCCGACGGTTATCCCTTCCTCGCGATCTCGAAGGCGTCCCTGGACGCCTTGAACGCGAAGCTGGACGTGTCGATCGCGATGCGCCGCTTCCGCCCCAATGTCGTGATCGACGGCTGCGATCCGCATGCGGAAGACGGCTGGCATCGCATCCGGATCGGAGACGTAGCGTTCGACGTCGTGAAGACCTGCACGCGCTGCGTGTTCACCACGGTCGATCCGGTGTTGGGCGAGCGCGATCCATCCGGGGAACCGCTGCGCACGCTCAAGACGTACCGGCGCAGCGACGCAGGCATCACGTTCGGGATGAACCTCATCGCGCGCGGCCACGGGCGGATACGCGTCGGCGATCGGGTGGAAGCGTATTGAACAGCATGGCGCGACGGAGGCTGGCTAACGCCAGAACGGAATGCGCCATGTGCGTGCGGCATCGGCCTGGTCGCCGTCGTCCTTGGCGGGAGGAAGCAGCAGCAATTCATGCCTGCCCGTCGCGGTCGCCTGCAACGGGATATAGGCGCGCAGTCCATCCACACCCAGATCCGGATCGCGCGCGAAGCGCCACTGCAGGCCCGATAGCGGGTGTGCGTCAAGGCGCGGCAAGAACAGCGCCCCCAGGCATTGCGCGAGCGCATTCTCTTCGTCGGCGCGCGCCGTGGTTGCAGCCGGCGAGTGCGGCCTGAAAGACGTGCATGCACGGTTGAACGCACGCGCCCTGTCGGGATCCAGCGGAACCCACAGACGCAGGTAAGGATCGGTGACGATGTCCGACTGGATGCGCGGCAGCAGGCGACGCGAATTTCCGGACTGTGCGTAGTAGTCGGGCGACTGGTCCGTATCGAGTTCGGCCGGAACGGCTTCGATCCATGCCCAGGACGGTCCCTCGTGCCTGGCCTTGTCCATGACCTGGACGGCCGCCATCAGCAGGTTGAGCAAGGCTATCAGCCAGATGAGTCCGTGCTTGCGACGCGCATTGCTGGTCAGCAGGAGCAACAGCGGTGACGAGCGGTTGAGGCCCAGCGATTCGTAACGCCCATACATCCAGTCGATGGCGATCGCGAGCCGACTTCCTGGTCGCACCTTGCCGCCGAACCACGCATCGACCACCCTGAGCAGGATCAGCGGCAGCATCATCGACGCGAGCGCGACAAAGAACCAGGTCGACGAGTCGCGCAACGGGTAAACCCAGGTCTGCAGTGCGCCGCCGATGAGCACGGCGATGCCGCTGAGCAGACTGGCGAACAGGAACATCACCACCACCGTGATGCCGGTCGCGAACACCAGGGTGGATGCATTGTCGGCGCGTTCGATCGACGCATCCGGATCAGAGAGGATCCGCTGTTGATGGCGCTTGCCGATCGGTCCGCCGTGCACGCGGTCCCAACGGATGCCGTGCGGATACACCGAACGCAGGCCGACCAGCGCGACCCAGTACGCACGCGTGGCCAGATGCAGCAGGAAGGTGAAGATCAGCCCGTACGCCATGACTTTGGCGAACAGCGGCCCAAGCAGCAGCGCTGCATCCCACGACTGTGGAAGCGCGATGCGCAGGCGGTCGGCGGTCGCGTCGATCCATGCCGGGACCTGCAGCAGTCCGAATACGGTCGCGCCAGAAAGCAGCAGTTCCATTTCCCAGGTCGGCGTGGTGTGTCGCGGCAATCCGCGCGCTGCCGGGACATCGATGCCTTCTGCCGGTGAATCCGGTGTGCTGTCGTCCATATGAACCCCTGCTGATGCCGCAGCCTCGCAAAGAGCGCTCATCGAGGCAAGTATGTTGCGGTGCAACAATGGCCAATGCTAGCATCGTGGATGAATTTCAGGAGTTCCCCATGAGCGCGACCGACAAAGGCTGGACGCAGGATTTCGAAGCGCTTTCGCGCCAATACTGGAACGCGTGGAGCGAGATGGCGCGCCAGGCCGGGCAGGGCCAGACCCAGCAGGTTCCCGGATGGCAGGAAGCGATGGACATGTGGGCCCCGTGGGCGCGCGATGGACGCGCGCAGACCGACGACACGATCGCACGCATGAACGCGCAGACCGGCTCGTGGTTCGGGCAGATGCAGGAACTCGCCAAGCGTTTCTCCGGCGGCCAGTCGCACGCATCCGACATCGCATCGGCATGGAAGCAGGCGATGGGCATCGAGAACCCGTTCGCGGGCATGTTCCAGCAGATGTCCGGGCATGGCGCGAACGGCATGGACCAGTGGATGAAGCAGGCGGCTCCGTGGATGGATGCCATGCGCGGCGAAGTCGGCGGCATGTTCAACATGCCCGCGTTCGGCCTGCAGCGCGAACAGCAGGAGCGCTGGCAGGCGCTCGGCAAGTCGCAGATGGATTATCAGAAGGCAATGTCCGGCTACAACGCGCAGCTGATGGAATGCGGCAAGCGCGCGTTCGCGAAGTTCGAGGACAAGCTCGCCGAGCGCAGCGAACCGGGCCGCCAGATCGATTCGACGCGCGCGTTGTTCGACCTGTGGATCGACGCCGCCGAGGAGTCCTGGGCCGAGGTCGCGATGACTCCCGAGTTCCGCACCGCCTACGGTGAACTCGTCAACGCGCAAAGCCGCACGCGCGCGGGCGTGCAGGGCGAAGTCGAGCGCGTGACCGGCATGTTCGGCATGCCGACCCGCACCGAAGTCAATTCGAGCCACAAGAAGGTCACCCAGCTCGAGTGCGACCTGCGCGAGCTCAGGCAGCGGCTGGCCGAGCTCGAAGCAGTCGTGAACACGGCTGCAACATCCCCAGCGCATGCTGCGCCGCGTGCGAAGCCCGAGCCGGCAGCGAAGGTCGCCGTTGCGAAAAAGACCGTGAGCAAGCCAGCGCGTGCCGCGAGCAAGCCCGCCGCGAAATCGTCCAAGCCCACGCCGGCCTCGCGCCGCGCGAAGAAGTAAGGAACCACCATGTACGGACCGCTGAATCTTTCCCCGGACAAGCTCGCGCACGAAGCACAGACCCTGCAGCGCAAGCTCACCGCAGGCCTGACCACGCTGCGCAACCTCGACGACGTGCACTACGGCACGACCGACAAGGACGCCGTCTATACCGACGGCAAGCTCGTGTTGTACCGCTTCCGCGGCGACAAGGCGCCGACCGCGAAGGTTCCGCTGCTGATCAGTTACGCGCTGGTCAACCGCCCCTACATGGTCGACCTGCAGGCGGACCGTTCGATCGTCAAGCACCTGCTCGAGCTCGGCGAGGATGTCTACATCATCGACTGGGGCTATCCCGACCTGTCGGACCGCTACCTCGACCTGACCGACTACATCGAGCGGTTCCTCGGCGGCTGCGTGGATTTCCTGCGCAAGAAACACGATGTGGCTGCGATCAACCTGCTCGGCATCTGCCAGGGCGGCGTGTTCTCGCTGTGCTATTCGGCGCTGCATCCGGACAAGATCCGCAACCTGATCACGATGGTCACGCCGGTCGACGTCCACACGCCGGAAAACATGCTGTCGCACTGGACGCGCGGCATGGACGTGGATGCGTTCGTCGATGCGCTCGGCAATGTGCCGGCGGAAATGATGAACTATTGCTACCTCACGCTGAAGCCGTTCCGCCTGAACGTGCAGAAGTACGTCGGCATGACCGACATCCTCGACGACAAGCATGCGATGGAAGATTTCCTGCGCATGGAAAAGTGGATCTTCGATTCGCCGGACCAGGCGGGCGAGGCGTTCCGCCAGTTCATAACCAAGTTCTACCAGAAGAACGGATTCGTCGAAGGCGGCCTGAGCATCGGCGACAAGCCGGTGAGCCTGAAGAGCGTGACCATGCCGATCCTCAACGTGTTCGCCGAGCAGGACCACCTGGTGCCGCCGAGCGCGTCGCGTCCGCTGCGCAACCTCGCCGGCACGAAGGACTACAGCGAGCTGTCGTTCAAGGGCGGCCACATCGGCATCTACGTCTCCAGCCGCGCGCAACGCGAAGTGCCGTCCGCGATCCACAACTGGCTGGCGCAGCGCTCGCGCTGAGCGACCGACGGACCGTGAAGCCCTGGATGCGCCGTGCGCTGTTCGTGCCCGGCGCGATCTGGGCATCGCCCAACACCGCGATCGGCCTGCTGATCGGCCTTCCATCGCTGCTGTTCGGCGCGCGCCTGCGCATCGGCGACGGCGCCCTGGTGTTCCTGGGTTATCCATGGGGACCCGGCAGCGCCCTCGCGCTCGGCAACACGATCCTGTGCACGCAGGACACGCTCGATGGCATGTGCAGCAGCTACGCCGAGCGTTTCGGACGATGCCCACCGGGCGGTGCGAGGCATCGCCTCGGCGACCACGAGCGCGCGCATGTCTACCAGGCGATGACGCTCGGCGCTTTCTTCCTGCCGCTCTATTTCCTGTGCGGCGGCATCTCGCCGTACAACCGTTTCGAGCAGGCGGCCGATCGCTACGCCGCGACTGGCGCCGGCTGGTGGCCATGGGCTTCGATCAAGGATTGAAGCGATCGTGGGTCGGATGATCGTCGACGCTCAGCAGGATCGGCATGACGTCACTGGATCGTCCAGCCGCCGTCGACGTCGATGGTATGGCCGGTGATGTTGCGCGCGGGCGGCGAGATCAGGAACGCGACGATGCCGGCGAGTTCGTCGAAACCGATGAACACGCCCTTCGGCATCGGCTTGAGCATCACCTCGCTGACCACCTGCGATTCCGGAATGCCGCGCGTGCGTGCCTGGTCGGCGATCTGCCCGTCGACGAGCGGCGTCTTCACGTAGGTCGGACAGATCGTGTTGATGGTGATGTCGGTATCCGCGGTTTCGAGCGCGAGGACCTTGGAGAAACCGAGCAGGCCGTGCTTGGCCGCGACGTAGGCGCTCTTGTACGGGCTCGCGACCAGCGAATGGATCGAGCCGATGTTGACGATGCGTCCGAAACCGCGCGCACGCATCCCCGGCAGCAGCGCGCGGGTAACCCGCGCGACGCCGACGAGCATGACCTGCACGAGGTAATCCCACTTCGCGATCGGGAAGTCCTCGAGCGGCGCGACATGCTGCAGGCCGGCATTGTTGACCAGCACCTCGACCGGTCGCGATATCGCTTCCAGCGCGGCTTCGACACTGGCGTCGGAGGTGACGTCGAGCGCAAGCGCTTCGGCCGAGCCGTCGGCGGCGCGGATTTTCGCGGCGACTGCCTCGGCAGCGTCGAGCCCGAGGTCGGTGACGACGATGTGGTGACCGGCTGCCGCGAGTTCGGCCGCGATGCCCGCGCCGATGCCGCTGCCGGCGCCCGTGATCAGGATGCAGCGTGCGGTCATCGGCCGGTCCGCGTACGAAAATGGGAACCTAGCGTAACAGGGCGTTGCGCCACGACGCTCTGGACGACACGATGGCTCTCACGCAACCGCTTGCTACTGTGTCGCTGTGAAACCATCCGCCATGGCGTCGTGGCAGCTTTCCTGCCGGGTCTTGCCGCTTGCGCGACCACTCCGTCGCATCACGTTTCCGGATCGCCCATGTTCACTTCGCAACGCACCACCACGCATCGCGACGGCGACGACCTGCTGACCGCCGGCCTCGGCATCGATGGCCTGCGCGCGATTGCGCCGCCCGCGTTCATCGACGCCGCCCAGCCCACGCCGGTCGAGTTGCGCCGGCGCGCGATCTGGAGCAACTGGCGCGGCATCGCGGATCTGTCCGCCGGCGGGGGTTACGGTGAGTTGTACGGCAGCACGGCGCATGTGCCGGGCCGCGAGTTCAGCGCGTATGCGAAGGTGCCCGGCGCACAGCATCCGCATCGCGTGCTCGTGCAGGTGCCGGACGCGTTCGATAGCCACGCCCGTTGCGTGGTGGTGACGGCTTCATCGGGTTCGCGCGGCATCTATGGAGCGATCGCCGTCGCCGGCGCCTGGGGGCTGCCGAAAGGCTGTGCCGTGGCATACACCGACAAGGGCGCCGGCACCGACTATTTCGATCTCGATGCATCTGCCGGGCCGCGCGCGGACGGGACGATCGGCATGCAGGACGACGATGGTCCTGGCGACAATCAACGCGCGTTCGTGCCGCACGCGCCAGTTGGAAGTTTCGGCGTCGCATTCAAGCATGCGCATTCGCAGGACAACCCGGAGGCCGACTGGGGCCGCCACATCAGGCAGGCGGCGGAGTTCGCGCTGCAGGCATTGAATCAGGCGATGCCCGATGCCGGACCATTCACCTTCGCCAACACACGTGTCATCGCGGTCGGCATTTCCAACGGCGGCGGCGCGGTGTTGCGGGCTGCGGAACCGGAGATGGATCCCGCTGACGCGACATGGCTGGATGCGGTCGTGGCGGGTGAACCGAACGTCTCGGTTGCGGGTGGACGCCCGCTGTACGACTACACGACGCAGGCCGCATTGCTGATGCCTTGCGCCTTGCTCGACCTGCAGGACCTGCCGCAGTCGCCTTTGTCGGGGCACGCGAAAGCGCTCGGCGCATTGCGTTGCGCGTCGCTTGCGGCGGAGGGGGCGCTGCATGGCGCGGATGCGCAGGCCCAGGCCGCCGAGGCGCATGCATTGCTGCGGGCCGATGGCTGGACCGATGCGGCGCTACGTGCCGGCGCGCTGTCGGTGGACTTCGACCTGTGGCGTGCGGTCGCAGCGACCTACGCATCGTCCTATGGGCGCTGCGGCGTCGGCGAGCATCCCTGCGGTTATCGGTTTGCCGCGCAAAGCCCCGACTTCTCTCCGCGTGCTGCAACCGATGCCGAACGCAGCGCATGGTGGGCGGATAGCGGCGGCGTTGCGCCCGGTGCCGGCGTCGGCATCGTCGACGCGAAACTCGCCGCGCCGGACTTCACCTTGCCCGGTGTGCAATGCCTGCGCGCGCTCTGGAACGGGCAGGGCGCTGATGCCGACCGCGTGCGCAAGGGCATCGCCGCGACCGGTGCTTCGTTGCCGCGCCAGGGATTGCCCGTGATCGTGATCCATGGCCTCGACGACGGCCTGGTGCCGGCGGCATTCAGCAGTGCGCCGTATGTCGCTCTCGCGCAGGCGGCAGGTCGCGACGTGCGCTACTGGCAGGTGCGCAACGCGCAGCACTTCGATGCGTTCCTCGCGTTGCCGGATTACGGCGCGCGCTACCTGCCGCTGCTGCCGTACGTGTACGCCGCGCTCGATCGCGTCGCGGCGCATCTCGATGATCGCGCGAACCCGCTGCCAACCGATGCCGTGATCGCGACCGTGCCGCGTGCAGGCACGCCGATGACGCTGGACAACCTCGCGATTCCGCACTGAGCGCCTCGCGCATCGTCGCATCAATTCAGGGCGCCGACGTGCGTGATTGGATCGACGATTTCGCGGGCTTTTTTTTGCGTCGGATTTTCCGCCGCCGCCATCCTGCTTGCTGACCGTCGCCCACGCGATGCGCCCGGCTGTCTTGTCGACTGCCTGCCAAGCCGTGCCTGGGCTCGTTTCATGCGAGTTCTCGGAGCCCTCACAATCAGTGTGCTGTACCGAATTCGCGCGGGACCAAAAGTGCACTCTAGCGGCTGTGACCGGGTAACCTATGCCTACTCAGTTCCAAGAGTGCCGAAATGACCGCCAAGCCCTGGCCTCAGCAGAATCATCTTCTGGCGGCCTTATCGCCTGATGCTCAAGGCCGTTTGTTCCCGTATCTGGAACTGGTGCGCCTGCCGTTGCGCGCGATCCTGTATGAGTCCAGGCACCCCATGCGTCACGTTTACTTTCCCACCGACTCCATCGTCTCGCTGCAGTACGTGATGGAAAACGGGGCGTCGACCGCGATCCTCGTGGTGGGCAACGAGGGACTGCTAGGCATCACTTTGCTGATGGGCGGGGAGAGCACGCCGAGCCGGTCGCTGGTGCAGAGCGCCGGTTACGCATATCGACTGCCCAGGCACCGGGTGAAAGAGGAGTTCAACCGCCACGGCCAGTTGCTGATGCTGATGCTGCGCTATACGCAGGCCCTGATCACGCAAGTCTCCCAGACCGCAGTTTGCAACCGGCACCATTCCATCGATCAGCAGCTCTGCCGCTGGCTCCTGCTTTCCATGGATCGCCTGTCGCATAACCACTTGACGATGACGCAGGAATTCATCGGCAACATGCTCGGCGTTCGCCGCGAAGGCGTCACCCAGGCAGCGCTGAAATTGCAACAACTGGGCGTGATTTCGTATTCGCGCGGATTGATCAAGGTGCTTGACCGCCCGAAGCTTGAAACGCTGAGTTGCGAGTGCTACCGCGTGGTCAAGAAGGAAACGGACTTCCTTCTCAACTACCTTCCGCAGCGCATCGTGATGACGAATACCGACTCCATTCCCACTGCGACTCTTTGAACGCCACTGGCAGTGGACGTCAGATCGACGGCGAGAAACCGCGGACTCGTTTCGATCACCTTGTAGCTGGCCATCGCGCATGCCCGAGCGCTGCAAGCGATGGCCGAAATGTCGCCGTCGCAAACCGCAGCGGCAAGGTGGTGCGAGAATTTTCTACAACCTCGTTAGGTGCATGAAAATCCTGATCGCCATGCTGCCCAACTGATGGCCACGCAGGAGTCAGCAACTCTCCCGCGTTCGAGTTTGCCAGCCCATCGATCATCGTTTCAGCACAGGCCGCTGCGGCTCCACCTGCAGGATGGCAGGTTCGGCTATTTCAGGGCGCGGGGCTGTCCAGCCGTCCAGACCGGCCGCGAGAAAATTCAAGTCCTTGCGCGTCAGCCTTTTCCTGACTCACCGTCAGCAATCCTGATGCCCTCGATGCGGCCGGCACGTGACCCCACGACCGCATGGCCTATTGGCAGACAGAGATGGACGGCAGTCTCTCGGTGGTCGCAGGTTTCCAAATCGAGGACAAGGGCATCGGTCTTGCGAAGGCACACCGAGATTCATTCGACACCCTCTATACCGACCTTGAGAATGCCACTTCAATCGGGCAGCTCATTCGCATCGGTACGTGCCTCTATCGCACGGATCACCGCAGCCATGTCCGCTCGACCATGCCCAAGGGCGAGCGTTTCGCTGTACAACCGGAAACAAACATCAAGCAACGGGGAAGCCAGATTCGAGACTCTTGCGGCTTCCGCGGCGAGCCGATTGTTCATCAGCACATCGGCGATCGACGCTTGCACCTCGTAGTCCTGGTTCACGAGTTTGTCCACCTTCATGCGCGACACGCTGCTCGCCATCGGGCCTGCATCGAGCACGGCCTGGAATCGCTTCATGTCGAGTCCGAAGCGTCTCGCGAGATGCGCGGCCTCGGCCAGTCCTGTGACCATGGCGATGAGGAACGTGTTGACCGATAGCTTCATCAGCAGCCCGGTGGGAACCGGCCCACACACCACGGTCTCCTGGCACATCGGCTGGAGAAGCGGACGAACCTCATCCACGGCGGCCGGATCGCCAGCCATCATTGCAACCAGTTGCCCGGCTTCGGCCGGCTTGCGCGAACCGGAGACAGGAGCTTCGACGTAGCAGCCACCCGCAGCGCGAATATCGGCTTCGAGTCTGCGCGAGTATTCGGCCGATGTCGTGCCCATGTGAACGATCGTATGCCGGGCGACGTTTTCGGTGAACTCCGGTGTGGCACGACCGAGAACTGCGTCGAGCGCGAGGTCGTTTGCCATCATGGTGATGACGACGCGTGTCCGTCGGAAGACGTCGCCAGCACTGGCCGCGATCCGCGCGCCAGCCTCTTGAAGAGGGACGCTTCTCTCGGCAGATCGGTTCCATACGGTCAGATCCGCTCCGGCGCGAGCGAGATTGAGCGCCATCGGCTGCCCCATGATGCCAAGGCCGATAAATCCAATTTCCATCAGTGACTCCCTTTCCTGCCCCGTTTGGATACGCAAGATTCCACCGCATGCCGGATCAACATCCGGACCCAATGCCCGTCATATGATCCATCTCATAGGGTGCCGATGCGGCTGGCGCGATCGCCCATCAGTCGTAGCTGCGTCCGTCCTTGTGGGTAAATCGCCACTGGCCAGCAATCAGAATTGCCTGAAGATCGTCATCCGGATAAGTGGCCGAGTCGCCCGCTGTCCGATCGCCCATTTCGAGATACAGGACATCCTCTTGCGTCGAATTCCTCAGCTGGTGCCCATTGCCGGTGCCAGCCTTGAAGCCTGCGCACATGCCAGGCGACAGTGCGGTTTCGCCTTCGTCGGTAATCAACGTGGGACGACCTTCCAGGATATAAATGAACTCATCCTGCTCCGCGTGCGCATGGCGCAAGGCCGATACGGCAGATGGAGACAAGCGGGTGAGGTTTACGCCAAAGTGGGTCAGCCCGAAGAGATCGCCCAGCGGCCTTTTTTCGCGACCGTTCATTCGCGAGGCAAATGGCTCCGGATAGCTCGACTTCTGCGCGCGTGGTCTTGCTTCCGTGGCCTTGACAGCAACCGCACGAGCATCCTCGGTCACTGACTCAGGCAGATTCGCGCTTTCTTCGTCGGGTGACATGTGCTTCCTCATGACTTCGCATGGAGAATCATTTGCGTGCATCGGAACAGGGCGATTGTCTGCCCCGACTGTCTATGAGAGACCACCCCATCCCAGACCTGGGTGGT
>JBBQHA010000055.1:0-18262 GCA_038323475.1 Lysobacterales bacterium
CTGCTGACCTACATGATGGAAGACCCGCGCCAGATCACCTCGTGCACGCACCTGCTGTTCATGGCCAAGAACATCGAGCGCATCGGCGACCACGCCACCAACATCGCCGAAAACATCTGGTACCTGGTGCACGGCGACGAACCGATGCCGGCCCGCGAAAAGCGCGATTTCACCACCCTGGGCTGACTCCCGCGCCGCGTCGACAGGCTCGCGGCGGAGTCCGGCGCAGATGCTCTGTTATCCTGCGCGGATGGATGAAAACACACCGATCTTGCGCATGGCGCAGCGTTTCCGCGGCTTCCTGCCGGTTGCGGTGGACGTCGAAACCGGCGGTTTCGACTGCAACCGCAACGCCCTGCTGGAGATCGCGGTGCAGCCGATCGTGATGGACGGCCAGGGCTGGCTCTGGCCCGGCGAGATGACCAGCACGCACGTGATTCCGTTCCCCGGTTCGGTGATCGATCCCAAGTCGCTGGAGATCACCGGGATCGACGTCGATCATCCGTTCCGCGCCGCGCGCGACGAGAAAGCCGCGCTCGACCACGTGTTCGCCCCGGTGCGCGCCGCGGCGCGGGATGCCGGCTGCCAGCGCGCGATCCTGCTCGGCCACAACGCGTTCTTCGACCTCGGCTTCGTCAATGCCGCGGTCGCGCGCACCGCGCACAAGCGCAATCCATTCCACCCGTTCAGCACCTTCGACACGGTCACGCTCGCCGGCATGGCGTACGGACAGACCGTGCTCAGCCGCGCGGTGCAGGCCGCCGGGCTCGCATGGGACAACGACGAGGCGCATTCGGCGGTCTACGACACCGAGCGCACAGCCCTGCTGTTCTGCACCATCCTCAACCGCTGGCACGCGGCGCAAACCGGACGCAGCATCCCTGACGCGTGCCCGGTCGCTATCGAGAGCGCCGCCCAGGCCTGATCGCCAGATCGCCGGATCGCCGGATCGCAACGGAAACCTGATCGAGATCACCCACGCAAGCCAACGCAACGGAGTCCGCCATGATCCACGACAGCATCCTCGGCACCGTCGGCAACACGCCAATCGTGCGCATCAACAAGCTCGCGCCGGCGCACGTGCGCATGTACGCGAAACTCGAAGCGTTCAACCCGATGGCATCGGTCAAGGACCGGCTTGCGCTCGGCATCATCCTGGACGCAGAAGCGCGTGGCGTGCTCAAGCCGGGGCAGATGGTGGTGGAAGCGACATCGGGCAACACCGGCGTTGCGCTCGCGATGGTCTGCGCGGTGCGCGGCTATCCGTTCGTCGCGTTCATGGCGGAGACCTTCTCGATCGAGCGCCGCAAGCTGATGCGCGCGCTCGGCGCGAAGGTGATCCTGACGCCGGCGGCAGCGCGCGGCAGCGGCATGGTGAAGGCGGCAGCCGAGTTCGCCGCGAAACACGGTGCATTCCTCACCGAACAGTTCGACAATCCCGCGAATCCCGCGTACCACCGCAGCACCACCGGGCCGGAGATCCTGCAGGACTTCGCCGGCAAGCGGCTCGACTGGTTCGTGACCGGCTACGGGACCGGCGGCACCCTGACCGGCGCCGGCGAGATGCTCAAGCTCGCTCGGCCCGACATCAAGATCTGCGTCTGCGAACCGGCGGTTGCGGCGCTGCTCGCCGGCAAGGAATGGTCGCCGCACAAGATCCAGGGCTGGACGCCGGACTTCATCGGCTCGGTGCTCAACCGCGACATCTACGACCGCAATGTGCCGATCGACGACATCGTCGCGCGCGACACTGCGCGTGCGCTTGCCCAGCAGGAAGGCATCTTCTGCGGGATCTCGTCGGGGGCGACGTTCGCTGCCGCGCTTGAAGTCGCGAAGGACGCCGAGGACGGCAGCGTGATCCTCGCGATGATCCCCGACACCGGCGAGCGCTACCTGTCGACGATCCTGTTCGAAGGCATCAACGAAGGTTCCGACGACGCGTGGCTGGCGCAGCTTGAGGCCGGCAAATAATGGCTGATTGCGCAAGCAAGCAAGGCTGGACGCACCTGTTTCTCATTTGGCTGTGCTTGCCGAACAGCGAGACGAGGATACCGAAGACGCCGGGGCGAATTCACCAGCCGAATCCGTCGCCCTCCAGCAGCTCAAGCTCCATGTAGACATCTGCTGTCGCATACGGCTGGCTCGCCGGCAGCGGCTTGTGCACGAAGCCCAGGCTCTCGTACAGGCGCAGCGCGGTCGTCAGCTTCGTGCTGGACACGAGTGCGATGGTGGTTGCGCGCTGTTGCCGTGCGCGGTCGATGGCGTGTTCGGTGAGGCGTCGGCCGAGGCCTTCGCCGCGCGCGTCCGTGGCGACCGACAGCTTCGCTATCTCGAACATGAGCGGTGACATCCGGACCAGCGCGCAGGTGCCGACGACGCGCCCTGCCTTGATGGCGACGAAGATCTCGCCGCCGGTATCGATGATCGCCTGTCGCGGCGCGTAGAGCTGCTTGCCGTCCGCCTCCTCGTACAGTCCGAAACGGTCGAGCCACTCCCTGTTCAGTCGCGCAAAATCGTCGGCGAATCTGTCCGCGTACGCCACGATGCTGATGCCTTGATCGTCCGCCATGTGCCTTCCCCGGGGTTCGGTATTGCATGGGCCGATCGCAGCGCAGCAACCGTATCAGTCGCTCGCGCCATGCGTCGACTGTGAAACACTCACTTCGGCATCGCCGGAACCGTATCAAGCTTCGGCTTGCTCGCGGCAGCATGCTGCATCGTCCAGTACGTCGCCGCCGCAATCGCGACGAGCGCGCCGACCAGGATGAGGAGCGCGGTACGCCATGCGGTCAACGGATTCGGTCGCACAGCGCCATGCGACGACCCGTGACCGCCGGTTGCCAATGCTGCGATGCCATCGGCGCGAAGCGAGGCGCCTTCGAGCACGCTGGCGATGTCGTCGAGCGGCGCTTCGGGAAGCGCGTCCTGCAGGCCTGGTCCGATGAAGACCTCGCAGGTATTGCGTATCAGGTCGAGTTCGGCCGCGAGGTTGCCACCATGGCGATAGCGCCTGAAGCCGAGCCGCACGCGGCCGCAGCCCGGAAACGCGACGCTCGCATCCCAATCCGTATTCCACAAATCGAGCACGATGCGACCGCTGGCGATCTCGCTCACGCGCGGCGCGTTCACCCAGTGCGAGTTGGACCATTCCACCGCGGCGAGATCGACGCAGATCGTCCCGTCCGGCGAGATGTGGCGGAACATGGGCGATGCGCCGTGGCGGATCGTCGCGAGGCGCGCCCGTTCGACGGCATCGGCCAGGCGCGAAAGCGGCAGCGCCGGGCCGGGTTCCACCACGTTGCAGAAACGCTGTGTCGCCGGGTTGATCCCGAACAGGACGTCGCACCCATTCTGCTGCAGGTGCAGTGACAGGCTGCCGTCCGCATTGGTGGCGATCCGGCTCGACGTCCACGCGGCACAATCGACGATCACGCGTCCATCCGCGGCATCGATCAGGACCGCCGACGCGGAGACCGCGTCGTAGCGTCCGTTGACGAGGTCGCCGAGGCGGTGCTCGTAGCGCAGAGTGCCATCCGCGGAGCAGCCATCGGAAGCGACCGGATCGCCCACGGGCACGTAGAAGCCCCACACGCCATTGGACAGTTCGCACACAGCGAAGCGGACCGGATGGCTTGCATCGCCGATCTCATGGATGTCGTAACCGTGGATCTGGTGCGGATGCGCCGGGTGCGGAAGGTCGACCGGCGACGCGTTCGATGCGCGCCATGCCTGCTTCCAGACCTCAAGGCCGGCGATGACCAGGCCGTCGTCTGCGAAGCCGATATGGGCTACTCGCCAGCCGGCGATGTCCAGTGCGCGCGTCATGATGGAAGCGATGGTGCCAGAGATGCGCGCCCGGGCGTGGTGCTCACCGCGATCGTCGCGCGGGAAACGCTGGATGCCGCCCGGCTCAGCCTGCCCTAGCCGCCATTCGCATCGGGGTCGCCGGGCTGCCGCGCCTGTATCCGCTGCTTCCGCTTCGCCGACTGCCAGATCCCGTAGCCGCTGATCAGCGCCCACGACGCCTCTAGCAGGAACACCGGCAGGTTGAATTTGCCGTACAGCGACACGAGGATGCCGAGCGCGCCAAGCATGTTCACGAGCTGGAACACGATGCCCTGCCCTTGCAGCTTGCCGGCCTGCAGCAGCAGGAATCCGAGCAGGACCGACGCGGTGCCCGCGAGGCCGACCCAGTCCCACCATTGCAACTGCAGGTTCATTTGCCGGCTCCGCGCTGGCGCACCGCCTCGAACAGGGCGACTCCGGTCGCGACCGAGACGTTGAGGCTTTCGATGCCGCCACTTGCATCGGCGCCGGGCATCGGGATCTGCACGAGCGCATCGCAATTCTCGCGCGTGAGCCTGCGCATGCCGTCCGCTTCGCCCCCGAGCACCAGCGCGACCGGGCCCCGCAGGTCGACCGCATACAGCGAGCCGCCGGTCTCGCCGGCCAGTCCATAGACCCACACGCCCGCATCGCGGATCGCACGCAGCGCGCGCGCGAGATTCGTCACCCGCACCACCGGCACGCGATCGGCCGCGCCGGAAGACGTCTTGCGCACGGTCGCATTGACCGGCGCCGACTTGTCCTTCGGAATGATCACCGCGGTCACGCCCGCCGCCGCCGCGCTGCGCAGGCAGGCGCCGAGGTTGTGCGGGTCCTGCACGCCGTCAAGCACGAGCAGCAATGCATTCTTGCCGGCCGCCTCGATCAGCGCCGGAAGATCGGCATCGTCATGACTCTTCGCGCCGACGTAGCGCGCGATCGTCCCCTGGTGGCGCAGGCCACCGGCGATCCCGTCGAGCGCCTGCAGTGCGACGCGGCGCGCGGAGATGCCGAGTTGCTGCGCACGCTGCTCGATCTCGACCAGGCGCGGATTGCGGCCGCCGGCTTCGATCAGCACTTCCAGCACATGGTCCGGATCGTGCTCGAGCGCCGCAGCGACCGCGTTGATGCCGGCGATCCACTGGCCCGCGCTCATCGACGCGCCTTGCGATCGCGACCAGCCTTGGGTTTGCCCATGTTCGATCCTTTGTCGGAGTATGGTTTTTTCGCACCCGCGGACGGCTTCGTGTCGCCGCCGCGCACGTCGTTCGCGGCGGTCGAAGCGAGCCGGAAATCGATCCGCCGGTCTTCCACGCTCGCGCGCAGCACCAGCACGCGCACCGGGTCGCCAAGCCGATATACGGCGCCGCGGCGTTCGCCGCTGAGCGTCTTGCGCACCGGGTCGAAGTGGTAATAGTCGTTCGGCAACTGGGTGACGTGGATCAAACCGTTGACCTTCGAGTCGGCAAGCTCGACGAACAACCCGAACGACGTCACCCCGCTGATCACGCCGTCGAAGCTGCTGCCGACGTGCTGTTCCATCCACGCGGCACGATAGCGTTCGTCGACTTCGCGCGAAGCCTCGTCGGCGCGGCGCGACCGCTCCGAACTTTCCAGCGACAGGTGCGCCATCGCGTGCGGCGTGTAACGGAACGTGTCGGCGGTGCCGCCCGCTAGAGCGTGCTTGATCGCGCGATGCACGAGCAAGTCCGGATAACGGCGGATCGGCGAGGTGAAATGCGCGTACGCCGCGAGCGCCAGGCCGAAGTGACCATGGTTCTCGATCGCATACACGGCCAGGCTCTGCGAGCGCAGCATCACCGATTCGAGCAGCGCGGCATCGGGGCGCGCGCGGATCTTCTTCAGCAGCGCGGTGAAATCGCGCGGCTCCACCTTCGCCCACGGCGGCATGCTCAGCCCGAACTCCATCAGGAATTCCAGCAGCTCGGCGTATTTGTTCTCCGGCGGACGCACGTGGACGCGGTACGGCGCCGGGATCCGCTGCGCGTGCAGGAACTGCGCGGCCTGCACGTTCGCCGCGATCATGCATTCCTCGATCAGCTTGTGCGCGTCGTTGCGCACCAGCATGCCGGCCTGCACGACCTCGCCGGCGGGGCCGAGCACGAACCGCGTTTCGCCGGATTCGAACTCGATCGCGCCGCGCCGCGTGCGCGCCTTGTCGAGCACGCGATACAACTGGTGCAATCGCTGCACCTGCGGCAGCAACGCGCCGACCCGAGCACGCGCGCCTGCCGAGACATCGTCGGGAATGCCGTCGCCGATCGCGTTCCAGACCTCGGTATAGGTCAATCGCGCGTGCGAGCGCATCACCGCTTCGTAGAACTTCGAGCTGGTGACCTCGCCTTCGCGGTCGACCTGCATGTCGCAGACGAAGCACAGGCGGTCGACCTCGGGCTTCAGCGAACAGATGCCGTTCGACAGCGTCTCGGGCAGCATCGGCACCACGAAACCCGGAAAATACACCGACGTCGCACGCAGCTGCGCCTCGTCGTCGAGCGGCGTGCCGGGCTTGACATAGGACGACACATCCGCGATCGCAACGACCAGGCGGAAGCCGTCGCGTACCGGTTCGCAATACACCGCGTCGTCGAAATCCTTGGCATCCTCGCCATCGATGGTGACCAGCGGCAACGCGCGCAGGTCGATGCGCCCTGCAGCGGCATGCGCGTCGACCGTCAATGGCACGGCGGCGGCTTCGGCGAGCACTTCCTGCGAAAACTCGTACGGCAGGCCGTGGCCATGGATCGCGGCCTGCACCGCGAGCGATGCGGTGAGCTTGTCGCCGAGCACGATCAGAACGCGCCCGAACGGCTGGCGGCGATAGTCGTGCTTGGTCGCGCCTTCCGGCTGCGGGGCGAGTTCGCAGACGACGAGCTGGCCTTCGCGCGCGCCATTGCTGGCGCCGGGCGGGATCAGGATGTCCTGCAGCACGCGCTTGTCGTCGGGCACCACGTAGCCGATGCCGTCGCGCTGCGCGTAGCGTCCGGTCACCCGGCTCACGCGGCGCTCCAGCACCTCGACGATCGCGCCTTCGCGACGACCGCGGAAATCCATGCCGGTGACGCTGGCGAGCACGCGATCGCCATGCATCGCCTTGCGCAACTCGTTGGGCGGCAGGAACAGGTCGTCGCCACCACCTTCGGCGCGCAGGAAGCCGAAGCCTTCCGGGTTCGCGATCACCGTGCCCGAGACCAGGTCGAGCTTCTTCGCGACCGCATACGCGCCGCGCCGGTTCGCCAGCAACTGCCCGTCGCGCAGCATCGCGGCGAGCCGCTTGCCGAGCGCGTCGAATCGGTCCGGCGCGTACAGGTCGAGCGCACGCGCGATTTCTTCCGCGGTCTGCGGGCCGTCGCTGTCGGCCAGGAAGGCGAGGATCGCTTCGCGGCTCGCGATCGGCCGCTCGTAGCGGCTGGCCTCGCGACCGGCATGCGGGTCGGGGCCGCGCGACGGGGGGGGCGATGCCGCTGCTGCGTCGTTGCGGCGCGGTGCGCGTGGTGGTTGTGGCGCATCCAGGATCTCCGGCATCCACGGCGGGCGTTTCGTCGCGTTGCCGCCGCCCTGCCTGCCCTTGCCCTGACTCGTGTTGCCTTGCCTGGCACTGCCCGGATTGCCGGCAGACTTGCGCGCGCCCTTCCCGGACGCGGATTTCGGTGGTTTCGTCATCTGCGAATGGTAGCGCAGGCAGGCGGATGATTGCGCCGCAAAATTGACAAGCCGCCCCCGCATCATTACCTTATGCGACTCGCTCGCGCGATGCGGGCGGCACCTGCCCAGGTGGCGGAATTGGTAGACGCACTAGCTTCAGGTGCTAGCGGGGGCAACTTCGTGGAGGTTCGAGTCCTCTTCTGGGCACCAACACAACATCCAGACACGTCCAATACGATCCGGATGATCCCCTGAAACCCGCCTCCATGGCGGGTTTCTTGTTTCAGAGCATCCAAGACTGTCCAGTTGAATCCAGCGTCTTTTATGGAGACGGCGGAGCGTTGGGAGATGTGTGCCCACTTTCCGGCCTGATCGCCAGGAAAGACACCATGCCCAGAAAAGCGACGCCGATGACCGACCTAAACCTGGGCAGGAACGGTGAACTGTACCGCCTGCAGGAACTGAGAACCCGCGCGCACATGACTTCCGTATTTCGAGCGCGTGGGAGCCTCAATCGGCACCGGTATCGGCACGTGGCAGGTCATTGCTTCTGAGGGAGCTGTCCGGCGGGATGCACGCCGAGCTGGATCCTGCCGCTGCGCAAATCCGCAGTCACGTCGCGCAGCGACTTCGACCGCAGGGCTTCGGCGAAGACGGCGCGGAAGGTCTGCACGAACGACACGCCTTCAACGACAACGTCGAATGCGAGCCAATGGCCCGCGCGCTGGTGGAACAGGTAGTCGACTGAAATGGGGGCACCGTGCCTGCGGTCGACCAGGCTCGTCACCTTGACGATGGTGCCATCGCGCAGCGATGTTTGGGATACGACGTTGACGAGCAGTCCCGGATCGATTTTCAGCAACGCGCTGCCGTAGCGGTCCAGCAAATAGTCGGCCAAGGCATCGGCGAACGTGCGAACGTCGGAGTCGCTGGCTGCGATGTCGCTGCCGCCGAGGACCAATCGCGCCGCGTATTCGCGATCGAACGTCTGGGCGAACTCCCCGCGCACGAAGCGATGCAATGCGGCGGGATCGGACTGGAACTCGGCACGGCGCTCGGAGAGTTCGTGGACCACTGCCTGGCTGCTGGTCGCCACGATCCGGCCTGGATCCTGGTCCGACGCACCGGCGCGCGCAGCAATCCCGGCCAGCGCAAGTCCAACAAGCGCGATCGCCGCGAAGAAGGATCCGCCCAGCCGTCCCTGCATGGCAACTGCCCTTGGATTGCGAGGTGACGGCATCGGCTTCATTCCCGCCTCGACGTGGAGTTCAGTCGGCATGCGGCCCTTCGACCGAGTTCTCAAGGACGCTGCCGTCTTTCGCATCGACGCCGACTTCATGCGTCGTCGCTCCGTTCCTGATGTCGAACGAATAGCGCAGGCCACTGCCGCCTTTCTCCTTCTCCAGTTCCTCGGCTGCGATCGTGCCCGCGTAGGCCTTCAACGCAATCGCGCGGGCGTCCTTGAGGGAAACGCGCGCATCCTTCAGGTACTTCGCACCATCGAATTTCGTTGTCGCCAAGGCGCTTGTGCTCGCAGCCGCAAGCACTATAGCCACCGAGCCGATCACGCACATCATCGTCTTCCTGCTGGCAATCATGTTGGTTCTCCGCTTGTCCAGCGTGGTCCACGCGCCACGCAACGTTGTCATCGATCGCTTGGATCCCGCGGCGATGTGGCGACGAAGGCCACGCAACACCTGCAACGCCACGCCGAGGAAATGCGAGCGTATGCGCTACTGCGTTAGCGCAACCATTCCCGCGACATCGCGCGGACATCCCATGCCATCGGTGGCAACCGGGCCGTGAGGCGCCAACAGATACTGCAGGGTTGCAACTGACGACGCTGCGCGTCGCGGCCGACTCGACAGGAATGTGCGCCCGCGGCATGCGCATGGCGGGCGATTCACCAAAAACCAGGCTTGGTACGCGACGTTTGTGCCTTCGCTCGAGGATTTCCGGGTTTCCGCGACCAGGCGCGACGAACGTCGACATGCACGCAGGACACGCAAAACACTGTCTTAACGGGCTGTTCGTTATGTTGGGCCGTTCTGACGCTTGGTACATGGCCGTCCGGCTGTCGGTGGGCGATCCATCGTGCGATCGGTAGTCTTCATATTTCATGCGGTAGTCGATTAGAGTTTCCACTACGAGCCGATACGGAATGAATCGCACGCTTGCCGCACCGTATCGAATGGAACTCCATGGGCGGCGCTCGCTTCACGTCGCATGCATCCTCGGCGCGCTGGTGCTGGCGGGGTGCCAATCGTTCGCAATCATGCCGCCGCTGCGACCACAAACGCCGGAACATTGGCGCAATGCCGGCCAGGCCGAAATCGTGGGAGATGCCCATGCGCCGGACCTCGACCGATGGTGGCGTGCGTTCGGAGATGCCGAACTCGACACACTGGTGAGGCAGGCGCTGAACGACAATCTTACAGTCGCGCAGGCGCGATCTCGCCTGGTCGCCGCGCGCGCGCTCGCGTCCGCATCGCGCGCCGATTTCCGCCCGAACCTGCACGCGGGAACGCTGACGACTCCCGACCCCGACGCGACCACCAGTTACCTGCAGGGCAATATCGATGCCATCTGGGAACTGGGCCTGTTCGGGCGCGGGCAAAGCGCCCGATGGGTCGCCCGGGCTGGCGTGGATGCTGCCGCTGCGGACCTGCAAGCTGCACGAGTGACTCTCGTCGCCGAAGTCGTACGCGACTACCTTGCGCTGCGTGGCGCCCAACGCCAGGTCGAATTGTCCGGGGAGATCGCCGAAAGGCAGCGGGGTCGCCGTGCGCTGATCCAGCGGCGCCGTGCGCTTGGCCTTGCAGCGGACAGCGACCTTGCCCACGTCGATGCCGATGTCGCGGAAGCGGACGCAGCGTTGGCCGAACCGCGCATGCGCGTCGATGCGAGCGCCCAGCAATTGGCGTTGTTGTGTGGCCGCGCCGAACCGCCGTCCGAATTGTTCGCAGCTGCGCCGCCACCCGGCCTGTCCGGCGACCCACCGGTCGCGGTGCCGGCGGACTTGCTGCGCACGCGCCCCGACATCAAGCGCGCCGAAGCAGCGGTGCTCGCCGCCGCCGGCGAAGCGGGAATCGCGAAAGCCGATCTGTATCCGAAGTTCAGCCTGGTCGCTGCGATCACATCCGCGACCACGACTGTGGGCGGCAAATTCGGATTCGGACATGCGATCACCTCGTTCGGGCCGGGAATCGACCTTCCGCTGTTCGACTGGGGCGCGCGCCGCGCCCGCGTCACGGTCAAGGATGCCGAACTGTCCGCGACCGTGGACGGCTATCGGGAAGCCGTATTGGAAGCCGTCGCCGAAACGGAGAACACGCTTGCGACCTGGCACGCGCAGCGCATGCGAGCGGTCGATCTGCGGAAGGCCGTAGCCGCACGCGAACGCGACGTGCGTGGCACCGACCGGAGCCGCCGGCTGGGCCTCGCCGACGGCATGGACCAGGCCGCCGCTGCCATCGCGCTGACCCAATCCCGCCTGGAGTTGCTGGACGCCGAACAGGCGCAGGTTCTGGCGTATGTCGCGTTGTACAAGGCGCTCGGCGGCGCGCCACCGCTCGTTGACGCGGTGCACTGATGGTCGCCCTTGCGCGCAAGACGCTCATCCACGAATGGCGCCGCTTCCTGCCGGCCGCAGTCGCGATCGCGTTTTCCGGATTACTCCTGCTGATGCAGGCGGCGTTGATGCTGGGCATCTTCGGCAGCGCCGCTGTCTATGTCGACCAGTCGGGCGGCGACCTGTGGGTCGGCTACCCAGGGACCCAAAGCATCGAACTCGGTCGTCCGATTCCGCGCGACAGCGAAATGCGCCTGCTCATGGACGCGGATGTGCGTCGCGTCGAACCGTTCCAGTGGGTCGACGCGGATTGGCGCGGCCCGGCCGATCGCGGCGGTTTGTCCGTCTTCGTTTCGGGCATCGACGCGCACGCCAACGGGTTGATGTACGCGCGCGTGCTCGAACCGGCCCTGCGCCAGCGCCTGCTCGAACCCGATTCGGTCATCGTGGATCGCGCCGACCTGCCCAAGCTTGGCATGAAGATCGGCGACAGCGCGGTCATCAACGGACGCCGCGTGCGCCTGGTCGGCACCGGCAGTGGGCTGCGGGCGCTCGGCGGCATCAACGTGTTGTCGTCGGCGGATACCGCGCACAGACTCGACAACGACCATCCGGACAACGGCGACGTTGCCTACTACGTGGTGGAACTCGCGGGCTCCGCCAACGTTGATGTCGTCGCGAAACGCCTGTCGGACGCATCGAGCGGACGCTATGCGGTATGGACGCGAGATGAGTTCGCGCGACGCGCGGTGGATTACTGGATGTTCGGCACGGGCGCCGGCCTGGGCGTATTGTTCCTCTCCGCGGTTGTCCTCATCGCCGGCGCGGTGATTACCAGCCAGACCCTGATGGGAGCCGTCGCCGGCTCGATCCGCGAATACGCGACGCTGCGAGCGCTCGGCGTCAGCATCGCGGGATTGCGTGCGGTCGTGCTCGAGCAAGCCGGATGGGTTGGCGTCTGCGGCCTGCTCGCCGGATTGGCTGTCGGCATGCTGGCCCTGGTACTTGCGCGAGGCCAGGACGTGCCCGTCGAATTGACCCTGCTCAGCGTGTTTCTATGCAGCGTGCTCGTGATGGCGATCGCATTGTTGTCCGGTCTGCTGGCGGTGCGTTCGTTGCGCCGCGCCGACCCCGCGACGCTGATGCGCTGAGGCCGACCATGCTCAAGGCCGAACTCCTGCGGAAGTCATTCGGAAACGGGCGCGCGCGCATCGACGTACTGCGCAACCTGACGCTGGACATCGATGCGGGCGAGCTCACCCTGATCTCCGGACCATCGGGCTGCGGCAAGAGCACCCTGCTGTCGATTCTCAGCGGCCTGATGTGTGCCGATGCGGGGCGCGTGGTCGCGCTCGGCGAGGACCTCGCGAAGCTCAACGAGCGCCAGATCGAACGGTTTCGCCTGCAGCACACCGGGTTCGTGTTCCAGGGTTTCAACCTGTTTCCGGCGCTGACGGCCCTTGAGCAAGTCGCATTGCCGCTGAGCTATCTCGGTTTCACGACGGCCAGGGCGAACGCGCGGGCGATGGCGGCGCTGGAGGAGGTCGGCTTGGGGCCGCGCGCGGGCCTGCGGCCGAATTCCCTGTCCGGAGGCGAGAAGCAGCGCGTGGCGATTGCCCGAGCGATCGCCAAGGAACCAGCGCTGTTGTTCGCGGATGAGCCGACCAGTTCGCTCGACGCCGCGAGCGGCCAGATCGTGATCGACACCCTGCATCGAATCGCACGCCAGCACGACACCACCGTGCTGTGCGTCAGCCACGACCCGCGCTTGAATAGCTATGCCGAGCGCGTCCTGACGATGGAAGACGGCCGGATACTGTCCGAACGCAGAGCAGCTGTTCCGCTGGAGGAACTACCCCGATGACCCTGCGTTTCCCGCCCGTCGCGGCCTTGTCCGCATTGTTGCTCTCGTCCTTGTTGAGCGCCTGTTCGAAACCGGCCCAGGCCGATGTGCCGGCGTCGACGCCTGCGGATGCGGTTGCGGTCGCACGCGGGCGGGTGGACGTCGAAGGCGGATTGCTCATGATCGCTTCCAGTCGCGACGGTGCAGTGGTCGCGGTGCCTGTGGGCGACGGCGATCGGGTGAAGCAGGGCGACGTCCTCGTGCAACTGGACGCGCGCCAGGCCGAGCTGGCGATCGCGGCCGCCGATGCCGAACTGGACCAGTCGCGTGCGCAGGCCCATGTCCTCGCCGTGCGCCTGCCAGCGCTTGAACAACAGTCGAAGCGGTTGACCGCGGCCGCGGTCGATGGAGCCGCGACCGGACAGTCGGCGGACGACGCGCGCAATGCCGTGATCTCGCTGAAAGCCGAACTTGCCGCCGCGCAGTCGGGAATCGGCGTTGCCACCCAGCATCTGGCTGCCGCGCGATACGAACGCGAGCAGGGGAGCATCCGCGCACCACTGGCCGGGCACATCGTCGCGCGCAACGTGCAGGTTGGCGATCGCCTGGCCGCGCAAACCGGCAAGGCATTGTTCCGCCTGCTGCCGGACCGTCCACTGATCGTCCGCGCGGAACTCGGCGAAGCGTTCGTGGATGCGGTGCGTCCGGGCATGCATGCCACGGTGATCGCCGATGCACATCCCGAAACATCCCTGCCCGCGCATGTGGTGCGCATCGGGCAAGTATTCGGAGCGTCGGGACGCAGCGACGATCCGCAACAAAGCCCCGATGCCAGGGTGGTCGAATGCGTGCTGGCGATCGATGACGGCTCGCTTCGCATCGGACAGCAGGTGCTCGTGCGCATCCGCCGACAGTAGCCCGCGCTGACGGTCTGATCCGCCCTGGCCGGTGTGAAGGAGCCACGCGCTGCGACATTGATGCCCAAGGCGATGAAGTCGGCAAAACAGAAAGCACTGGTTCGACCGGATGACCAGCATGTCGGGCGGGATGATCGTCAGCCAGAAGCTTGCTCCCGGACCGGGGCTGCAGTTGCTCGGCATGGCGAACGGGAGTCTGGTTCGGGGCGCAAGCCCGGCTGACCACATTGCGAACTGCAACAACTGCGCTTGGGCGATGCGCAGCGGGCACGAGGCAACAACCAGATCCTGCAGTTGGTCGAAAAGCGAAAACATGTCGCGACTGCCCTGCTCCGGAACGTGCAGCGCCGAGCAGGCTTTGCCGGATCCGCAAACAAAAAACGAGGCGCCAATGCGCCTCGCGTTTTCGTTTCCGACGCTGCGTGCCTGTCGAAGTCAGCGCTGCGGCTGCTCGTAGTAGCCGGAATCGCCATCGGATGCATCGCCATTCTGGTCGTCGCGACGATCGTCGTTGCGTGGATCGTCATTCATGTCGCGGCGATCATTGGCGTCGCGGTAGGTGGCTTCGTCGTTGCCGCGGTCGTTGTCGCGATCGCGATCGCGCGCGTCGTTGTCGGCGTATCCATGATCGCCGTCATGACCATTCCAGCCGTGGCCGTCATGGTCGCCGTATCCGCCACCGTGTCGATCGTCGCGCCGCGCCACGATCGCGAACTCCGCGCGGCAACCGCCGCTGACCCAGATGCCGCGCGCATCGTAATTCCAGTTGCGTCCCTGCACGCAGGCGCGCTGCGAGAGCTGGCGCGACAAATAGACCCTGCCGCGGGTGTCCACGCGGCAGAAGCTGTTGCGGGAATTGATCGACTCGCAACGCACGACCCGCGTGTATCCGCGGCCATTGCCATCTCCGCGCACATGGTCCGGGTATCCGTAAGCCTGTGCGGATGCCTGGCCCACGGCCAGTGCGGCGACTGCTGCTGCGATCCAGCGTAATTGGGTGCTCATTGCCGAACTCCTGTTGATGTCGAACGACAAGCGCGAATTCGCTGTCCGGATCGACTATAGGTTTCGGATCTGAACCCCGCGCCAATTCCACGCGCGACCACGTTCGCGGCACGTGGACGGTTCAGTTAGCCGGATCCACCGCGATCCCGCAGTGCGGCCGATCGTGGACACGCAGCGGCGTCGCGCGACGAGCCGGGCGAAGATTACCTGGCGTTCCAGCGCGAGCCGGTTCCCTGGGTGTGCGACTGCCCGGGCTGGGCATCCAGCAACTTGACCGCGCTGCCCGGCACCGCGTTCGCGGCGGGGATGATGGATGACAACGGGCGCGGCACTTCGATGCCGTAGCCCTGCGCATGGTCGACGCCGATGAAACGCAGGCGTTGCAGGATCTCGTCGTTCTCGACGAATTCGGCGACCGTCTTGATGCCCATGACGTGGCCGACCCGGTTGATCGCGTCCACCATCGATGCATCGATCTCGTCGTTGATGATGTTCCTGATGAAGCTGCCGTCGATCTTGAGGAAATCGACAGGCAGGTTCTTGAGATAGGTGAAAGAGGACATGCCCGATCCGAAATCGTCGAGCGAGAACCTGCAGCCATGCTGCTTGAGCCGGCCGATCAGGCGACCGGCCTGGATCAGGTTCGTGATCGCGGCGGTCTCGGTGATCTCGAAGCAGATCTTGGCGTGCGGAATCTTGAAGATCCGGAACTGGTCTTCGACGAAGTCGGCGAACTGGTCGTCGCACAAGGTCGTTCCGGACAGGTTGATCGAGAACAGCAGGTCCTTCGCGCCCCGTGCCCGCGCCGTGGCCAGGTTCTCGAACGCATGCGCGACGACCCAGCGATCGATCGACGGCATCAGGCCGTAGCGCTCGGCGGCGGGGATGAACGCCATCGGCGGCACCAGCTCGCCCTGCTCGTCGCGCATGCGGACGAGCAGCTCGTAGTGCGTTTCCCGGTTGCGCGATCCTGACACCGGAACGATCTTTTGCGCGTACAGCACGAAGCGGTTGTCGGCGAGCGCGGCATGGATGCGCGACGTCCAGTTGAGTTCGCCGCTGCGGCGCACGACATCCTCGTTCCCGGCGTTGTGCAGGTAGACGCGGTTGCGTCCCTTGTCCTTGGCCAGGTAGCACGCGGAATCGGCCTCGCTGAGGACCTGCGACAGCGACGCGCCCGCTTCGAAATGGACAAGGCCGATGCTCGCGCCGATCCGGAAAATCGCGCCCTCCCAATCGAAACGGAGGTCGGCGACGACCTGCCGCAGCGCCTCGGCGACGCGCATGCCGGGCTCGGTCGGACAGTCGCGCAGCAGCACGGCGAACTCGTCGCCGCCCATGCGCGCAAGATGGTCGGAGCTTCGCAGGCAACTCTTGAGCAGCCCGGAGACTTGCTTGAGCAACTTGTCGCCGGCCGCATGCCCGGCGGTGTCGTTGACGATCTTGAACTGGTCGAGGTCGATGAACAGCAGGACGTGTCCATGCGCCTGCGGCCCGTGGCCATCCAGCGTCGCGGTGAGTTGCCGCTCGAACTCGCGGCGGTTCATCAGGTCGGTCAATGCGTCGTGCGTCGCCTGGTGGTTGATATGGCCGGTCAGCCGTCGCGCCTGCGTCGCATCGCGGAATACCAGCACGACACCGACGATATGCCCGTCGCCATCGCGGATCGGGGAGGCGGAGTCCTCGATGTCCACGCGCACGCCATCGCGACGCACGAGGATGGTGTCGCCGGATTTGCCGCCGATGGCGCCCGTCGTCAGCACGAAGCCGATCGGACTCGGCGCCCTGTCCCCGAACGCCGCGTGGACGATGGAGTAGACGACCTCGATCCGCTGCCCGATCGCTTCGGAACTGCGCCAGCCGGCCAGTTGTTCCGCGACCGGGTTCATGTACGTCACCACGCCATGCGTATCGGTGGTGATCACCGCGTCCGCGATCGAATGCAGGGTGACGCGCAGGCGCTCCTTTTCGAACAGCAACGCCTGCCCGGCCTTCTGCCGCGCGGTCGCATCGCGCACGATGCCGACGTAGCGCGCGCCGTCGGACTGCTCGATGGTATCGACCGACAGTTCGATCGGGAATTCCGAACCATCGCTGCGCAGCCCGACCAGTTCGATGCTGCGGCCGGCGATGCGCTTCGCGCCGTCCACCACATAGCGGTGCATGCCGCCCGGGCGTGCGGCGCGGAATTCGGTCGGCAGCAGTTCGTTGAAGTCGCGTCCGAGCAAGCTGCCGGCGTCGTAGCCGAACATGCGTTCCATGGCCGGGTTCGCGGACAGGATGCCGCTCGTCGCATCGACCGTGATGAGTCCGTCCGGAATGCTGCCGACGATGGCCGCGATCTCGTCATGCGTGCCCCGGCGTTGATCAGGCCCCGCGCGCTCCGGGCGTGCGGAAAGCGCCGCCGACTGGCGTGTCTTCGGGCGCAGCAGCAGCGATCCGAATGCAAGCAGCGCTGCCAGCAGCGGCAGCATCCACAGCAGCCGGCTACGGATCGGGGCGTCGACCTCGGCGGCGTCCTGCTTGATCACGATGCCGAGGCCCGATGCGACGGGCGCATAGGCGGCAATCACGGCGTGGTCGCGATCATCCAGCGCGGCGATCGGACCGACCCCGCCTTCCGGGGCCAGCGCCATCGACATCGATCGGCCCGGTGCGGTGGCAAGGCCGAGGTCGCGGCCGTCCTCGCCGGGCGGATGCGGAAAGCAATGCATGCGGCGCGGATCGGTACCAGCGCACAGCAGGACCTCGCCGGTTTTCCCGAATCCGGCGGCGTCGCCCAGTAGTGCGGTCAACTCCGGCATCGCGCGCTCGGCCGTCACATAGCCCACGAGCAGTCCTGATGACGCATGGATCGCTGCGCGCGTGCGCAGGACCAGTCCCTTGTCCCAGAGCAGCCACGGCCCCTGGCTGTCGTTGGCAAGACCATCGAAGGGAACCACGATCCCGGAAGCTGTCGCCGGCGCGCCCTGCTGCGCGAGTTGTTTCCCCATCGGCGAGATCACCGCGACGTCGCGCAGGCCCGAGCCGATCGCGCCCTGCAGGATCGCGGTCATTTTTTCGACCGCAGCGGTCGCATGCGACCTGACCGGTTTTTGGGTGGATTCGAGCGGACCCAGCGCCGCGACGATCGATGCGGCGTCGTAGCGGGCGGCCTGGGTCTTTTCTTCGAACAGCGATACCCGCGAGCGCAGCGCCTGCTCCTGCATGCGTGCAGTCGCCGATCGCGTCTGCGCCTGCAGCATCGCGAAGCCCGCCAGGCCGGCAGTCAGCACCATCACGACGAGCAGGCCTGCCGACGCGCCGACCAGCCGATCCGCTGTCTGTTCCGGCCGCACGCTGCCGCGCTGTCTCCAGGTGACCCAACTGCAGGCGGCCATCACCAGCATGCCGAATGCGGTCTCGGCAGGCATCCGCGAATAGGTCCAGGGGAAA
>JBBQHA010000056.1:0-18251 GCA_038323475.1 Lysobacterales bacterium
ATCCGGAAGCCAAGGATGGAATCGGACTGGGGCTTGCCATCGTCAAGACGTTTACCGAGGCCCACGGCGGCACGGTAGCCGTCGAGAGCAGGATAGGCTCGGGCTCCACATTCCGGCTTTTACTGCCGGGAGTATCGGAAAGCGGTACCTGACTCGATAAAGCTAGTTCCCACCATGCGATGCATCGGTGCAAGCAGGCATTGCGTTCAACCCGACAGCCCATTTTCTGGAACGGCTTCGGCAGGCGATCGGGTCGTTCGCGAATGAGCGCTGCCGACCGTGTGCCGATCGTCGCGTAACCGTCTCGCCGGCCGAGACGCCAAGGCGGATACTTGCAGCATGGATCCCGAATCGCCCGATCGCCTCGTCGTCGCCATCACCGCGCGCGCGCTGTTCGACCTTGAGGACAGCCACGCGCTGTTCGAGCGCGATGGCGTCCGTGCATACGCCGATTTCCAGCGTTCGCGCGAGGACGATGTGCTCGCCCCAGGAATCGCGTTTGCGCTGGTGCGCAAGCTGCTCGCGCTGAACGAAGGCGCTCCTGCGGATTCCCCGCGCGTCGAGGTGATCCTGCTGTCGCGCAATTCCAGCGATACCGGCCTGCGCATCTTCAATTCGATCGAACACTACGGCCTCGGCATCGTGCGTGCGGTGTTCACTGCTGGCGCCCCGACCGATCCCTACATCCGTCCGTTCGGCGCGCAACTGTTCCTGTCCGCGAATCCGGCATCGGTTCGGCGTGCGCTCGAGCACGGGGTCGCGGCGGCGACGATCCTGACCGTCAGCAGCGGAAGGCATCCTGCCGATTCCATTCCAGCCGGGCGAGAGGATGCGCCGATTCCGGCCACGGTTCGACAGGCCCACCACGGGCGGAATCACCACCATCACGAACGCGAGCCTGGCCAGTTGCGCATCGCATTCGACGGCGACGCGGTGATCTTCGGCGACGAGTCGGAGCGCATCTCGAGCGAGCAGGGGCTCGCCGCGTTCTCTCGCAACGAGGCCGCGCTCGCTCACACGCCCTTGTCCGGCGGCCCGTTCAAGGGGTTCCTGGCGGCGCTGCATCGCCTGCAGCAGGCGTTTCCGGCGGAGCGCTCGCCGATCCGTACGGCGCTGGTCACCGCGCGCTCGGCGCCGGCGCACAAACGCGTGATCCTGACCTTGCGCGAGTGGGGCGTTCGGCTCGACGAGGCGCTGTTCCTCGGCGGTCGCGACAAGGGCCCGTTCCTGCAGGCGTTCGGCGCCGACATCTTCTTCGACGATTCCCAGAACAACATCGCGAACGCGCGCCGCCACGTCGCTGCGGGCCACGTGCCGCATGGCGTTTCCAACGAGTGACCCCGTTCACCGGCGCGCCATGCGCACTGTGACATCATCATGGCTCTGCGACGGCTGTTGGTGTCGCCGGGCTTTCCACAACGGATGTTTTCACCACGGACCGGTGCCACTGCATGCCTGCAGGTCGCGAAGCAATCGTCGAATCATGGCTGCGCATCCGCAGCCTGCTGGGCGGCGCGCGCCCGACGCGCGAAGGGGCCGTGCAGGAGCTTCCGCTGCGCTCGGAGTTGTTCAGCGCCGACCAGATGGAACGCCACGGCCGCGCCCTCGCGCGAGCGCACAAACTCCACGCCGGACGCGCGCCTGACCTGCTGCTGACACGGCTTTCCTCGAACGAACAGCTCCTACTCAGCGCCTGCGATCTCCTGACCGAGGCGGTGTCCGCGAGCCGTCGGCTCACGCCGGCCGGCGAGTGGCTGCTCGACAACTACTACCTGATCGAAGAACAGATCCGCACCGCCAAGCGGCACCTCCCGAAAAACTACAGCCGCGAACTGCCGCGCCTTGGCGATGGCCCGTCGGCGGGGTTTCCGCGCGTGTACGACATCGCGCTGGAGGCGATCTCGCACGGCGATGGCCGCGTCGATACCGAAAGCCTCAGCCGTTTCGTCGCGTCGTACCAGTCGGTGTCTCCGCTGGCGCTCGGCGAATTGTGGGCGATTCCGATCATGTTGCGGCTCGCGTTGATCGAGAATCTGCGCCGCGTCGGTGCCGGCGTGATGGTGGATCGCGTCGATCGCAACGTCGCCGACGAGTGGGCCGACCGGCTGACCGAGGTCGCCGAAAGCGATCCCAGGAACCTGGTTCTGGTGATCGCCGACATGGCGCGCTCGGAACCGCCGCAGGCCAGTTCGTTCGTGGCCGAATTGGCGCGGCGCCTGCAGGGGCAAAGCTCGGCGCTCGCCCTGCCGCTGACGTGGATCGAGCAATGGCTGGCGGAATCGGGCCAGACCATCGAACAACTCGTGCAAGCCGAGAACCAGCAACAGGCCGCGGACCAGGTATCGATCAGCAACAGCATCGGCAGCCTGCGCTACCTGTCTGCGATGGACTGGCGCGAGTTCGTCGAGACCATGAGCGTGGTCGAACACGCGTTGCGGGACGATCCGGTCGGCATCTACCCACAGATGGATTTCGCGACCCGCGACCGCTACCGGCACGTCGTCGAACGCCTGGCCAGGCGCAGCGATCAGTCCCAACTGCAGGTCGCGCAGCAGGCGATCTCGCTCGCGCGCAGGGGCATGGCCGAACACGGCGCCGATGCGGTAGCGGCGCATGTCGGTCACTACCTGATCGGCAATGGACTGCCGCAGCTCGAACGCGACACCGGTTTTCGCGCGCCACTGCGGTTGCGGCCGCGCCGTCGTGCGGGGCGGGTGCCGTCGTGGACTTTTTTCGGGCCGATCGGCCTGCTGACGCTCGCGACGGCAACTGCATTGCTGTTGCAGATGCGCGCCGGCGGCTTGCACGGTTGGCCATTGTGGCTGCTCGCGTTGCCATGCGCGCTCGCTGCCAGCGATCTCGCGATGTCGCTGGTGAACTGGATGGCGACGCTGCTGGTCGCGCCGCATCCCCTGCCGCGGATGGACTATTCGGACGGGCTGCCGTCGGAAATGCGCACCCTGGTCGTCGTGCCGACCATGCTCGGCAGCGCAACCGGCGTGGAAAACCTGGTCGAGGCGCTGGAAGTGCGTTTCCTCGCGAATCGCGGTCCGCACGTCCATTTCGCCTTGCTTACGGATTACCTCGACGCCGCGCAGCAGACCCTGCCGTCGGATGCGGCATTGCTGGAACTTGCACGGGCGCGGATCGCGGCGCTCAACGAAAAGTACGCGGATGCGAATGGCGAGGACCGTTTTTTCCTGCTGCACCGCCCGCGCATGTGGAACGAGCGCGAACGCGCGTGGATGGGCCGCGAGCGCAAGCGCGGCAAGCTCGCCGATCTCAACGCGCTGCTGCGCAATGGCGACGCGGCGGCATTCGAATCGATCGAAGGCCACACCGGCGTGCTCGGCAATGTGCGCTACGTCATCACCCTCGACACCGACACCCAGCTGCCGCGGGACGCCGCGATCGACTTCGTCGGCACCCTCGCGCACCCGCTCAACCGCGCGCGCTTCGACGGGCAAGATGGTCGCGTCGTCGAGGGCTACGGCATCCTGCAGCCGCGCGTAGGCGTGAGCCTGTCCGGCGCGCAGCGTTCGCGTTATGCGCGCTGGTTCGGCAGCGAGCCGGGCATCGATCCCTACACCCGCGCGGTCTCCGACGTGTACCAGGACCTGTTCGGCGAAGGATCGTTCATCGGCAAGGGCGTGTACGACGTCGAGGCGTTCGAGCGCGCACTGGGCGGACGCTTCCCGGACAACGCGATCCTCAGCCACGACCTGCTCGAAGGCTGTTACGCGCGTTCCGGGCTGATGAGCGACGCGCAACTTTACGAGGACTATCCGGCGCGCTACGCCGCCGACGTCGCGCGCCGGCATCGCTGGATCCGTGGCGACTGGCAGTTGCTGCCGTGGCTGCTGCCGTATGTGCGCCGCGAGGACGGTTTGCGCGAACGCAATCCGTTGTCCGCGCTGTCGCGCTGGAAGATTTTCGACAACCTCCGGCGCAGCCTGGTGCCGACGGCGATGGTGTCGCTGCTGCTCGTCGGCTGGGGCGCGCTCGATGTTGCGCTGTGGTGGACGCTGGCGCTGCTCGCCTTGCTGCTGGCCGCGCCAGCGGCGGCGGTCGCGTTGGAGGCGTTGCGCAAGTCCGACGAGTTGCCGTGGCGCACCCACTTCAATGGCGTGGGGTATTCGGCATGGCGGCATGCCGTGCGCGTCGGACTGCACCTGGCCTGCCTTCCCTACGAGGCGTGGTTCGCGTGCGATGCTATCGTGCGTACGTTGTGGCGGCTGCTGGCGACGCGCCGACGGCTGCTGCAGTGGAATCCATCGAGCGAGGTCGAACGCACCCAGCGCACCGATCCGGTCGCATCGTATCGCGCGATGTGGTTCGCGCCGACGCTAGCGCTGGCGACGTCGGCGTGGATCTGGCATGCGCATCCGGGCACGTTGCCGGTCGCGGCGCCATTCCTGCTGTTGTGGCTGCTCGCGCCCGGGTTGACCTGGTGGATCAGCCGGGCGCTGCCGCGCCGCGCGCCGAAGCTCGGCATCGACCAGTTGCGCTTCCTCGGGCGCCTGGCACGGCGTACTTGGGCGTTCTTCGAAAGCGAGGTCGGTGCGGACGACAACTGGCTGCCGCCGGATAACGTGCAGGAACATCCCGTGCACGTGGTCGCGCACCGCACGTCGCCGACCAACATCGGGCTGTCCCTGCTCGCGAATCTCTCGGCGCGTGATTTCGGCTACATCGCCACGACCACGCTGCTCCAGCGCACCGATGCGACGCTCGAGTCTCTGGCCTCGCTCGACCGCCATCGCGGCCACTTCTACAACTGGTACGACACGCAGACGTTGAAGCCCCTGTCGCCGCGTTACGTGTCCACCGTGGACAGCGGCAATCTCGCGGGCCACCTGCTGGTGCTCGCCCAGGGCATGGCGATGCTGGCGGACGCGCCGCTGTTCAATCCGCGCACGTTAGACGGTCTCGCCGACACGCTCGGTGTGCTGGGCGAACATGCCGATGGCCTGTCTGCGGGCGCGCTTGCGGCTTTCGGCGCCGCGCTCGACGCATCGCGCGCGCTGTCGTTGGATGACCTGCATGATGCGCATGCCGCGCTGCAACGGCTGGTCGCCGCATCCGAAGTCTTGTGCGCCGCACCGACGGCTGCCGCGGGTGCGACGTTCGAGTGGGCGCAGGCGCTGCAGCGCCAGTGCAGCGATGCGATGACGGATCTGCACTGGTGCGCGCCATGGCTGGACTCCGGCGCCGTGCCTCCGCAAGGAATCGCGGCGATGCCGAGCCTGCGCGAGCTTGCGCGGCACCGCTCGGCGACAGCCAGCGCCGGCGACGCGCCCGCGTCGACTCCGTTGCAGATCGCCGCAAACAGGGCAGCCGATCGCATCGCACAACTGGACCGGCTTGCGCGACTGGCCTGCGAACTGTCCGAGATGGAATACGCTTTCCTGTACGACCGCGCGCGCCACCTGCTGGCGATCGGCTACAACGTGGATGAGCGCCGCCTCGACGACGGCTACTACGACCTCCTCGCATCGGAAGCGCGGCTGTGCAGTTTCGTCGCGATCGCGCAGGGCGAATTGCCGCAGGAAAGCTGGTTCGCGCTCGGGCGCCAGCTCACCAGCACCGATGGCGAACCGTTGCTGCTGTCGTGGAGCGGCTCGATGTTCGAGTACCTCATGCCGCAACTGGTGATGCCGGGTTTCGACGACACCCTGCTCGACGCGACGATGCGCGCCGCGGTTGCGCGGCAGATCGACTACGGCCGGCAGCGCGACGTGCCGTGGGGCATTTCGGAATCGGGATACAACACGCTCGACGCGCAGCTCAACTACCAGTACCGCGCGTTCGGCGTGCCGGGGCTGGGTCTCAAGCGGGGACTCGCGCAGGATCTCGTGATCGCGCCGTATGCATCGGCGCTCGCCTTGATGGTCGCGCCGGAAGAGGCATGCGCGAACCTGCAACGGATGACCGCCGCAGGCTACGGCGGCGCCTACGGATTGTACGAAGCCATCGATTTCACGCCCGCGCGTTTGCCGCGCGGCCAAACCGCGGCGGTGATCCGTTCGTTCATGGCCCACCACCAGGGTATGAGCCTGCTGTCGCTTGCGTACGTGCTGCTCGACCAGCCGATGCAGCGCCGCTTCAGGGCGAACCGCCATTTCCAGGCGACGATCCTGCTGCTGCAGGAGCGCGTGCCGCGCACCGCGGTGATCCAGCCGCATGTCGTCGAGTCGCTGGGCGCGGCGGTCAACGTCGATGCTGCGGAAACCAGGCTGCGCGTCTTCAACAATCCCGACAACGTGATACCTGCAGTGCAGATGCTGTCCAACGGCCGCTACAACCTGATGGTCACAAGCGCCGGCGGTGGCTACAGCCGTTTGCGCGAGATGGCGGTGACGCGGTGGCACGAGGACGCGACCTGCGACGCCACCGGCAGTTTCATTTACCTGCGCGATGTGGTCAGCGGCGCGTTCTGGTCGGCGGCGCACCAGCCGACGCGCGCGCCGGTCGATGGCTACGAGGCGATTTTCTCCGATGCGCGCGCCGAGTTCCGTGGCCGCAAGAACGGTATCGATTCGCATACCGAGATCGTGGTCTCGCCCGAGGACGACATCGAACTGCGACGCATCACGATCACCAACCGCAGCCGTTCGCGACGCACCATCGAGCTGACCAGCTACGCCGAAGTCGTGCTGGCGACGCCGGCGTCGGATGCCGCGCATCCCGCTTTCAGCAAGCTGTTCGTGCAGACCGAACTGCTGCGCCCGAAGCAGGCGATCCTGTGCAACCGCCGGCCGCAGGCCGAGCACGACCGCTCGCCGTGGATGTTCCATCTCGCCGCCGTGCATGGCGCCGACATCCAGGCGATTTCCTACGAAACCGACCGCGCCCGGTTCATCGGTCGCGGCCGCGACCTCGCGCATCCGCAGGCGCTGGATGCCGCCGCGCTATCGGATTCGGACGGTTCGGTGCTCGATCCCGTCGTCGCGATTCGCGCGCGCATCGTGCTGGAGCCGGACCAGGTCGCCGTCATCGATTTCGTGACTGGCGTCGGCGACAACCGCAACGCATGCCTGGCGCTGGTCGAGAAATACCGCGACCGGCACCTCGCCGACCGCGTGTTCGACCTGGCGTGGACGCACAGTCAGGTCGTGCGCCGGCAGCTCAACGCGAGCCAGTCCGATGCGCAACTCTACGAGCGGATCGCGGGCTCGATCCTGCATGCGAACCCGGCGCTGCGCGCGGAAGCGAGCGTGCTCGTCAAGAACCATCGCGGCCAGTCGGGACTGTGGGGGCATTCGATTTCCGGCGACCTGCCGATCGTGTTGCTGCAGATCGCCGATCCCGAGCACATCGACCTCGTGCGCCAGGTCGTGCAGGCGCACGCGTACTGGCGGTTGAAGGGCCTGGCGGTGGATCTGGTGATCTGGAACGAGGACCACGGCGGTTATCGACAGGTGCTGCAGGACCAGATCATGGGACTGATCGCGGCGGGCATCGAGGCCAACGTGATCGACAAGCCTGGTGGAATCTTCGTGCGCTCGGCGCAGCAGATGAACACCGAAGATCGCGTCCTCATCCAGTCGGTCGCGCGGCTGATCTTCAGCGACGCGCGCGGCACGCTCGCCGAGCAGGTCGTCCGGCGCAGCCGGATCGATGCGATGCCATTGCGCCATGTGCCCAGCCAGCTCGCCTACGAGCCGTTGCCCGCGCTCGCGCTCGATCCGATCGCCGTGCGGCACGACAACGGCCTCGGCGGATTTTCCGACGATGGCCGCGAATACATCGTCACGATGGAAGCCGGGCAGTCGACGCCGGCGCCGTGGTGCAACGTGCTCGCCAATCCGCAATTCGGGTGCGTGGTCAGCGAGAGCGGCCCTGGTTACACCTGGGGCGAGAACGCGCACGAGTTCCGGCTCACGCCCTGGCATAACGATCCGGTCTCCGACGCTTCCGGCGAAGCCTATTACCTGCGTGACGAGGAGAGTGGGCGGGCCTGGTCGCCGACGCCGTTGCCATGCCGCGGCGAGGGCGCGTACCGGATCCGCCATGGCTTCGGCTACAGCGTGTACGAGCACATCGAGGACGGCATCGCGAGCGAATTGTGGGTGTACGTGGCGATCGACGCGCCGGTGAAGTATGCGGTGCTCAAGCTGCGCAACCTGTCGGGCCGCGCGCGCCGGATCAGCGTGATCGGCTACGTCGAATGGGTGCTCGGCGACCTGCGCGGGAAGTCGCTGATGCACATCGTGACCGAGCACGATGCGGTGACCGGCGCACTGTTGGGGCGTAATCCGTACAACACCGAATTCGGCGGACGCGTCGGTTTCTTCGACGTGGACGAAGCCGTGCGCAGCGTCACCGGCGACCGTACCGAATTCATCGGCCGCAACGGCAGCCTGCGCAATCCTGCCGCTCTCGGACGCGTGAAGCTGTCGGGTCGGGTCGGCGCCGGCCTCGACCCGTGCGCGGCGATCGGCATCACGGTGTCGCTGATCGATGAGGTCGAGCATCCCGTCGTGTTCCGCCTCGGCGCAGCACGCGACGATCGCGAGGTGCGGATGCTGGTGCAGAAACCGCGCGATGCCGCCGCCGCGCAACTGGCGCTGGACGCCGTCCACGCGCACTGGCGCGGGATCCTCGGCACGGTGCAGGTGCATACCCCCGATGCGGCGGTGAACGCGCTCGCCAACGGCTGGCTGCTGTACCAGGTGATTGCGTGCCGGTTCTGGGGCCGCAGCGGTTTCTATCAATCCGGCGGCGCGTTCGGTTTCCGCGACCAGCTGCAGGATGCGCTCGCGATGGTGCATGCGGCGCCGGAGCTCGTGCGCGAACACATCCTGCTGTGCGCCGCGCACCAGTTCCCCGAAGGCGACGTGCAGCACTGGTGGCATCCGCCGCAGGATCGCGGCGTGCGCACGCGTTGTTCCGACGACTACCTGTGGTTGCCGCTTGCAACATGCCGCTATGTGGAAGTCACCGGCGATCGCGGCATCCTCGATGCGACCGCGACGCATGTCGAAGGGCGCGCGGTCGCCGCCGACGAAGAGTCGTACTACGACTTGCCGGTGCGTTCGCCGCAGCGCGAAAGCCTGTATCGCCATTGCGTCCGGGCGATCCAGCGCGGCCTGTCGCTGCGTGGCGAGCACGGATTGCCGCTGATCGGCACCGGAGACTGGAACGACGGCATGAACCGCGTCGGCGAGGGCGGCAAGGGCGAGAGCGTGTGGCTCGCGTTCTTCCTCTACGACGTGCTGATGCGTTTCAGTGCGGTCGCGCGCTTGCACGACGACGCCGGTTTCGCGGAACAATGCCTCAACGACGCCGAAACATTGCGCGTCGCGATCGAGGCGCGCGCATGGGACGGTGCCTGGTATCGGCGCGCATGGTTCGACGACGGCACGCCGCTCGGCGCGAGCGGCAACAGCGAATGCGCGATCGATTCCATCGCGCAGAGCTGGTCCGTGCTGTCGGGCGCCGGCGATCCGGATCGCTCGCGCCAGGCGATGCATTCGCTCGACACCCACCTGGTGCGGCGCGATGCGAAGATCGTGCAGCTGCTCGATCCGCCGTTCGACCGCAGCGCGGTGCATTCGGCGGACTACCACGATCCCGGCTACATCGCCGCCTATCTTCCCGGCGTGCGCGAAAACGGCGGCCAGTACACGCACGCGGCGGTGTGGGCGACGATGGCGTTCGCCGAACTCGGCGAGTCGGGAAAAGCGTGGGAACTGCTGCGGATGATCAATCCGATCCACCACGGCGATTCGCCCGCCGCCATCGCCACCTACAAGGTCGAACCCTACGTCGTCGCCGCCGATGTCTATGCGGTAGCGCCGCACACCGGCCGCGGCGGCTGGACCTGGTACACAGGTTCGGCGGGATGGATGTACCGCCTTGTCGTCGAATCGCTGCTGGGCCTGCGGCGCAAGGGCGACACGTTGCGCATCGCGCCGTGCATCCCCGCCGACTGGCCGTCGTATGCGATGGACTATCGTTACGGCAAAACGACCTATCGCATCACGGTCGTGCAGGACGCATCGACCGAGGGCCAGGGCAGGGTTTCGCTCGACGGCATCGCGCAACTCGAGCGCGTGATCGCATTGGTGGACGATGGACGCGAGCATGCGGTCGACGTGAGGACGACGGTTCCGGCGCATTGATCGCGGAAGCTCATTCCGCCGGTTGGATGGCCGGGACCGGCGGACTCCGCCGCAACGCATAGACCACCCATGCGATCGCAGTGAGGCCAGCGCCGCCGAGGAAAGCCCATTCGCCGCGTCCGTAGCGCCACAGCACGGCGGCGATCGCGGCGCCAAGCACGCCGCCGACGCCGGAGCTGAATCCGTACAGCAGGCTTTGCCCCACGGCCGCGCGACGGCCGGGGAAGAACTGCGTCATCAACTGCATGCAGCAGGACTGGAACACCGCGAAGCTGAAGGCATGCGTGAGTTGCGCGGCGAACATGATCGCGAACGAGTCGGCATACAGCGCGGTCACCGCCCAGCGCACCGCACCGATCGCGAGGCAGATGCCGAGCAGGCGCGATGCGCCGATGCGCCCAATGAGCCGGGGCGCGAACCAGAACATCGCGATCTCCGCGAGCACGCCGGCAGCCCACAGGATGCCGACCGCCAGCCCGCCGTGATGGTGATCCTGCAGGTGCAGGGTGAAGAAGACATAGAACGTGCCGAAACCGGCCTGCGTGAGCAGCGCGACAAGCAGGAATCGGCGCACTCCCGGGCGTTTCCACAGATGCCCTGCGTCGGCGACGGTTGTGGTATGGGTCGGTGGACGATCGTTGCGGTGCGGCCATGCCGAAAGCAGCGCCGCGACCAGCAGCGGCAGCGAGATCCAAGGGAACGCCTGGTCGCCGACGCGGTCCAGCAACGCGCCGTAGCTGCCCGCGACGGCCAGGAACCCGAGCGAGCCCCATAGCCGAATCCTTCCGTAGTCGCGGCTGTCGCGACCGAGGGCGGTCAGCGTCATCGCCTCGAATTGCGGCAACAGCGCGTTGTAGAAGAACCCGAACGCGGCCATCACCGCGAGCAGCGCCGGAGCGCTGCGCGTCATCGTGAAAGCGGCGTAGCACAACAGCCCGAGCGCACAGCCGTACACGAGCCACATCCCGGGGCGCGCGCTGCGGGAGGTCAGCGCAGCCCAGGCCGGTGGCGCGACGATGCGGCTCGCATACCACAGGCCGAGCATGCCGCCGACGACGTAGCCGCCGTGCCCGAGCGCGCTCACCCAGCGCCCGATGTACGGCGTGAACGCGCCGATCGCGGCGTAGTAGCAGAAGTAGAAACTGGCGAAGCGGAAGCGGTCGCGCGGCGTCATCGACGGATTATGCAGGGTCGCATGCGCGGTGCATCAGAACTCCAGGTCCAGTGCCGCGCACAGGTAGTCGATCAATGGCGCGCAGCCGCGCAGGCCGTCGCCGACCGCCTTCAGCAAATGCGGGCCGGTGGCGATCCCGTCGTCGATCGGCGTCATGGCGACGAAGTTCTTGCGCTTGAGGTCGTCGATGAGTTCGTGTTCGGGCGGATAGCCGCGCGGCGCACGCACGAGCATCTCGTCGTCGAGGGAAAACTTGCGGCGGAAAGCGGGCTTGTGGACGGCGGCTTTCCAGCTTTCCGGGTTCTCGACGATGAAATCGCGGATGCGGCGCTGGGTCGCCGTTTCCGGATGCCAGAGTCCGCCGCCGATGAAGCAATGCCCGGGCTGGATATGCAGGTAGAACGAAGGCGCTTCGATCGCGGGTCCGTGCCGTTGCAACGTGGCGTCGGCATTGGCGACCTTGATCCGTTCGTGGAAAAACCGCGCGCCCGCCCAGGTCTTGTAAGGCGTCTTGTCGTTCGCGAAACGGGTGTCGCGATGGATGCGGAACAGCGAGCCGCCCACCGGTTTCGGGTCGGCGCGGTAGTGCGTGCTGATCCGGCGCAGCGGTTCCTGCAGGTCGGCGATCAAGCGCAGGAACGGCTGCTTGAGGTGTTCTTCGTAATCGGCCTTGTGGTCCGTGAACCACGCCCGCGAATTGTTCTTCGCGAGCGCGCGCTGGAACCGGAAGGTCTTGTCGGTGAAGTAGCTCGGCATGTGCGTTCCCTGGTGCATAGTCCCGTCACGACGTCACGACAGGCCGGTCGCGACGCCGCGGCCCCAATCGTCCAGCGCATCGAGCAGTGCCTGCGCGCGTCCGTCGCCGGCGTGCTTCCTGCGTTGCTCGGCGATGCTGCCGGCATAGGTTTCGAACGAATATTCGGAAAGGCCGATATCGCTGTCCAGTCGTTCGTGCCGATAGGCGTTCCAGCGCGCCTGCTGCGCGGCATCCAGCGATTCCGGCCTGTTGCGGGCCTGGTAGCGGAACACGAGTTCCTGCAACCGCGCATCCTCGAACTGCGCGGCGAACGCGGGCAGCGCGGCGGGCGCCGACGACCGCACGCGCTGGAACAGTTTGCGGTCGTGGTCCGGCAGGAAGCCGTCGTAGAGCCCGGCGTCGGCATCGACCACACGCGCATCACGCGGCCGTGCATACACCTGCCGCACTTTCGCGGCGAGGCCTTCGGCGGCACGCAGGGCTTCCACGCGCCGCAGCGCGAGGTCGGCGTCGATGCGCAGGCGCGCCAGGTCGTCGGCGCGCAGATGTCCGAACGCGACGAGGGCGGGGCAGCGGTTGAGGTGGATTTCCTTGAGCGGGATCCGCGACTCGCCTTCGGGCAGGTCGGCTGTCGGCGTGTACAGCCGGTCCGCGATGTCTTCCGGATCGAGCGCGAGCAGCGCTTCCGGATCGGCGTCGAGGTCGAACACGATCACGCGATTGTCGATCTGCGGATGCCGGCAGATCGGCGCGACCAGCGCGGCGCTTCCGCGCGCTGCCGAATACTTGCCCGAGACGTGCAGCACCGGGGTCATGTTCGCGACGTCGAGCAGCGCCGCCGCGCGGCGCTTGTCGCGCATGCCGAGGTAGTAGTCGAACAGTCGCGGTTGCGCCTGCTTGAGTTTCTTCGCAAGCCCGACCAGCGCCTGCACGTCCGACAGCGCATCGTGCGCGTGTTCGTGGCCGATGCCGTTTGCCGCGCTGAGGTCGGTCAGCTTGAAGCTCGGCGCTCCTGCGCTTCCTGCGCCCGCGACATTGGCACGTCCCTGTGCGGCAGTCGCGCGCAGCGGCCAGGCCATGCCGTCCGGGCGCAGCGCATGCGCAAGACGCATCATGTCGAGCAGGTCCCAGCGCGAATTGCCGCCGCGCCATTCGCGCTCGTAGGGATCGTGGAAATTGCGGTACAGCGCGTAGCGGACGAACTCGTCGTCGAAACGCAGCGAGTTGTAACCGGCCACGCAGGTTTGCGGTGCGGCGAATTCGTCGAGTACGTGGCCGATCAATTCCGCTTCGGCGATGCCCGCGCGCAATGCATGCTGCGGGGTGATGCCGGTGATCAGGGTCGCTTCCGGCGAGGGCAGCAGGTCGTCGGCCGGCTTGCAGTAAAGGACGAGCGGCTCGCCGACGGGATTCAGTTCGGCGTCGGTGCGCAGGCCGGCGAACTGCGCGATGCGGGTGCGGCGCGGATCCTGGCCGAAGGTTTCCAGGTCGTACCAGTAGAAAGTCGGGGGCATCAGGACTCGCTGCGCTCGTTCGGCAGGGCGGTCAGCTTCGCCGCAATGATGCGGTCCACGGCCGCGAGGTCCACGTCCTCGATGCGCGAGATGCCGCGTGTGGCTTCCACCAGCAATTCGCGCTGGATTTGTCCGCGTGCGAATGCCGTCGCGTAGGGAATGCGCCGGAACGTCACCATCGCGTAGCGCGGCACGAACACGTCCGGATGGCGCGCCGCGAGCAGGAGTTCGAGCTGGCGCTGCAGCAGGTAGTCGGCATCATCCACGCGATCGCGCATCTCGAGGTAGTTTTCCAGCGCCATCTGCTGGATCGCGCGCGCGTTCGGCAGGCGCTCGGCCTCGAACGCCGCGAACGCGGATGCGAAATCGGCGCCGTCGTCGAGATGGCTTGCCAGCGCCACGCAATCCTCGAATGCGCAGTTCATGCCCTGTCCGTGGAACGGCACCATCGCGTGCGCGGCGTCGCCGATCAGGACCGCGCGGCCATCCAGCGTCCAGCGATCAAGGTGCAGCGTGCTGAGCATGCCGATCGGGTTATGCGACCAGTCGTTGTCGAAATCCGGGATCAGCGGCAGCGCATCGGCGAAATCGCGCGCGTAGAACCCGTGCGCGGCGCGGGCGTCGGGCAGGGCATCGAATCCCGGCGTGCCGTTGCCCGACTCCAGCGGCAGGAACAGGGTCACCGTGAACGTGCGTTCGGTGTTCGGCAATGCGATGCACATGTAGCGGCCGCGCGGCCAGATGTGCAGCGCGTTCGGTTCGATCCGGAAACCGCCGTCTGGAGTGGGCGGGATTTCGAGTTCCTTGTAGCCGTGGCCAAGCGGTTCGAAGCGCTCGCCGAGCGGCGCAACCGCATGGATGGCTCCGCGCAATGCCGAGCCGGCGCCGTCGGCACCGACCAGGGCCTCGAATTCGTGGGTGTGCCTGCTGCCGTCGCGGTCGTTCGCCAGCCGCAGGGTCTTCGCATCGAAATCCACGCGATCGAGCCGCATGTCGAAATGGACGCGCGCGCCGGCGGCTTCGGCGGCATCGAGCAGTAGCAGGTTCAGCCGGCCGCGATGCACGGACCAGATCACTTCGCTGTCGTCCTTGCCGTAGCGCTGCAGGTCGGTGCGACCATCGAGGAAATGCACCATGCGGCCACGCATCATCACCGCCTGGTCGAGCACGGCCTCGTGCAGACCGGCCTGCCGCAGCGCGTGCAGGCCGCGTTCGGCCAGGGCGAGATTGATCGAACGCCCGCCTTCGTAACCGACTTCGCGCGGGTCCGAGCGTTTCTCGAACACGTCCACGTCCCAGCCCCGCCGCGCGAGGAGGACCGCAAGCAATGCGCCGGCAAGACCGGCCCCGGCAATGGTGATTTTCCGTGAACCCGAAATCATCTGCGTTTCCTGGAGGAGCTAGTCGTTGGGCGCCGTCGGGCGATGCGGATCGGCAAACGAATCGAAGTCCGCTTGCGAACCGCTGAAAACATTCAGGTCGACGAAGGTGGAGGTGCCCGGGAGGCGGCCTCGATTCGCATATTGCCAGAACTGCCATCGCCCGAATCCGGCAACCGGTGGCGGACCGAAAATGCTGCGTACCCACAATGGACGGTCCCCGAAACGCCCTTTGACGTAAGGGTAGAAATCGGAACTCACGTAAAGCACGACGCGTCGGTTCCAGCCGGCTTCCACAGCGTCCAGGAACACGCCGAGGTCGGCGCGGAACTCCGCGGCTGGCGGTCTGCGCGAGCAGTTGCCGCTGAACTCGAGGTCGACCGCCGGAGGCATCGCGTGGAACGGCGATGGTGGCGCCGACGCCAGGAAATTCTGCGCCTGCAACAGGGGTTGCGCGCACAGCGAATAGTAGTGGTATGCGCCGGGCATGACGCCGGCTTTGCGCGAAGCCGCCCAGTTGTCGGAAAAACGGCTGTCCCGCCAGGTCGCGCCCTCGGATGCCTTGATGTAGGCGAACTGGACGCCGTCCTTCACCAGCAGGTTCCAGTCGATCACGCCCTGGTGGTGGGAAATGTCGATGCCACGGACCGGATAGTCGGAAACGCTCGGATAGTTGAACCGGATGAACCCTTCATCCAGCAGCACATAGGCGAGCGCTGCGAGAAGTCCCGCGAGGGGCAGAAGTGACAGGAGTGCATGGCGTCTCCGCATGGTCGCTTCGTGTCGGGCATGGTTCGGTGGCGCTGGATGCCGGCCTTCGCGGGCATGACGGAACAGGAACAAGACGGCCGGGGCGGATTATCCGTCCCGCCAGCGTTCGACGGCTTGCACGAAACCGAGCACGTCGCGGTACTGGTTGTACAACGGCGTCGGTGAAATGCGGATGACGTCCGGTTCGCGCCAGTCGCCGACGATACCGCGCGACAGCAGATGCTCGAACAGCGCGCGACCGCGTTCCCGGCCGCCATGCACGCGCAGCGAAAGCTGGCAGCCGCGGCGCATCGGATCCGCCGGCGTGACGATCCAGAGCGTGTCGGACAGGCGCGCACGGATCAGCGTTTCGAGATAGCCGGTGAGCTGCAGGGATTTTTCGCGCAGCCGTGCCATGCCCGCGCGATGGAACATGTCCAGCGACACGCGCAGCGGAGCGAGCGCGAGGATCGGCGGATTGCTGAGCTGCCAGCCGTCCGCGCCCGGCGTCGGCATGAACTCCGGGCCCATCCTGAAACGGGTCTTCTGGTCGTGCCCCCACCAGCCGGCGAAACGCTGCAGGTCGGCGCGTGCGTGGCGGTCGTGCACGAAGCATCCGGCCACCGCGCCGGGACCGGAGTTCAGGTACTTGTAGCTGCACCAGACCGCGAAATCCGCATCGCTGTCGTGCAGCGCGAGCGGCAGGTTGCCGGCGGCGTGCGCAAGGTCGAAGCCGACCGCGCAACCGTGCGCGTGCGCGAGCTTCGCGATCGCGGCGAGATCGAAGGCTTCGCCGGTGCGGTATTGCACGCCGGGCCACAGCACCAGCGCGACGCGCGATCCATGTTCGTGCAGCGCGCGCTCGATCGCCTCGATGCCGATCAGGCCGGTATCGGGATCGCCTTCGAGTTCGATCAACGCGGTCTTCGGATCGAAACCATGGAAACGGATCTGCGATTCCATCGCATGGTGGTCGGACGGGAACGTGCCGGCCTCGATCAGGATCGCATTGCGTTCCGTCGTGGGCCTGTAAAAACTGACCATCATCAGATGCAGGTTCGTGGTCAGCGAATTCATCGCGACCACTTCGGACGGCAGCGCACCGGCGATTTCCGCGAGGTGCGCGCGCACTTCCAGGTGATACGGCATCCACGGATGACGGCCGTGGAAATGCGCCTCGACGCCGAGCCGCGCCCAGTCGTCGAGTTCGATCAGCAGCGCCTCGCGCACGCCGCGCGGCTGCAGGCCGAGCGAATTGCCGGCGAAGTACAGCTGCGCATCCGGATCGACCGAAGGATCGCTTGGAGGCGGAATCAGGAATTCGTCGCGGAAACCGCGCAGCGGATCGGCGGCATCGCGAGCGAGCGCGCCGGCTTCGGACAACTCCGGCGCGAGCCCGGATGCGCTCAAGGATTCGCTCCGAACCGCGATGCGGGCAGGCCCAGCCAGTCCAGCGCCGTGGCGTGGAAGAGTTGCGCCTGGTCCGGTTCGGACAGACCCAGTCCGTCGATGTAGCTGCCGGGTTCCTGTTCGCCGAGCGGGAACGGATAGTCGGTGCCCATCATCACGCGCTTGATGCCGACCGTGTCGATGAGGTAGCGCAGCGCGCGGTCGTCGGCTACCCACGAATCGAAGAAGACGCGGTCGAGGTAGTCGCGCGGATTGCGCGGGTTGTCGGTCGCGACGAGGTCGGGCCGCATCTTGAAACCGTGTTCGATGCGGCCGATGGTGTAGGGGAAACTGCCGCCGCCGTGCGCGAAGCAGACCTTGAGTTTCGGCAGGCGTTCGAGCACGCCGCCGAAGATCAGGCAGCACGCGGCGCGCGCCTGCTCGGCCGGCATTCCGACCAGCCATGGCAGCCAGTACTTCGGCATGCTGTCCTTGCCCATCATGTCCCACGGGTGTACGAGGATCGCCGCGCCGAGTTCGCTCGCGGCACGGAAGAATTCGAACAACTCGGGCGCGTCGAGGTTCCAGTCGTTGACGTGGCTGCCGATCTGCACGCCCTGCAGGTCGAGTTGGTCCATGCAGCGCTCGAGTTCCTGGATCGCCAGCCGCGGCGACTGCAGCGGCACGGTGCCGATGCCCGCGTAGTGACGCGGGTGCTTGCGGCAGATCGCGGCGGTGTGGTCGTTCAGCGACTGGTGCAGTTCGAGCGCGTGGTGCGGCTTCGCCCAGTAACTGAACATCACCGGCACCGTGCTGATCACCTGCACCTGCACGCCGAAGCGCGCGTAGTCGGCCATGCGTTCCTCGGCGTCCCAGGTTTTCGGGAACACCTCGCGGAAGAACTTGCCGACCTTGTAGATGCGATGGCGGCCGTCGGCGGTGTGGTGGATCACCGCGAAGCGGTCGTCGCCGTATTTCGTGGCGAGATCCGGCCAGTCGCGCGGAAGGATATGGGCGTGGACGTCGATCTTGAGCATGTGCCCATTCTACCCGGCTGCCGGAGCCCGCAGGCGCCGGCAGGTGCTCACGACGGATCGAGCTGCGCGTCGTCTTCGTAGTGCGCGGGGCGCGGGTGCAGCGTGCCGCACGCCGCGCAGGTGC